>CAJFMF010000019.1 GCA_904391375.1 Candidatus Gallimonas faecavium | reverse complement strand
TCTTCTGCCGGGAGGCGGAGGAATCGGTTCCGACTATCCGATCCTGAATACAGACGGAACCATCGGAGCCCCTGACGGCGGAGCAGGCGACGCGGGCAGCTCGGGCGGCGGACTGGTCGATGCGAGTCAGGCGATCGTTGCGCTGACCGTGCGTGCGGACGCGAGTGCGCGTGTATATTTCCGCTATATGAGTTTCGGGAATTACAGCGGGCAGGCGTGGGGAAGTGCGCCGATCGTGACGATGACGACGGACGGATACGGCATGACCTATCTGCCGTCTTACAGGCTTTCGGGCGGGCAGTGGAACCGCATGGAAATGGAGATCATTGTCTACGGAAAGCAATATCTTCAGCCATATTATGCCCTGACAAGCGAGGGAAAGAACGCGACCGTCCAGACGAACGATTGCATCAGCGTCGGGGACACGTCGCTGCCCTATGAGCTCGTCTGCTATGACTACGACTTTTTGCGGGACGGCCTTCCCGCCGCGGAGCTGACGGGAACGATTGCAAAGGCGGAACAGCTGTACCGATCGTATGCGTACACAAACTATCTGGACGTTCCGAATTCCACCATGCAGGTGCTCGGCGAAATCATTGCACAGCAGGGATGGAGCGCAAACGACAAGGACGTCATTGCCGAAATCGCGCAATATGTGCAGAGCGTCGCGCGTTACCTGACGGACTACGACCGCGCGCTCGACCGCGAAGAGGACGTCGTTGCCGCCTTTCTCACGCAGTATCGGGAGGGGGTGTGTCAGCACTTTGCCTCGGCGGCGACGCTGCTCTACCGTGCGCTGGGGATCCCTGCGCGCTACGTCATCGGGTATGTGGGTGACACAAAGGCGGGGCAATACGTCAACATTCTTGCCCAGAACGCCCATGCGTGGGTGGAAGTGTATGTGGACGGACTCGGCTGGGTGAACGTGGAAGTGACGGGAACTTCTGCGTCCTCGTCGTGGGGAGATTCGGAAGTCACGGGACTGCCGATCGAGCTGTCGAGCGAGTCCGCATCGCGGGCCTATAACGGCGAACCCCTGCGCGGAGAGGTGCGGCTTACGGGCGGATCGCTTCTGCCCGGGCATACCCTTACGATCAGGCGTCAGACGCAGCTCACCGAGGTGGGAAAGACGGCCAACCTGTTCGGGGACGTGCGCATTCTCGATGCGAACGGAAAGGACGTGACCTATCTCTATGCCGTTCTCAAGAGTTACGGGACGCTGAGCGTGTATGCGCGCGGTGTCAAACTGACGACGGGGTCCGCGACCAAATCCTATGACGGAACGCCGCTCGTCTGCAGGCAATACACGCTGACCGATTTGTGCAGCGGACATCGGGCCGTCGTCGTGCTCTCCGGCACGCGCACGGAGATCGGCAGGAGCGAAAACGGCGTTGCATCTGTCACGATCTACGACGAAAAAGGAAACGACGTGACGAAGAACTACTCCATCGAATTTGAGTTCGGCACCTTGCGCGTCAGATGACGGAGGAGAGGATGCTCTATCATTCTTATAAGGAAAAACTCGAACAGCGCATGCGCACGCTCGACAAGATCTGGAAGTTCCGCTTTCTCATTCTTGCCGCGCTCGTCCTCCTGATCGCGCTCATCGTCACGCTGTGCTCCGTGGCGGGAAACATCTATGCCCAATCCTGTCCTTCCGCCGTGGAATACGGCACGCCCCTCGATTTTCGGGCAAAGGCGGTCCTCGGCAAGGTGACCCCCGAGTATCGCGCCAAGGGCGCGGCCGAATGGACGTCCGAACAGCCCGTTAGAGTCGGAGATTACGAGGTACGCGCCGTTTCGGACGGCGCAACGGGAAAAAAGTACGGGACGGTGTTCTCCTATTCCGTCCTCCCGCGCGAGGCGCAGATCGGTCTGGCGGATACCTTCTTCTACGGAGAGGATCCCGCCGTTACGGCGTCGCTTGCCTACGCCGACGTCATCGCCGATGCCGAATACGACTATCGCGGCAAAGCCGATCAGACGTTTGAAGTGACCGTTCGGGTGAATCGCATCGTCAACGGAGCGGGGGAGGACGTCACCGACTGTTACACGCTTTCCGCGCTCACGTCGGAGGCGGAGCAGCTGGCGCGTCCCGTCGTGCTGAAAGCGGAGAGTGCGCAGAAAGTGTATGACGGTACGCCGCTTTCCGCGCCTGCCTGTTCTGCGGAGGAAGGCTCGCTTGCCGCGGGCGATTCCATGGAATGCGTGTGGCCGTCGCGGACGGACGTCGGCAAGACAGACAATACGCCAGCGCTCGTCATCCGCAACGGGGCGGGCGAGGACGTGACCGACCTCTATGCGGTGGAGTGGCTTCCGTCCTCTCTCGAAGTGCTTCCGCGGGAGATCGTCCTCCATGCGGCGAGCGCGGAGAAGGTCTACGACGGCACGCCGCTCACGGCGGAAGGGGTGCGTCCCGACGAAAATACGCCCTTTGTATCGGGGCATATTGCGCAGATCGCCGACTGTGCCTCGATTACGCGGGCGGGGAGCATTCCCAATCTGCCGACGTATGTCGTCTTTGACGAAACGGGCAGGGACGTGACCGCCAATTACAGCTTTCGGAGCGGCTCCGGCATGCTCACCGTGACGCCCCGTCCCATTACCGTGCAGACGGCATCGCGCACATGGATTTACGACGGAAACGGCCATTCTGCCGCAGGGATCGGCGACTATGCCGTCTCGGCGCAGTCAACGTACGGCCTGGTCGAAGGGCAAACATTGACCCCGACGAACGCCTCCGTCATCCGAAACACGCTCTATTCCGTCACGGACTCTGTCACGGAGGTACGCTACGCGGAAAACGCGCTTCTCTTCACGGTGACGGCGGAGGACGGCTCCGATGTCACCGACTGCTATGCGTTTTCCTATGAGTACGGGAGACTGCGCATCAAGACGGAAATCATCGTCACGTTTTATCCCGTCAGCAAGTACTACGACGGCACGACGCTCGCTTTGACGGAGGAGGATTACGCTGTCGTGAAACCGCCCGACGTCGCGGTGAAATGTTCCTTTCTTTCTCTCACCGATGCGGGAACCATCGACACAGACCAACTCGACAGCGCATGCGTCTCGGCGACCGATCCCGTCACGGGACAGGACGTCATGGCGGATAACCGCCTGCGCTATGAGAGCTTCGGCAGACCCGTGCTCGAAATCCTGCCCCGTCCCATCGAAGTGTCGAGCGTTTCCGTCTCCGCCGAATGGAACGGCAGTCCGCTTTACGGCAATTCCGTCTCGGGCGCGTTCTGGATCTCGCTCGGCTCTCTCGTCGTCGGACAGACCATCGAGGTGGAACTCACGGGCGTACTGCAGCCCACGCAGTTTTATTCCGTCCAAAACACCATCGCAAGCGTCACGATCCGTGATCGCAACGGAGAAGACGTCACGGCCAACTACGATATCTCCACCAAATCGGGCTGGCTCCAGTGGCGGCAGGATTGATCGGCAGATCGGCAGGTTTTCGTGAAGATTAGATTGATCGGCAGGCATTTGCGGAAACAGAATGATCGTAAGCGCCCGCCCCGTGTCACGGGGCGGGCGCTTTGCATAATTTTCTTTGCGGCCTGTCCTCGTGCGCGTCCTGCGCCCGTTGCGGCTTTTTCCGTGAGCAGGACAGCGGGATGGGGTGCGGAACAAGGGGGCAGAGGGGCGACGGCGCAGAGGGACGGGCGAGGCGGAGCGGGAGGGTAACTCGTGCAGGCGGAGCGGACGGGCAACTCGGGCAAGTCGAAGAAAAAAATCTGAAAAAAGAAAAGTTTTTTTGGGGAAGGGCCGCGGGATCGGGTTATTTATTTGACTTACATTTTTGATTGTGGTATAGTGTTATTATACATTTTCACAAGGGACACAAATGAAGGCGCTGGAAGAAAAAATCTTGGCAGAGGGGACCGTCCTCCCGGGGAACGTGCTCAAAGTGGGCAGTTTCCTCAATCAGCAGATGGATTCCGATTTCATCGTAGAGATCGGGCGGGAGATCGCACGCCTGTACGCGGGCGAGAGGATCACGCGCGTTCTGACGGTGGAGGCATCCGGGATTGCGATCGCGGTGGCGGCGGGGATTGCCCTGCACGTTCCGTGCGTGTTTGCCAAGAAGCACAGAAGCGCCAACATGCCCAAGGAAGTGTACACGGCATCCGTATATTCCTATACGCATAAGGAGACGTATGAAATTGCGGTTGCCAAGGACTATATTCATCGGGAAGACCATGTTCTCATTGTGGATGATTTTCTTGCCAACGGCAATGCCGTGCGCGGACTCATCCGCATTATTGAAAATGCGGGAGCGCATCTTGTCGGGTGTGCCATCGCCATTGAGAAGGGGTTCCAGGGTGCCGGGGACAAGCTCCGCGCCGAGGGGATCCGTGTCGATTCTCTTGCCATCATCGAATCCATGACGGATGAGAGCGTCGTATTCCGCGCGCAATGAGAGAGGCGCGCTTTTTGTTTTGGGGTAAAAACGATAATTTTTATCGGGAAAGGAGAAATCATATGAAAAAACTTCTGGCATTGGGTCTTGCAGCGACCATCGCGGTCGCGGGTGTCGGCGCTCTTGCGGGATGCACGCAGGGGGACGACGAACTGACGGTCGGATTTATCGCCCTTCACGACGATAACTCGACGTACGACAAGAACTTCCTCGACGCGATCCGCGAGGCCTGCGCAAACAAGGGCATCGATCAGGATCACCTCATCATCCGCACGGGAATCGACGAGACGCAGGAGTGCTACGATGCGGCTGCCGACCTTGTTGACCAGGGTTGCGACGTCATCTTTGCGGACTCCTTCGGCCATCAGGACTACATCAAGAAGGCAGCACAGGAATTCCCCGAAGTTGAGTTCTGCCATGCAACGGGTACGCAGGCACACATTGCGGGACTTGATAATCTGCACAATGCTTTTGCGAGCATCTATGAAGGCAGATATCTTGCAGGCGTTGCCGCAGGCATGAAGCTGGTCGAGATGTACAATGCGGACAAGCTTGAGCCAAAGAATTTTGACGCGAACAACAATATCAAGATCGGTTACGTCGGTGCTTACACCTACGCGGAAGTTATTTCCGGTTATACCTCGTTCTATCTTGGTGCGAAGTCCATTGTCGACGAAGAGCTTGCCGCAGAGGGTATCAGCCTTTCGATGGAAGTGCAGTTCACGGGCTCCTGGTTCGACGAGACGGCAGAGCGCAATGCTGCGAACACGCTGATCTCGAACGGTGCCGCGCTCATTTCCCAGCACGCAGACTCCATGGGTGCACCTTCCGCATGCGAACTCGCCCGCGTTCCCAATGTCTCCTACAACGGCAGCACGGCTTCTGCCTGCCCCAACACATTCATTGTCTCTTCGCGTATCAACTGGGTGCCCTATTTTGAGTATATGATCGACTGCGTGAAGAACGGTACGGCAATCGATAAGGACTGGACAGGTACGCTTGACAATAGCGCAGTCGTTCTGACGGAAGTCGGTGCGGCGGCCGCAGCGGGCACGCAGGCGAAGATCGACGAGGTCAAGGCGCAGCTTCAGAACGGCTCGCTGAAGGTATTTGATTGCTCCAAGTTCACGCTGACCAAGACGGATACGCTCAATGTGAATGCCACCATCGACAGCGACGGACATCTCACGAGCTACAAGCCTTCCGTTGACATCGAGGGCGCTGAGGCGGTTGTGGATGGTGCATTCTCCGAATCCACGCTTCGTTCGGCTCCTTACTTCGACATTCAGATCGACGGCATCACGCTGCTCAACTCCAAGTTCTGAGGCAATTTAACAGCATAAAAGACAAGTCGGCGCAGAGTACGCCGAAGGCAAGTCGGCGAAGATACATTCTCCGCCGCTTGTTGTTTTCCGACATTTTTTAAGGAGGCGCAAGTGGACACGCAGTTCGCGCTTGAACTAAGACATATCAGCAAGAGTTTCGGCTCGGTCATGGCGAATCGGGACATCAACCTTACGCTAAAGAAGGGGGAGATCCTGGCGCTTTTGGGCGAGAACGGAAGCGGCAAGACGACGCTGATGAACATGATCTCGGGCATTTACTATCCTGACGAAGGGCAGATCTTTGTCAACGGTGAGGAGACGGTCATTTCTTCGCCGCAGGGCGCTTTCCGCCATCATATCGGCATGGTGCATCAGCACTTCAAGCTGATCGACGTGTTCACCGCTGCGCAGAACATCGTGCTCGGCCCCGGCGGGAATAAGTACGGCGTACGGCGCATCAATGACGAAGTTAAGGAAATTGCCGAAAGATACGGATTCGAACTCGACCCCAAAAAGAAGGTCTACGATATGTCGGTCTCCGAAAAGCAGACTGTGGAGATCCTCAAGGTGCTCTACCGCGGGGCGGATATCCTCATTCTTGACGAGCCTACGGCAGTGCTTACGCCGCAGGAGACGGAAAAACTCTTTACCGTCATGCGCGCCATGAAGGCGGACGGAAAGTCCATTATCATCATCACGCACAAGCTGCACGAAGTCATGGCGATCTCCGACCGCGTGGCGGTGCTCAGAAAGGGTGCCTATATCGGTTGCGTGGATACTGCTCAAACAAATGAGCAGGCACTCACCGAGATGATGGTGGGGCAGAAAGTGGAGCTTGAAATTGAGCGTCCCGTGACAAAAATCGACCGACCGCTCCTTGAAATCCGTGACCTCAGCGTGCGGAGCGACGAAGGAAGCATTGCCATCGAGGGACTTAATTTCTTCATCCGCGGCGGTGAGATCTTAGGCGTTGCGGGCATTGCGGGCTGCGGTCAGCGCGAACTTTGCGAGGCGATCGCGGGGCTCAGAAAGGTCGAATCGGGCGGGATTTATCACGAGGGCGACAGCATTGTCGGATTCTCTCCCAAACAGATCGCGGCACGCGGAATCTCCATGAGCTTTATCCCCGAAGACCGTCTCGGCATGGGGCTTGCGCCTTCCATGTCCATTACGGACAACATGATGCTGAAAAAGTATCAGGACCATCGATATTCGATCAAGCCTGTCGCCGCCAAGGAAGGCGAAAAACCGTTTGCCCAAAAGTGCAGACGTGCGTGGAATGCGGTGACGTCCTTCATCAACCGCCGCGTGGCTTGTCCGTTCGTGGACCGCAAGTCGGCGCGTGCCGAGGCGGAACGGGTGATCGAAGAACTTGACGTCGTTACGCCGTCTACCGAGACGCCTGTACGTCGGCTTTCGGGGGGCAACGTCCAAAAGGTTCTCCTGGGGCGCGAGATCCTTACCGAGCCCAATGTGCTCATCACGGCGTATCCCGTCCGCGGATTGGACATCAACTCGTCCTATCTCATCTATGACATCCTCAATCGTCAGAAAAAGGCGGGAGCGGGTGTTTTGTTCATCGGCGAGGACCTCGACGTCATGCTCGCACTGTGCGATAAGATCATGGTGCTGTGTCACGGCAAACTGATGGGCGTCGTGCATGCGGAAAAGACAACGAAGGAACAGCTCGGTCTTATGATGGCGGGCGCACTCAATCTCGAAGAGGAAAAGGGCAAGAAAATGGGCGTCGCGAAGGATTCGCGGATCGGAGAAGAACACGGGGAGGACGGGACATGGAACGCATAAAGGAACCGTTCATTCACATCACCAAGCGCGAGCCGATGCCTCTTTGGAAGAGTCTTTGTATCCGTTTCGGCGCCGTGCTCATCGCGCTCATCATCTGCGCCATCTTCATTTCGGCGTCGGCGCCCAATTCCAAAGGTTTCTTCGGATATTTCGGATCGCTCTTTTCGGGTGCGTTCGGCACGGAGCGCCGCTTCTGGCTGCTGTTGCAGCAGACAGGGCTTTTGCTCTGCGTTGCGCTTGCCCTTGTCGTTGCCTTCCGCATGAAGTTTTGGAACCTCGGCGGAAACGGACAGGTGCTCATGGGCTGCCTCGCGTGCGCCATGTGCATGTACTACCTGGGCGGAAAAACGGCTGATCCGCTCGTCTGGCTTTTGATGCTGATCGCAAGCATTGCGGCAGGCGCGATCTGGGCGGTCATTCCCGCGATCTTCAAGGCATTTTTCAATACCAACGAATCGCTCTTCACGCTCATGATGAACTATGTGGCGCTCTACCTCGTTGCATTTTTCGTTTCGCATTGGTATCCCGAGGGGACGGGCGCCATGCCGCCTCTTACGGACGCAAATCTTCCCTCCCTCGGAAGCGGACAGGCAGGCAGAAGCTTGCTGACCGTCATCGTCGCGATCGTCGTCACGGCGCTCATCTATTGTTATCTGCGCTTTACAAAGCACGGCTATGAGATCTCCCTCATCGGCGACAGCAAGAACACCGCGCGGTATGCGGGTATCAGCGTGAAAAAAGTCATCATCCGTACGCTCATTCTCTCGGGTGCGCTGTGCGGATTGGTCGGATTCTTGCTCGTCGGTTCCATCAACCACATGGTCAGCACCTCGATGGACGGGAACATGGGCTTCACGGGCATCATGGTCGCGTGGATGGGCAAGTTCAATCCGCTCATCATGGCAGGAATTTCCTTCTTCATCAACTTCCTCTCGCGCGGCATGGCGCAGGTATGCACCGACTTCGGCTTCACCAGCGAGGCGCTCTCCGATATCGTCGTCGGACTCATCTACTTCTTCTTTATCGGCTGCGAATTCTTCATCGTCTATAAAGTGCATTTCAATTTCAAAAAGCACCACGGACGTGAAGAGCCCGCCTTCTCGATGAGTGCATCCTCTGAGGACGGCACCTCCGAGCGGACAGGGGTGGAGCGGGAAGAGACAGAAAAATCTGCTCCCGCGGAAGGTATGGAAGCGGGAAAATCGGAAAGTACCAAAACGCAACAACCGAAAGAAACCGAGCAGATACAGCAATCGGAACTTGAGGCAGACGCTCCTGAGAATGAGGGGGCGGCTGTGAAAGCGGGTGAGGACAAAAAAACCTCGCGGAAAAAGAATGCGCGCAAAGCAATGGAGGAGAATTGAATGGATGTCTTTTTTGCAAATGCCATTTCCTTCGGCGTCATCTTTTTGTTCGGGTGCGTGGGGGAGATCCTGACGGAAAAATCAGGACATCTCAATCTCGGGATCCCCGGAATCATGTGCATGGGCGCGGCAGGCGGATGCCTCGGCGTAAAACTTTGCACGGCGGGGGTCGCAAATCCAAGCGGTGTTCTGGCTGTCATCATGGGGATTCTGTTTGCCATGATCTTTGCGGGGGCGCTGGGCGCTGTCTATGCGTTTCTCACCGTCTCTTTGCGTTCCAATCAGAACGTGACGGGACTTGCCTGCACCATCTTCGGCGTCGGATTCACGTCTTTCTTCCTCAATAACGTCGTCCTGACGGAAGGGGTCAGCACCGCGCTCTCCAATGCAGGACTCAAATTTTTCAACGCTCATATCCCGGGAACGGAAAATCTCGGCTGGTTCGGAACCATCTTCCTTTCGCACGGGATTCTCGTATATCTTGCCATCATCATTGCAGTTGTGGCAACGGTCGTGCTCAGATATACGAAAGTGGGACTCAACCTGCGCGCCGTCGGGGAAAATCCTGCCACGGCGGACGCGGTCGGTATCAACGTCACGGGGTATAAGTATTCCTTCATCATTTCGGGCGCGGCGATCGCGGGTCTCGGCGGTCTGTGCTATGTCATGGGCTACATGAACGGCATTGTCGGCTCGACGGTCGATCAGACCATTCAGGGCATCGGCTGGCTGTCCATTGCGCTCGTCATTTTCACGCTTTGGAAGCCTGCGCTTGCCATTCTCGGCTCTATCGTGTTCGGTATGCTCTATATTCTTGCTTCGCGCATTACGGGCATCTCCTTCGAGCAGATCCCGCTGCTCAACATGATCCCGTACATTGTCACGATCCTCGTGCTCATCGTCACGAGCATCGTCGGTCACCGCGAGACCCAGCCGCCCGCAAGCCTCGGCCTTTCGTACTTCCGCGAAGATCGCTGACCTCGCACAGGCTGTTCTGCGCGTTTCCCCATCTTTCGGGACGCAGGACAGGGCGAAGACGGCTTTCAGGCGCGCGTCCGCTTCGGCTGCGACGGCAAAAGGGGTTTGAACCGTTTCAACACAAAAAAGGAGTCCTTACGGGGCTCCTTTTTTTCATGGATTTTGCGGCGGCGTCGAAAAAGAGGGTGAAAAATGTCATGAGAAACCACGCATTCGACGGGATTTCCCTCTGTTCGACAAAATAAGTGCCGCGCGATTCCCTGTATTTTGTCGGAAATTGTGATATAATACGATCGGAATTTCGGGGGGACGGCAGACGTTTCCCCGAAAGAACTTTTCCGAAACGCAGTCCGAATGTTCTCGTGAAAGGCACAAAGAAAAAACCAAAGAGGTGTGGCATGAAGTTTTCGATCGAGTTGGAGGAGCGTGAAAGGACGGTATTGTTGCAGATGGTATTCCTCGGCGAGTATGTCGTCAATTCCCATCGCAGGGCGGGCACGGAGAGCGTGCTCCACGCCGATGTTGCGGACAAGCTGTATCGCGCGCACTATCTGGAAACGGCGCAGGGCTGTCCCGAAGAGGACATCGAGGAGAATGAGATCGCCGATATCCGCGACCGTCTGTTCGATTCCGTTCAGAAGGATCTGGAAGATTTTGAAGAGGACGTATGTATGGAAAATGCGTTCTTCCGCGGAAAATCCTGACCGTTTGGTCGGGTTCGGATGCGACCCGAAAGGGGCATGGCCGTTTCGGCCATGTCCCTTTTATTTGGAGATATTTTTGATCAAGGCTTGACAATCGTCAGAAAATGTGATATACTCAACATTGGTTGTGTAAGCGACTGTATTTCATGAAACGGAGGAAAAATATGGCAAACGTATGCGTCATCACGGGCGGCGGCAGCGGCATGGGGCTGGAAGCCGCAAAGCTCATGAAGGATAAGATCGTCGTTGTATCGGGAAGAACGGAGGCAAAGCTGGAGAAGGCAGTGGCACAGCTCAAAGAGCTGGGGATCACGGCGTACGCCAAGGCGTGCGATACGTCCGACCGCGCAAGCGTCAATGCGCTGGCGGAGTACGCGGCATCTCTCGGAGAGATCAAGAACGTCATCAACTGTGCGGGGCTTTCGCCCGCCATGGCAAAACCGGAGACCATTCTGCGCGTCAATGCGCTCGGCACGGTGTATGTCAACGAAGCGTTCGTCAAATACATGAAGGCGGGCAGCGTCATCGTCGATGTGGCTTCCAATTCCGCGTATGTGCTTCCCGGATTTCTCATCAACAAAAAGGTGTATGCGCTCGCCGAGACGGACGAGGCGGCCTTTCTCAAAAAGCTCCTGAAAAAGAGCAACCTTGCCAAAGGGGAGTATCAGCGCTCAGGATTTGCCTATGCTCTCAGCAAGAATTTTGTCGTGTGGTACGCCAAAAAGTGCGCATTTGAATACGGGAAACAGGGCATCCGCGTGGTTTCGCTGAGCCCCGGCCTCATCGCCACCGATATGGGCAATCTGGAGGCCAAGGACGGCGGGATGCTCATTCCCTTCTCGGCGGAGGAGCGCATGGGAAAACCCGAGGAGCTCGGCTTTGCTCTGGCGACGGTTGCCGACGAGCGCAACGGGTATCTTGCGGGCGTGGACGTCCTTGTGGACGGCGGAAGCACCAACGGTATGAAGGAATTCAAGAAAAAGAAGTAATCGGATAAGAGAGCCCGCGCCGTGTGCGCGGGTTTTTTTATAGCTTTTTTCTATCCCTTGCCATACAGGATAGGTATTTGACAGAATGCCTCTTGTATTTTATAATAGTGACGTATGGAAAGAAAGATGGATTTACAGACGTATACGGAAATGACGGCGCGCGGGGAATATATCGAAGGCGGTTCGCCCGCGCATATTTTCATGACGGACGCCGCGCGCGAGGCGCAGCGCATCACGGCGGAGATGAACAGCGGATACCGTTCCGCCGAGGAACTGCGCGCACTCTTTTCCCGCCTCACGGGACAGCCGACAGACGAAACGTTCGGTCTCTTCCCGCCCTTTTATACCGACTTCGGAAAGAACATCCATGTCGGGAAAGGCGTGTTTATCAATTCGGGGTGCTGTTTCCAGGATCAGGGCGGCATTACCCTCGGCGACGGGTGTCTCATCGGTCATCAGGTGGTCATTGCCACGCTCAATCACGATCTCGATCCCGCCCGCCGCGGCGGAATGTACCCCGCGCCCGTTCGGCTCGGAAAAAACGTCTGGGTGGGTGCGCATGCGACCATCCTCCCCGGCGTCACGGTGGGGGACGGCGCCGTCATCGCCGCGGGCGCAGTCGTGACCAAGGACGTCCCCGCAGGCGTCGTTGCGGGCGGAGTCCCTGCCCGCGTTCTCAAGACGATCCCGACCGCTTCCAGGTAAGACTTTTCGCCCCACAGAGTCTTTCCGCGGCTTGCCTTCCGCGGCTTGCGCCGCAGGGTTTCTGCGCACGGTCGGCATGGCTTCCCGTTGCGGTTTGCCTGCGCGGTCGGTACGTCCTGCCGCCGTGGTTCGCTTTTGCAAGTGTCGGCGTGGCTTCCCGTTGGGTCGGCATGGCTCCCCGTTGCCGTTCGCTTTTGTGCGGCTTTCTGCGCTCTTTGTCGGCGTGGGGATCGGGGGAGGCTTGCGCGGGAGAGAGCGGAAATCGGATTTCAAAGGAGACACAAAATGAAGCGAACGCTTGCCCTGTTTCTTGCATTGCTTTTGTTGATTGCGTGCACGGGATGTGCGGCAATTTCGCCCGAGACGCCCTCGTCCGAGGGGGCGCAGGATGAGCTGCCCTCTGCGGGCGAAGGGGGACAGGCAGGACAAAGTGCGGAAGGCGGAACCCAGGAAGGAGAGCAGGAAGGCATGAAGATCACGGTCACGGTGAACGGAGAAGAATTTACGGCGACGCTTGCCGACGGGGAGGCGGCGCGCGCCTTTGCGGAGCGTCTGCCCATGACGCTGGAGATGTCCGAGCTCAACGGCAACGAGAAGTACTGCTATCTGGACGAGGGATTTCCCACGGCTACCTATGCGCCGCAGCGCATAGAGGCGGGCGATCTCATGCTGTACGGGAGCGCCTGCGTGGTGCTCTTTTACGAGAGCTTTTCCACGTCCTATTCCTATACGCGGCTTGGCAAGATCGACGATGCGTCGCGTCTGGCCGCGGCGGTCGGAAGAGGCACGGCAACGGTGACGTTTGCATCCCGCGAGGGATGATCGAAAAAGGAGGTTGTATATGATTTACAGGGACTTTCAGGGAGAGAAGCTGTCGGCGCTCGGGTTCGGGACCATGCGTCTGCCCGTTCTGGACGGGGACTACGCGAAAGTGGATGAAAAGCAGGCGGCCGAGATGTTCGATTACGCTATTTCGCACGGTGTCAACTATTTTGACACGGCGTGGGGGTATCACGACGGCGAATCGGAGAACACGGTGGGCAGGATTCTTTCGGCATATCCGCGGGAATCGCTCAAACTTGCGACCAAATTCCCGGGATATGATCTCTCCAACATGGGCAAGACGGAGGAGATCTTTGAGACGCAGCTCAAGAAGTGCAATGTGAACTACTTTGACTTCTACCTCTTCCACAACGTGTGTGAAATGAACATCGACGCCTATCTCGACGACGAAAAATACGGGACGTACCGCTATCTTATGGAACAGAAACGGGCGGGACGTATTCGTCATCTCGGGTTTTCCGCGCACGGAAGCTATGACGTCATCGAACGGTTTCTGAACAAGTACGGCAAGGATATGGAGTTCTGCCAGCTGCAGATCAACTATGTGGACTGGGAATTCCAGAGCGCCGCGAAAAAGGTGGAGCTCTTGCGGAAATGGAACATTCCCGTCTGGGTCATGGAACCCGTGCGCGGCGGAAAGCTCGCCTCGCTTTCCCCCGAAAATGAGGCAAAACTCCGCGCGCTCCGTCCCGACGAGGAGATCCCCGCGTGGGCATTCCGCTTTGTCATGGGCATTCCGGACGTCAAGATGATTCTCTCGGGGATGTCCGACTTTGCCCAGGTCAAGGCGAACATCGCCACCTTCTCGGAGGACAAGCCGCTCACGGAAGAGGAGCGCGCAACCCTGCTTGCGATCGGAGAGGGGATGTACAAGCGCACGGCACTTCCCTGCACGGCGTGCCGCTATTGCACGAGCCATTGCCCCCGCCATCTCGACATTCCCGCGATCATCGCGCTCTACAACGAACACAGCTTCACGGGCGGCGGGTTCATCGCGCCCATGGTGCTCTCCACCATGCCCAAAGAGAAATGGCCGTCGGCGTGCATCGCCTGCCGCAGCTGTGAAAAGGTTTGCCCGCAGCAGATCAAGATCTCGGAGATGATGCGGGACTTCACCAACCGCCTGCAAAGAGATGCCTGATCGCAAAACGGATCGCAAAAAGAGAAATTTGCCGCGAAAGAAAAACTCACGGCAGATATGACAACATACCGTAAAAAGACATAAAAACAAGATTGATCGGAGGTCTATTGTATGATTGAATCGGTTCTGATAAGAAACCATGCGTCCCTTCGCGTGAAGATCACCGTGAAGGCGCTTGTCTCGGCGGGCATCGTCGTGCTCGCCGTCCTGCTTCCCCAGCTCGTCCATCTCGCGGCGGGCGCTTCGGGCGGCGTGGCCTGGCTGCCCATGTATCTCCCCGTCCTTTTGGGCGGATGCCTGCTCGGCTGGCAATGGGGGCTCGGCGTCGGGATTCTCTCGCCCGTGATCAGCTTTGCCGTCACCGCGCTCGCGGGCAATCCCATGCCTGCCGCAGGCCGTCTTCCGTACATGATGGCGGAACTCGCCGTCTTTGCCGTCGTCTCGGGACTGTTCTCGGCTAAGATCATGCAGAACGGCTGGATGGCGTTCCCCGCCGTGCTCCTGGCACAGGTCGCGGGCAGACTCTTCTTCCTCCTCCTTGCCGCCGTGTTCCAGGGCGTCTCGTCCCTGTCCGCCGCCGCCGTGTGGTCGCAGATCTGCACGGGACTGCTCGGCATGGTGCTGCAGACGGTCGTCGTTCCCTTTCTCGTGATGGGCGTGCGCCTCTTGCTGCGCGAGAAGAAATAAGATGCGCTACAGACCGCTCGGCAATACGGGCCTTTCCGTCAGCGAGATCGGCCTCGGCTGCGAGGGATTTTTGGAACGCGACGACGCCTTCACGCAGGCGATGTTTGCCCGTGCCTTTGCGGGCGGCATCAACTGCATGGACTTCTACAGCCCCGACCCCGACATGCATCGGCGCGTCGGAAGGGCGGTCGGAACGCGCCGCGGGCAGTTCGTCTATCAGGCGCATCTGTGTACCGTCTGGCAGGACGGACAATACAAGGCGACGCGCAATCTGAAAGAGGTCATCCCCTCCTTCGAGGGAATGCTCCGCAATCTCGGCACCGACTATGCGGACGTCGGCATGATCCACTATGTGGATTCCATGGCCGTCTGGAAGCAGGTCGCGGAGGGCGGCATTCTCGAATATGCGCAAAAGCGCAAACAGGAGGGCGTCATCCGCCACATCGGCATGAGTTCGCACAACCCGCTCGTCGCCCTCGAGGCGGTGAAAAGCGGCGCGATCGAAGTGCTCATGTTCTCCGTCAACCCCTGTTATGACCTGCTCCCCGGCGATGAGGACGTCAACAAGCTCTTTGAGGAAGAAAGCTACCGTCGGCCGCTCTTCAATCTCGATCCCGTGCGCGAGGAACTGTACGAGACCTGCCAGCGCATGGGGGTGGGCATCACCGTCATGAAGGTGTACGGCGGCGGAGATCTCCTCACCGACGCCTCTCCCGCGGGCAAAGCCATGACGCCCGTCCAGTGCATTCACTATGCGCTTACGCGTCCTGCGGCGGCCTCCGTCATGGTCGGTGCGTACTCCGAAAAAGAACTGGATGCGGCGCTCGCCTATGAGGACGCCTCCGATCGGGAGCGCGACTATGCGCCCGTCTTTGCCTCCTTCCGCAAGATGAGCTGGGCGGGACACTGTATGTACTGCGGCCATTGCGCGCCCTGTCCCCGACACATCGACGTTGCGACGGTCACAAAATTTCTGAACCTTGCCCGCGCCCGCGGCGGCGTCCCCGAGACGGTGCGCGAGCACTATGCGGCGCTTCCCGCCAAGGCGGGGGACTGCATCGCGTGCGGCGCGTGCGAGAAACGCTGTCCGTTCGGCGTGAAGATCGTGGAGAATATGCGCGCCGCAAAAGAGACGTTCGGCGCCTGAGGTGATATCGTGTCCGAAAGAGAAACTCCTTGTCCTGATCGGCTCTGCACCCTGCGTGCACGGCTGGAATCCGAAAATCTGACCTGTATCCTGCAAAAGGGGGACAATGTCCTCACAAGTACGCAGACGGGCATCCGCCCGCTGCTGGAGTGGATTGATGAGAAACAGGATACAAGGGACGGCGCGGCGGCGGACAAAATCGTCGGCAAGGCGGCGGCGCTCCTGTATGTCTTCATGGGCGTGCGGGCAGTGTACGCGGAAGTGCTCTCCGCGAGCGGCCTTCGCACCCTGCAGGCGCACGGCATCCGCGCAGAATACGGCACGCTGACCGACTATATCGTCAACCGCGCGGGAACGGGGATGTGTCCCATGGAGGAGACGGTGCAAACTGTCTCCGATCCCGCCGAGGCACTTGCGGCGCTCCGTGCGACGGCGGCACGTCTTCGGGCGGCTTCCGCGCAGAAGACGGCAACGGACACGGCCGCCTTCTCCTCTTGACATTTCCCCGCAAATGCGTTAAAATCGGAAAAAAGGAGGACGAACAATATGCCGTTTATCGACTGCCGCACGGCCGTGAAGCTCTCGCGGGAGACGCGTGAGCGCATCAAGACCAGACTGGGACGCGCCATCGCCGTGCTCAACAAGCCGGAGAGCTACCTCATGATCGGTTTTACGGACGGGTACGACCTGTGGTTTGCGGGCAAGCGCGCCGAGCAGGGCGCCTATGTCTCCGTCAGCCTGTTCGGAGGCGCCTCTGCCTCCGCCTGCGAGAAGATGACCGCTCAGATCTGTTCCATTTTACAGGAAGAGGCAAACGTCTTGCCGTCGCAGACGTATGTGAGCTACCACCCTGTCGAAAATTGGGGTTGGAACGGCTCCGATTTCTGAGTTCCGCAACGAGAAAAAGCGCCGCCGTGCTTTGAGCACGGCGGCGCTTTGTTTGGACTGAATTGTCTGAAAATCAGATCAAATCGACTGAAAATCAGATCAAATCGACTGAAGATCGGGGCAAATCGTCCGAAAATCAGATCAAATCGACTGGAGATCGGCATTTGTCCGAAACGCTCGGCCGATCGGGGGCGTCAGACTCTCCCGTCGGCGCGTGCGCGCAGGGCTTTCGGCTTGCGGGCGGGGGATTTGAGTGCGGGGATCTCGCCCGTTTCCCGCAGCCAGGCCACGGTATCCTCCAGGGTGTCGAAGAGGTCGCGGGGGGAGTATCCCAGCTCGCGGGCGGCTTTGTCGTGCGAGAAGCGGTCGTTTTCCAGCACGACGCGCAGGGCGTAGTGGGTGAAGAGCGGTTTGGCGTGCTTGCGCTTTGCGGCATATTCCGCGAAGGGGACGGCGAGGTGCGCCATCCACATGGGAATGACGCCCGGCTTTCGCCCGTCCGTGATCTCCGCGAGCATGGCCGTCATCTCTTTGAGGGTATGCGCGTGTCCCGTCAGCAAATAGCTCTCGCCCACGCGGCCTTTTTCGGCGGCGGCGAGAATGCCGTTCGCCACGTCCCGCACGTCCACAAAGTCGTATCCCCCGCGGACAACGGCAGGCAGCGCTCCGCGGCAGTAGTCCTTCACCATCTGTACGAGGTGGTTGCCCTTGCCGCAATACGGCCCGATGATGCCCGAAGGCAGTACGATGACGGCGGGAAGGCCGCAGTCCCGGATCATGCGCTGCACGAGATCCGCCGCCGCGGCTTTGCTGCGCGCATAGGCGCCGTCGAGCGGGGCGGGGTCATAGGAATCGACTTCGCGGCGGACGCGTCCCGCGGCAAGGGGCGGCATGGCGTGGACGGAACAGACGTACACGACTTTTTCGATGTGTCTGTCAAGACAGAACTCCATGACGTTGCGCGTGCCGTCCACGTTGACGGCGCGGACGGCGGGATTTTCCCCGCCTGCGATGTCCACGACGGCCGCGCAGTGGATGAGGACTCCCGAAACGCCTTCGGGAATGTCGAAAAACGGTTCCAGCGTTGCGGGTTTTGTCACGTCGCCGAAGAGAACTTCCGCACCCGTCTGACGCAGGAACGTGACGTCCTCGCCGGGCAGGACGAGTGCGCGCACGCGTTGGCCGCGCGCATGCAGTTCGGCGCAAAGGGCGCTTCCGACGTGTCCCGCCGCCCCCGTGATGAGATAGAGCGTTTTCATGTTTGTGCCTCCCGATTGCAATTCGGGGCGGGCTGTGGTATAATAGCCTTGCCCCGTTGCGGTATAATCTTCCTGATTGGTTTCTGCTCTTATAATATACCACAAAAAGGGCGGGACTTGTTCCGTCAGATTTCTGACAAGTGTATTTTATCGGACACTGTGTGCGAAATTGTCCGAAAGGAGACAGATCGATGAACATTGAAGGCGGCGATCTGCGCGTGCGGATGACCCGAACGATGCTGATCGAGGCATTTTTGCAGTTGCGGAAGGAGAAAGAGCTGCGCAGGATCACGGTGAGCGAGCTGTGTGCGAAGGCGGGCGTGGGGCGCGGGACGTTCTATGCGCATTATAAGGACGTCTACGACCTCAACGAGAAACTGGAAGGACAGTTTCTGGAGGAATTTGCGGCGGCGCTGCGGGGCGCGCTGGAACATCGGGAGAACGCGGTATCGGCGCGGCGGGTGTGCCGCACGGTGTTTTCGCTGCTCGAAAAGAACGAGCCGCTCTGTCAGCTTCTGCTCGCCTCGGACAACACGGGCGGGGCGATGCGCTTTGTCGAGATGGGCGGACAGCTCTGCGCGGAATACTATAAGGAGTTCTTCGGCGGCGCCGCGCCTGCCAGGCTGCATGATTTTTACCGTTTTGTCTCGTCGGGGTGCATTGCCTGTCTGAAGGCGCGCCTGCGGCAGGAGAACCGTCCGCCCGTGGAGGAGTTCGCCGACGAGATGAGCGAGTTCATCGTGCGCGGGATGCGCAGCCTGCTCTGAAAGAGGCAGATCGGAAAAAACCGTCGGACGGGGAATGCAAGACGGTCGGGAAGACGTTCGGGAAGTCGGTCGGAAATGCTGCGGGAAAAGCATATGCAGAAAGGTTGCTTTTTTCGGTGAAATATGCTATAATGCACGCGAAAAACTTACGGAGAATGTTATGCAGAATTGTCAGGAACTTGCCGCGGGACTCTATTATCTCGGCGGGAACGATCGGCGCCTTGCGCTCTTTGAGAGCGCCTATCCCGTTCCGCGCGGCGTATCGTACAATGCGTATCTCTTGAAGGACGAAAAGACCGTCCTCTTCGACACGGTGGACATTGCCGTGGGCGATTTCTTCTTTGACAACCTCGCCTGTGCGCTGGGAGAGGACAAGCTGGACTATGTCGTCGTTCAGCACATGGAGCCCGATCATTCGGCGACGTTCGCGCGCCTTCTGGAGCGCTATCCCGACGTCACGGTCATCGCCTCGCAGAAGGCGGCGGTGATGCTGAAAAATTACTTCGGCTATACGGGCAAGGCGTACCTCGTCAAGGAAGGGGACACGCTCTCCATCGGCAAGCGCACGCTCACCTTCATCGGCGCGCCCATGGTGCATTGGCCGGAAGTGCTCTTCACCTATGTCCCCGAAGAGGGATTCCTCTTTTCCGCCGACGCGTTCGGAACGTTCGGCGCGCTCGCGGGCAACGTGATCGCGGAGAAGGACGTCTTTGCCGCCGAATATCTCGACGACGCAAGACGGTATTACTTCAACATCGTCGGAAAATACGGCGTGCAGGTGCAGTCCGTCCTCAAAAAGGCGGCTGGGCTGAAGATCTCCATGGTCTGCCCGCTGCACGGCCCGATCTGGAAGGACGATTTTGCTTGGTATCTCGAAAAGTACCTCATCTGGAGCGCCTATAAGCCCGAGGAAAAGTGCGTCGCCGTGTTCTATGCGTCCGTCTACGGCCATACCCAGAACGCCGCCGAGATCCTCGCTTCCGCCATCGGTGCGGAAGGGGTGCGCGTCAAGGTGTTCGACGTCTCCGTCACGCACCCGAGCGAACTGCTCTCCGAGGCATTCCGCTGCTCGCATGCGGTGTTTGCCTCCACGACGTACAACAACGGCATCTTCGTCAACATGGAGAACTTCCTCAACGATCTGAAAGCGCATAATTACCAGAATCGCGCATACGCTATCGTCGAAAACGGTTCCTGGGCGCCGCAGGCGGGATCGCTGATGGACGGCATCCTGGCAGGACTCAAGAATATGCGCCGCATCGGAGAAAAGACGACGGTGCTCTCTGCGGTCAACGCATCGAGCCGCGAAGCGCTCGTGACACTCGGCAAACAGATCGCCGAGGACGTAAAGGCTTAACCCGCCTTTCTGCCTCGCACGGTTTGACTTTTTTCAAAAACAAATTGCCCGACGGGCAAAACGGAGGTATGATTATGGCAAAGTATGTATGCACGGTCTGCGGCTATGTGTACGACGAGGCGACGGGCGATCCCGATAACGGCATCGCGCCCGGCACCAAGTGGGAGGACGTCCCCGACGATTTCACCTGCCCGCTCTGCGGCGTAGGCAAGGAAGATTTTGCAAAGGAAGATTGACGTTCCGATGGTGCAATGACCCCCGCCGTGCGCGGGGGTCATTGCGCTACTTCGGACTTTTTTCCGCACCTTCCCGCTTGCCGTTTCTCTCGTTCTTACAATAAACGTGCGGGACAGGAGACCTTCGGAGCCGTCGCAGGGAGCAGGACAGGTTGTCTTTGGAGCCGTTGCAAAGCGGGACGGGGTGCCTTCCCGTTGCAAGGAACAGGTTGCCTTCGGAGCCGTCGCAGGGAGCGAGGCGGGGGGCGATTTTCGGTCAATCCGGCGAAGAAAGGGCAAGAGACGGGTGAAAAGCGTGTAAAATTTCCCGTCGGGCGATTGAAAACGCGCGCCGTGTGTGATAAACATATCGAACGAATTCTATTCTTACGAGAGGTAAGGGCATGGACACGAACAGAGTAAAGATATTGTCCGTCATTCCCATGCGGACACAGGTTGTGTTTCCCGACACAACCGTCGCATTCGACGTAGGGCGGGGGTTATCCCTTGCGGCTGTCGAGCGCGCCGACAGCAACGATAAATATGTCTTTGTGACGCGGCAGACCGATCCCGAGAAGGAATTTCCGGAGGGAGAGGATTTGTGCAACGTGGGGACGGTGTGTGCCATTCGGCAGGCGACGCGTCTGCCGGGGGACAGAATGCGCGTTTTTGTCGCGGGGTTATACCGCGCCGTTGCCCGCGGATTTCATCTGGAGAGCGGGTATTTGTATGCCGTGACGGAGGAACTTCCCACCATTCACGGCGATCCCACGCTGGAGGAAGCGTACTTCCGCACGGCGAAGGAGATGGTGAAGGAGATCGTCGGCGGCGACGGAAAGATCTCCAAGGAGCTGGACGCGGCGCTGACGGGCGTTGCGGATCCCGACGCCTACATCAACATCTGCGCGCATCAGATGCGCCTGCGCGACGAAGTCAAGCAGGAGCTTCTGGAGGAGACCACGCTGACGCGCCGTCTGCGGCTCTTCGAGCAATGTCTCAATACGGAGCTGGAGATCGGAAAACTGGAGCGCAAGATCGCGCAGGACGTGCGCCGCAACATTGAGAAGTCGCAGAAGGAGTACTTCCTGCGCGAGCAGCTCAAGGCCATTCATGCGGAACTCGGCGACGACGTCGAGGAGAACGAGCGTCTGCGCGAGAAGATGCTCGCCAAGGGGCTTCCCAAAGAGGTGGAGGAGAAGGCGCTTGCCGAGCTCAAGCGCATGGACAAGATGCCGCCTTCTTCGCCCGAATATACCGTTCTGCGCAACTATGCGGACTGGATTCTCGACCTGCCGTGGAAGGAGGAGACCAAGGACACGGAGAAGCTCTCCGACGTCGAGAAGGTGCTCAACGCCGACCACTACGGGCTGGAAAAGATCAAAGAGCGCGTCGTGGAATACCTCGCCGTGCTCAAGCTGACGGGGGAGCTGAAGGCGCCGATTCTGTGCCTGGTCGGCCCGCCCGGAGTGGGCAAGACGAGCGTCGCCATGTCGATTGCGCGCGCGCTCGGCAGAAAGTTCGTCCGCATGAGTCTGGGCGGGCTCAAGGACGAAGCGGAGATCCGCGGCCATCGCCGCACCTATATCGGCGCGATGCCGGGGCGCATCATCTACGAGATGAAGAACGCTGGCGCCGTCAATCCCGTGTTCCTTCTGGACGAAGTGGACAAGATCTCCTCCGATCTGCGCGGCGATCCCGCCAGCGCGCTGCTGGAGGTTCTCGATCCCGAACAGAATTCCACCTTCCGGGACAACTTTTTGGAGATCCCCTTCGACCTGTCCCAGGTGCTGTTCATCACCACCGCCAACACCACCGATACCATCCCACGGCCCCTGCTGGACCGGATGGAGATCATCGAGCTGTCCAGCTATACCGACGAGGAGAAGCTGCAGATTGCCAAGCGCCACCTGCTGCCCAAGGAGCTCAAGCGCCACGGCCTGACGGCCCGGCAGCTGAAGCTCTCGGACGACGCCATCCGGGAGCTGATTTCCGCCTACACCCGGGAGTCTGGCGTGCGTGTGCTGGAGCGGCAGCTGGCCGCCCTGTGCCGGAAAGCGGCCATGCGGGTGGTGTCGGGGGATGTAAAATCCGTTCGGATTACGGAAAAGGAGCTGCACGACTATCTGGGGGCGCCCCGGTACTATCCCGAGCGGCAGGCCCTGGAGGAGCGCGTGGGCGTGGTGAACGGCCTGGCCTGGACCTCGGTGGGCGGGGAGCTGCTGGAGGTGGAGGTCAACGTGGTGCCCGGATCGGGCCGGGTGGAGCTGACGGGCAACCTGGGCGACGTGATGAAGGAGTCGGCCCACGCGGCTCTGAGCTATATCCGCAGCCAGGCAGACCGGCTGAACATCCCCGGCGCCTTTTATAAGGAAAAAGATATCCACGTCCACTTCCCGGAGGGAGCGGTGCCCAAGGACGGCCCCTCCGCCGGCATTGCCATTACCACCGCTATGGTGTCCGCCCTCACCGGCGCGCCGGTCAAACGGGGCATCGCCATGACCGGCGAGGTGACGCTGCGGGGGCGGGTGCTGCCCATCGGCGGCCTGAAGGAGAAGACCATGGCCGCCTTCCGCAACGGCATTCGCACCGTGATTATCCCGGCCGACAATGAGAAGGACCTGGAGGAGATTGACCAGACGGTCCGCA
>CAJFMF010000018.1 GCA_904391375.1 Candidatus Gallimonas faecavium | reverse complement strand
CCCGCTCGTCGCACTGCTTCAAAAGCGCCCGATACTTCTCCTTCTCCCGCTCCGGAAACCCGCTCTCCTGCCCCCGGTACGGGATGCACGCCACCAGCGCGATCGGATATTTCTTCCGCAACTGCGTCAGGCACGCCAATGCCTCCAGGTCAAACCCCCGCGCCATCCCGCATAAAAATCGGTCGCACCCGCGGAAGATCATCGCCTCCAAGGCCTCATACAGCGCAACTTTATCAAAATTCGCGGGCAACCGACGATGCCCCGTCAATGCACACGTGTTTCCCATATGGCTCTCTTTTGCCCTATACGATCGGGTCTTTTCGTTCCTTTCCGTGCCCGCGCGGATACTTCTCGGGCGTGTGAGACACCTTGTCCGCCAGCACCAGCCGCCGCGCACCGTACCCGTTCGGCAGCTCGTATGCCACCGTCCGAAGATTGCCTCCGCCCAGCACCTTCACCGCATACACCGCACCCGGCGTCTCGTCTTCGCTCCCCTTCCACGCGATCAGCCGTCCGCCCTGCTTCACGAGCGGCAGACAGTACTCGCACAAAGGCACCAACGGCGCCACCGCCCGCGCGATGACCGCGTCGAACTGCTCGCGGTATGCCGCGTCGCGCCCCGCTTCCTCCGCGCGCATCTGCACCACGGTCAGATTCAGCCCCAGCGCTTCGCTCACCTTGCGCAAAAACGCGCACTTCTTTCCCGTGCTCTCGATGAGCGTGAACGACACGTCCCTGCGCACGATGGCAAGCGGCACCGACGGGAACCCCGCCCCCGATCCGACTTCCGCAATCCGCCCGCCCGCGGGAAGATATGCCGCTCCCGCAAGCGAATCCAGGAAGTGTTTGTGGATAACTTCCTCCCGCTCCGTGATCGCCGTCAGATTGAACGCCGCGTTGTTCTCCGTCAGCATTGCATAAAATTTCTCAAACTGCTCGCCGTTTCGCGCCATTTCCCGCGCAAGTTCGGCAAAATCGGGTGTTTTTTCCTGCATATTCTCATTATAGCATACCGCGCCGCCCTTTTCAACCGTTTGTCGAAAACATCCTCCTTCTTTTTCCACATTGTCGATTGCTCTGTGGATTTCCCGTCCGCTTCCCTCTTCCTCCACCTCTCCTTTCCCCGAACGAGCGTTTTTCTCTCCACATCGCCCGACTTTCCCCACACGTTCCGCACAGCCTGTCCACAGCGTTCTCCACGCCCTTCTCCCCCGCTCTCTTTTTGAAAAATACCCCAAATCGCTTGAAATTTCCGCCCTTTTTCGCTATAATATGGGTATTCGGAGGACAGGCACGGACAGCTTGTTCGGCTTGTCCACATTTCCACAGACACTATTACTATTATTACTATTCTATCTTTCTTTTTATATCCTGTATCCAAGGAGGCAAAGCGATGAAATTTGTGTGCGACGGGCTCTCCCTCTCGGAGGCGGTCATCAAGGTGAGCAAGGCATGCGCCGTCCGTACGACGGCGCCCGTCATGGAGTGCATCAAGCTCTCGGCGTTCGGCGAAGAAGTTACCCTCCTCGCCACCGACGGGGAACTCTCCATCCGCAAGAGCGTGAAGGCGGAGATCTTTGAAGAGGGCGAGACCTGCGTCCCCGGAAAGCTGTTTTCCGACTTTATCGGGAAGCTCTCCGGCGAGGAGATCAGTATTTCGACGGGTGACAAGGGCGTGGAGATCCGCTACCGTGACGCGGGGACGTTCATGCAGAGCCTTTCCGCCGAGGAATTTCCCAAAATCGACTTCACGGTCGGGGAAAATTCCTTCACCATGAAGCAGGAGGACCTCAAAAAGATCATCGCCGAGACGACCTTTTGCTGCGCGCAGGACGACTCGCGTCCCGTGCTCAAGGGCTGCCTCATGGAGTTCGGGGACAAGCTGGAAGTGACCGCGCTGGACGGCTACCGTCTGGCGATCGCCTCGGTGCCCATTCTCGCCAAGAGCGGTGAAAAGAGCATCATCTGTCCCGCGCGCACGCTCGCCGAGATCGCGCGGATGCTGGAAAAGGACGAAGAGGAGATCACCCTCTATACGCAGGGCGGGATGCTGCTCGTGCAGTCGGAGGGGACGACGGTCGTCTCCCGTCTCTATCAGGGGGACTTCATCCGCAAGGAGAACGTCGTGCCGGCTTCCTTCACGACGGTGGTGACTGTCAGAAAAGAGGAGCTGATCGCCTCCGTCGAGCGCGCCGCCATTCTCATTCGCGGCGACAAGAACAACCTCGTCTCGCTGGAGATCGCCGCCGAGAGCGTCAAGGTGTCCTCCGTGTCCGATTTCGGGAACGTCGCCGAGGTCGTAAAGGCGACCACGAACGGCGTGGAAATGGCCATCTCGATGAACGCGAAGTACCTTCTGGATGCGCTGCACGCCTTGCAGGAAGAGAACGTGGTGCTCTCCTTCAACGGGGCGGTCTCCCCCTTCATCGTGCAGAATGCCGAGGCAAAAGACAGCCTGTATCTCATTTTACCCGTCAGAAACGTCGCATAATCGCTTGACGGAATGCGGGAAATCGCCTATAATCAAACATAGCCTATAAAAATTCTGAAAAGCGTGCAAAAAGAAAAGCATACAAGGAGTTATTATGAAGAGAACATATCAGCCCAAGAAGCGTCAGAGAAACAAGGTCCACGGATTCCGCGTGCGCATGAAGACGCAGGGCGGAAGAAACACCATCAAGAGAAGAAGAAACAAGGGCAGAAAGCACGTTTCCGCTTAACGCTCCATGAAGTACCTGCGGATCAAGAGAGCAAAGGACTTTACGAAAATCCTGCGGGTTGGGAAAAGGGCACACGCGGAGAGCCTGACGATCGTCTGGATGCCCTCCGACAAGACGCGCTTTGCGGTGTGTGTCGGTAAAAAATATGGCAAAAGTGTCGTACGCAACCGCATCAAGCGGCTGCTGCGGGAAGCATTCCGCTCCAATGCGGAATGCCTTGGCATATCTTGCTGTATCCTGCTCATTCCGCGGGCGGCGAAGGAATATTCGTATGCCGCATTCGCAAGAGATGTCGGAAAGATATTCCGAAGAGAGAAACTTGTCCGCCCTCACGCCGGGACCCCTGCTGAGGAAAAACGCGCAGTTTCTCCGGATCTTTCTCAGAAGAAAGATATTTAAGCCCTATTTCAAGGGGCTTTGCATCCGCATGATCTGTTTTTATCAGAAGTACCTCTCGCACGGGACGTGTCTCTATACGCCCACCTGTTCGGAGTACACAAAGCGGTGCATCAACAACCTCGGCGTCCTTCCTGGCATCGTGTGCGGGATGTGGCGCATCCTGCGGTGCAATCCCCTCTCCAAGGGCGGTATCGATCCCGCGCCCGAAGCGCCCTTCAAAAAGAAGTGGCTCCTATGATAAGCGAGAAATTATGCAATCGTTCATGACGTTACTCAGCAGCGTTTCCGTCTCCATGCTGCAGGACGGGTATCGGATCGGCCTCGACTGGCTGGGACGGTTCGTCCAGACAATCATCGAGAGTGTCGGCATCATCGGTGTCGGCATTATCTGCTTTACGCTCATTCTGAAGGCGATCACGCTGCCGTTTGATATCTATCAGCGCGTCAAGACGCGCAAACAGACGCTCATCATGCGCGGCATGAAGGACGACCTCGACAAGCTGCAGAAACAGTACGCCAACGACAAGACGATGTACAACCAGAAGATGATGGAGCTGTACAAGAAGAACGGTTACAGCATGTTCGGCGCCTGTCTGCCCATGATCATCTCGTTTGCGGTCATCATCATCGCCTTCCAGGGCTTCAACGCCTATTCGCGGTATGCGAACCTTGACTTCTTCGTCCAGATGTCGGGAGCGTACAACGCCGCCGTTCTCGAAAACAGCGTGGACGGCATCGACTACTCCGCCGTCAAGGACGAAGCGGGCGCGGTCGTCGTCGCCGAGGACGGTTCCATCACCCTGACGTGGAAGGACGAAGCGGGAACGGAAAACACCCGCGGCGTCAAAATGAACGAAGCGTTCACGGAAAACGGTGTCGTCTATACCGTCGTCGCGACGCAGAACGTCGCCTACTACATGACCGTCGTCGCCGAGGATGCGGCAAAGTATCTCTCCTACGGTTACAGTCTGGAGGCGACCAACGTCACGCGCGAATACAGCATCGATACGGACAGGCTCTCGGCGTATCTGCAGGCGAACGATGCCGAGGCATATACCTCCCTCACGGAGGCGGAGAACTTTGAAAGCGCCTGCCTTTCCTATGTAAAGGGACTGGGTGCGACGGCGGCAAAGACGTGGTACGAAGGCCACCGCGCCAACTTCTTGTGGGTGGAGAACGTCTGGTATCCCGACGTCTCCTATAACCACCCCGTTCCGGAGGACTACGCCACCTTCCAGAAGAACTTCGGAAACGTCAACGTCACGCTTGCGGACGGTTCGACGGCGCCCCTTCAGAACATTCTCAGCGAACAGAACTACAACGACCTCACGGCGGGGCTCTCCGCGGAAAAGGAGCAGCCGAACGGCTATTTCGGACTCATCCTTCTCTCCATCGGGCTCATGGTGCTCTCGCAGTTCATCATGATGCGCTCGCAGAAGGAGAGCAGCCAGTATCAGACGGTGGACGGCCAGGGCGCCAAGACGCAGAAGATCATGCTCATCATGATGCCGCTCATCTATGCGGTGTTTGCGTTCATGTACAGTGCCGCGTTCACCATTTATATGCTCATTTCGAGCTTGTTCTCTCTTCTCGTGACGCTCTCGTCCAACCTCATTCTCGGACAGGTGTTCCGCAAAAAGGAGGAGAAGCAGGTCATCGAGGTCAATTCCAACAAACCCAAGTGGATGCTCGAGCGCGAGGCGCGCGAACGTGCGAACGGCAAGAAAAACGACAAAAACAAGGGCCGTTGATGCGGCAAATAATAAAGAAGGAATAAGGGCATGGAAAACATTTTCACGGGAAAGACGGTGGAAGAGGCCGTCAAGACCGGGCTGGAAACGCTCGGTTTGCAGGAAGAGGATGTCGAGGTCGAAGTGCTCGACGAAGGAAAAAAGCGCCTGATCGGATCGAAGCCCGCACAGGTGAAACTCACCGTCAGGGAAAAGCGCACGGACGGCGAGCGCGCAGTCGCGTTTCTGGAAGGACTGCTCCCCCTCATCGGCACGGAAGCGGCCGTAGAGCTCAAGGCAGAGGATGAAAAAATCGTCATCGAACTGACGGCGGCATCGGCAAAGAACATCATCGGCCGCCGCGGTGAGATCATCGACGCCATTCAGATCCTGGCGGGCGCGGTCGCCAATACGGGCAGAAAGGAGTACAAGCGCGTCGTCGTCGACTGCGAGAACTACCGCGAGGACCGCGAAGAGACGCTCAAGCGCGTCGCGAACAAACTTGCGGCCAAGGCGGTTCGCCTCGGCAAGCGCGTGCGCCTCGAGCCGATGAACCCCTATGAGCGGCGGATCATCCATGCGGCGCTCGTCGACAATCCCGACGTCACCACCAAGAGCGAGGGAAAAGAACCGCAGCGGTTTGTGGTCATTATCCCCAAAAACCTCAAGACGTATGACAGAAAAGGTGACCGCGGTGACTTCCGCGGCGGAAGAAAGGACGGCGGCCGCGGCAGATTCAACCGCGACGGACGCGACGGCGGATACCGCGGCAACCGCGGCGGGGACAAGTTCCGCGATCGCAAGCCCTATCCGAAGCGCGAGCTTCCGGCAGACGGTACGCCCGAATCCTCGGGCACGAGCTTCAAGGGCGACAGCGGCGCATCGAGCGGCTATCGCAAGGGAAGTTTTTCGGGATTCTTCGGGACCTACCTCGGCAAGGACGAGGACGACAAACAGGATGAATGATGAAACGGGCGGGACGTTTGTCCCGCCCGTTCTTTGACGGAGGAAACAATGCGCAAGAGCGAGCGTGCCATTACGGCGTCTGAGGAGATCCGATCGGTCATTGACCGCAGTCAGGTCGTTCGGTTGGGATTGTTCGGCGGGGAGTACCCCTATGTCGTTCCCCTTTCGTTCGGATATGAAGTCAGAGACGGAAAGATTTTCGTGTACTTTCACTGTGCGACGGAAGGAAAAAAGATCGATTGTATGGCGCGCGACGGGCGCGTCTGTCTGGAATTCGATCTCTTCCACGGCTATGTCGAGACAGGCCATTCGCTGACGGCGGACTATGAGAGCGTCATTGCGTTCGGGACCGTGCGCCGCTGCACGGGGGAAGAGCGCATCCGAGGCCTGAAAGCGCTGCTCGAGCATACGGGCTATCCCCAGGTTTCCGCCGAAGCGTGTGCGGCGCTTCCCATTGTCGAGGTCTTTTGCGTGACCTGCGAGGAAATCACGGGCAAACGCCGCTTCCCCCGCCCCGCAAGATCTTAAGTTTCTTGGTCCCATTGAGGAAATCACGGGCAAATGCCGTTTCCCCCGCCCTGCGAGATCGTAAGCGGCTCGGTTTCGTCAAGGAAATCACAGGCAAACGCCGCTTCCCCTGCTCCGCAAGATCTTAAGTTGCTCGGTTTCGTTGGGAAGGTTCGTAAATACTGTATTACTGTATGTTTCTTTTCTGATTCCGCGTGATCTGCAATTTCCCATGTTCTGTTCGCGGGTCATAGCCCTCTTTGTGACCCGTCCTTCCTCCCCGTGGGAACCGAAACAATCTGTTCTATCAGTCCCCTGAATTTTGTTATTGCGGGGATGGGAAAGGCTTTATGCTTTTTCCCGAATCCCATAAGACCCTAAGCTCTTTTGCTCTTTTTGCAAGCGCCATAAAACCCTTAATGCCGTCTTTCCAATCCCGCGTATTTCCAACTCCCCCCATGTCCCGTCATCGGTCCCCTCTTTTTCTCCTATTTTCTGTTATCGCAGGGATCATAAAGACTTTGCGACGTTGTTGTCGTTTTGAAAACGCGCACGCAGGATTCCTTGTTTTTTTTGACGCGGCGCTCTTCGTCTGGCGGAGGAATCCCTTCACACAGCCAAGTTCCTCGATATAAATCGCGCGATTGTTGTAGCGTTCTCTTTTTCTCGATTTTTGTTTTATAATTTACAAATAAGGATGCCAAAACAACGCATGACAGACAAAAATCGCTTATTTGCATGAAAAATATGGAAAATAAAGAGTTTTAAGAGATGCTTTTGCAACAGAATTCTATAATAAATTTTATAAAGAAAGGATAAAAAAAGGCCTGCCTGACGGCAGGTCTTTTTTTGGAATTTAGTTCTCTTCCAGCCACTTCTTTGCGTTTGCCTTGGTGTACGAGGTGATCTTCTCCGTCTTATACGCAGACTCCGCACCGCCGTTCGTATAGAGGAAGTAATCTCCTTCGGGCGTCATGTACATCGTCATCTCGTAGCCGGCGGGATCGCCAAACGCACCGACCGTGACCTTCTTCACGACCGTAGCGGTCTCGGTGTTGTAGGTCTTGGTTTTCGTCGTCTTAATCATTGCCGTTATCTCCTTTATCATGGATTTGGTTTCATTGTACCCTTCGCACGGCAATTTGTCAATAAATCTACGAAAATTTATAAAATAATTTAACGAAATAAAAGTTTGTACAAGCTCTGCATGAATTTATACGCATTTTTGTGAACAATTCACATTATGATCTAATGAGAGATCGTAGAGTGCGCCGGAAATGGCGTCAGCCATGGCATATACGACATTCAGCCGTGTGAGGTGAAACAGCGGATAGCAGAGCGTTGATTTTTTGGCAACGATTCCGAGGACGGAAACGTTGCCGACTTTCGGAAGGCGTTTGTTGGTCCCTGCTCCGGGGCGCAGCGCGTCAGGGATCACTTTGATGAGTCCGATGTCCGATTCATCGCCGACGGCGGCGTCGATTGCAACAATAACGCGGTGCGGGTGCGTTTTTTTCATAAAATCGGCGAGATATTTTGCCTCTTTCGCCGTGATCGGATTACGCAGCGTGCCGTAGATATATCCGCGAAAATGATAGCGGGAACGGAGCATTGTGCCTGTGATCGGCCCGAGACTGTCTCCGACGGCGAGGTCGCTGCCGATGCACAGGACGACGGGCGGCGCATCGAACGCGCCCAGAACCGAGCGCAGCGCCATATATATTCCCGTGCGAGCCATGGTATTATTAAAATGAAAGGCGTATTCCATTGCGATCCTCCTTAAGATATTGAAATTTTTGGCAGATCGAAGCAATTTTATAACAAAATTTCCAAGAAAGGTGACTTTTCGGGAAAAATATGCTATAATAGACGCAAGGAGGAGAAATTGTGAATCTTCTTGCATCGTCTGCATGGGCGCTTGACCTCGCATTCGTGCTGATCCTCGTCTTCGGAATCCTGCTCGGGACTTGGGGCGGCTTTATTCGGGGGATCTGTAAAATTGCAGGCACGATTTTTGCCGCGTTTGTGGCTTTTACGTTCTGCAATGCGCTGAAAAATTCCTTGGAAAGTTCGTTCGGCATGACCTCGGCGATCGCGGCCGGAGTCGGCGACACGATTGCTAATTGGTTAAGTATTGCCATTTCGTTTGTGATTCTGTTCCTTGTCGTCAAGCTCGGAAGTTGGTTCCTCGGAAAAGTTGGGACAGCGCTTGTGGATAAAGTGGGCGCTTTTCGGGTTATCAATCGCTTTTTGGGCGGAATTTTGGGACTTGCAGAGGCTCTGGTTCTGATTTTCCTGATTCTGACGATCTGTTACTGGCTCAATCTGGAAGCGGTCAACGCATTTATTGCGCAAAGCCGCCTGGTAAAAGCGGTCTATGAATGGGAATGGTTCCAGTGGGCCGCTCAGTTTCACTTTTTACGCGAGCTCTGATCGTCTTTCCACATCGTTGACAGGTTATCGACAATCCTGTGGATAACTCTGTGCAAAAAGACCTGCGCTGAATGAAATCTTCGGCGCAGGTCTTTTTGCGCTTTTTGATTGACCAGGTGCATAACTGTTTTTTATCTGAAGCTTTGCTTTTTTTGCGCAAGCGCAAGAGTTGACAGATGTTATTCGTTGTTGAAAGTTTTGCTTTTGTATTTTGGAAGTATCAAGTTATCCACACAGAATGTTGATAAAGTGGAAAAATCGTTTTGTTTATGGACATGAAACATACACGATATTTACTTGATGTGAATAAATAATTGTTTCTTATAAGTTATCCACAAGCAATACACCGCGTGTGAAAAACTGTGTTTTGACAGTCGATCATATTGGAACCCTTGTTGTAAACATTTTTTGTTGTGTATCTCCGTTTTTTTGAAATCAGAAGTTCGGAAGTGGAAAAAAAGTCCTTTTCTGAGCCGAAACAGGCTGATTTTGCCCGCGAAAATCGCATTTTATGGGTCAAAAATCGCTCTCAGACAACGTGAGAGCGTTTTTTTGAGCCGTTTTTTGGGTTTTTACGGGTTTCAGAGACTAATTTTTGTGTCAGATAAGGGTATCTGTCAACAAAAACAATATAAAATGCTCTGTGGCGAAGCGATTTTCATATATCCGGATGGTTGAAGAAGGGGATGTATTTTCTTTTCTCAAAACTTTTCAGATGCCATAAACTTAAAAATTCACGAAATGCGTTTGAAAATGAAGGTTGAGTTCGATTTTGTTTGGTTGAAAAATTTTGCGCTAACGAATTTTATATTTTGTAATGGATGAAAAACGCGAAGAAAATGAGCTTGAATTGATTTTTTTGGGCGTTAAATTTATATATTTTGCATTTTGCGCTAAAATTTTATTTTCAATGCGATAAAAAGGTGTTTTTTTGCGTATGCATTTTCGGACAAAAAAAGGAAGAAATAAAACAATTTTACGGGCAGTCAATACGTATTTATCCGGTTTTTTTGATTTCATCGTCTTTTTTGATTGCTTTTTTTTGCGCAATGATGATTTTTTCGCGTTTAATGTTTCACGTGAAACACTATTTTCCCACAAAAATTTCCCGAAGTGTTTCACATGAAACATTTTGACCTCTATTTTGGCATGTGCAAGGCTAAAAAGAGCCTATTTTAAGGAAAAAACGTGATATTTTTGAAAAAACGGAAAGAATTGCCGCCAAAGACTTGAAATAATCTGTATTTCATGGTACAATAGGGGCAGTATCATTGCTCATACTATGCGTTGAGCAATAAAATTATCAGAAGGAGACGAAAGATTGAGTAAGACAGTAAAAACGATTATCATTGTCGTACTGGTTGCGGTGCTCGGGATCGCTGCGTACTTCGTGATAACGTCTCAGATCAACGCACAGAAAGTGCGCACATATGATCAATTTATCGAACTGATCGAGGACTCGCGCGGTGAAGGCGACGCAGCGGGAAAGATCCCCGACGATCAGCAGATCGATAAAATTGTGATCAGCGGCTACAATCTCTATGGCTATACCGATGTCAATGCCGCTGCGTATGCCTATTCCACCGTCGGCCCGAGCCTTTATGATGCTACGGCATCCGATGTGCGCAAATGGATGGATATGGGCATTCAGATCTCGTTTGAAGACCCGAACGCCGGTTCCGGATGGGGGAATGTCCTCTATATTGCCGTCCTTGTGGTCGGAATTGTCGCATTCTTCCTGATTCTTCGCTCCATGAGCGGCGGAAGCGGAAAGGTGATGAACTTCGGCAAGACAAAGGCGCGCGTATCGACCAATATTAAAGTGCGCTTCTCCGATGTCGCCGGAGCGGAAGAGGAAAAAGAGGAATTGAAGGAAGTCGTTGAATTCCTCAAGAGCCCCAAAAAGTTTGCCGATCTTGGCGCAAAAATTCCGAAGGGCGTCCTGCTTGTAGGCCCTCCCGGAACGGGTAAAACGCTGTTTGCAAAGGCTGTCGCGGGAGAAGCGGGCGTTCCGTTCTTCTCGGTCAGCGGTTCCGACTTCGTGGAGATGTATGTCGGCGTCGGTGCCTCGCGTGTGCGCGACCTTTTTGATATGGCAAAGCGGAATCAGCCCTGTATCATCTTCATCGATGAAATCGATGCCGTCGGTCGGCAGAGAGGGGCGGGTCTCGGAGGCGGACACGACGAACGTGAACAGACCCTCAACCAGATCCTCGTCCAGATGGACGGCTTCGAGACGAACGAGGGAGTCATCGTCATGGCGGCCACAAACCGTGCCGATATCCTCGACAGTGCATTGCTCCGTCCGGGACGGTTTGACCGTCAGATCTATGTCAACCTTCCCGACGTCAAGGGCCGTGAGGCGATCCTCAAGGTTCATGCCCGCAACAAACCGCTTGCGCCGGACGTCAACTTCAAGGTGATCGCGCGCATGACAAGCGGTTTCTCGGGCGCAGACCTTGCAAACCTACTGAACGAAGCGGCGATCCTCGCGGCGCGCGAAGGAAAACACATGATCGGAAACCTCGAGCTCTACGAGGGAATCAACAAGGTGATCATGGGCCCGCAGAAGAAGAGCCGTGTCGTCACCGAGGCAGACAAAAAATGCACGGCCTACCACGAAGCCGGCCATGCGATTCTCGCAAAGCTGTGTGAGCATAACGACAATGTTCACGAAGTGTCCATTATTCCCCGCGGCATGGCCGCAGGTTACACGCTCACCCGTCCCGAAACGGACGACAACGACATGACAGTTAATAAACTTAACGATTTTATCTGTATGGCGTTGGGCGGACGTGTTGCGGAGGAGCTTGTCATTCACGATGTATCGGCGGGGGCCTCCAACGACATTCAGAAGGTGACGCAGATGGCGCGCAAGATGGTCACGGAGTGGGGTATGAGTGCGAAAGTCGGGCCGATCTGCTACGGCAGCGACGGGCCGGTATTCCTGGGCAGAGACTTCGAGGAACGCAACTCGTACAGCGAGCAGACGGCGTCCATCATCGACAGCGAAGTGCGTGCGATCGTGGAAAAGCAGTACGAGCGTGCGCGTACCCTTCTTAAAGAGAATCGCTCCATTCTGGACAACATGGCGCGCGTGCTTGTGGAGCGCGAGACCATCTATACGGCCGAAGTGGATATGCTCATGCAGGGCTGCTCGTACACGGAAGTGCTTGCCTATATGGAAAAGCACGACAAGGGCGAGCCGGACGACCCGTTCGGGCTGAAGGGCAAGGCGGCCGAAACAACCGCAGCGGGCAAGACGGCCGAATCCGCCGCAAGCGGTAAGACGGCCGATGCTATGGCGTCGGAGAAGGCGTCCGAGGCGAGTGCGGAAAAGACCGAACAGAAGACGTCGGAAGAAAAAGAGGAGACAAAGGAGAAGGCGACGAAATCATCGCCTGCCGGAGAGAAGGCTCCGGAGGATACCAAGGATACGTCCGATAAGGAGTGAGAGATATGGGAAAGATCATTTCCTTCTCCAATCAGAAGGGAGGCGTCGGGAAGACGACGACCTGCGTCAACATGGCGGCCTATCTTGCCAGTGCGGGGAAGAAGGTATTGCTGGTCGATCTCGATCCGCAGGGAAATGCGACGACGGGGCTCGGCTTTGCCAAGGGTTCGTTGAAGAAGTCCGTCTACAATGTGATCATCGATGACGAAGAGGTCAAGGACAACATCCTTCCGACCGAACTGGAGGGCCTGCTCATTCTGCCGTCCAACATCGATCTTGCGGGGGCGGAAGTCAGCCTCGTGTACAAGAAGAATCGCGACAAGGTGCTGCGCGGCGCGCTGGAAAAGGTGAAGAGCAGTTTCGATTACATTCTCATCGACTGCCCGCCCTCCCTGGGGCTGCTCACCATCAACGCGCTTGCCGCGGCGGACAGCGCGATCATTCCCATTCAGAGCGAGTACTACGCGCTGGAAGGTCTGTCGCAGCTCATGAACACGATTTCCCTCGTACGTCAGCACTTAAACAAGTCCCTCAAGGTGGAGGGCGTCGTGCTGACCATGTACGACGGGCGGTCGCTCATCTCCAAGCAGATCGCGGCGGAGATCAAGAAGTATTTTTCCAAGAAACTCTATGAGATCGTCATTCCGCGCAACGTGCGCCTTTCCGAGGCGCCCAGTCACGGAAAACCCATCTTGCTGCACGATCCCAAGTGCATGGGAGCGCGTGCGTATGCGGCACTCACCGAAGAATTTTTGAAGAAGACGGAAGGAAAGGGGGAATAAAACCATGGTAAAAGGACTCGGCCGAGGACTTTCGGCGCTGTTCAGCGACACGGAAGAGGCATACGAAAACGCGCGCAACGAACTGGAAGAAGAGGAGCGCGGCACAGGGCCCGCGGAGATCCCCGTTTCGGACATCTTCCCCAACCCGCACCAGCCCCGCAAGACGTTTGACGAAAATGCGCTGAACGATCTTGCCAATTCCATCCGCGAGCACGGGATCATCAGTCCCATCGTCGTGAACAAGTGCGACGACGGAAAATACATGATCATCGCCGGCGAACGCCGTTACCGCGCCGCCATGAAGGCGGGACTGGAAAAGGTCCCCGCCATCATAAAGGAACTGGACGACAAACAGGTGCAGGAGATCTCGCTCATCGAGAACCTGCAGCGCGAAGACCTCAATCCCATCGAAGCGGCGACGGGCATGAAGCGGCTCATGGACGACTTCGGGCTCACCCAGGAACAGCTCGCGGAGCGGCTGGGCAAATCGCGCCCGGCCATTGCGAACACGCTGCGCCTTCTCTCGCTGGCGCAGGAGGTCGTCGACCTCGTGCGGGACGGGAAGCTGTCCTCGGGACACGCGCGTACCCTTGTTCCCGTCGAGAAGGAGGCACAGACCCAGCTCGCCCGCGAGTGCGTGAAAAACGCCTGGTCGGTGCGCGAGATGGAGCGCGCCGTCAAGCAATACCTCAACCCGCCCGAGGTCATCTCGCGGGAAAAGGAGAAGAAGAACGCCCTCGCCAACGCGGAACTCAAACACCTCGTCGAACGGCTGCGCTCGACGCTCAAGACCAAGGTCTCGCTCATCGGCACGGACAAAAAGGGCCGTATCTACATCGACTACTACACCCGCGACGATCTGGAACGCATCAGCGAACTTCTGGACATCATCGACCGCATGGAGTGAGGCGTCCGCCTCGGGAGCGGAACAAGACAGAACACCAAAGAGGGGGCAACGGATGCCCCGCAGACCGCTTGCCCCGGACGGGGGTGCGGAAAAGGAGAAAAAAGGCCCGTCCGCACCGCTGTCGCGGTGCGGACGGACGAGATTATGCTGAACTTTCAGAAGACGAACAAGGAGGACGTCGTCCGATTTGCTCCCTTTTTCCGGGGACAGCGCACGCACGTTTCGGATTTTTCGCTGTGCTATCAGTTCATGTGGCACAAGCATTTCACGCCTGATTTTGCCATCGCGGAGGACTGTCTCATCCTCAAAGAGATCTATGCCGGCAAGGAATGGTTCCACTATCCGCTCTCCCGCACGGGGGATACCGAGGCGGAGCACCGTGCCGTTGCCGCCATCGAAGCGTACTGCCGCGACAAGGAGATCCGCCTGCATTTCACGAACGTCCCCGAGCAAAACGTGCCGTGGCTCGTTCTGCGGTACGGGCAGGACGTGGCGGTGACGAACATCCGCCGCTGGCGCGACTATCTCTATGAAGCGGAGTCCTTCCGCACCTATGCGGGCGGAAAGTATTCGGGACAGCGCAATCACGTCAACAAGTTTATCAAGCAATACCCCGACTGGACGTTTGAAGTATATCGTCCCGAACAGGAGGGGGAGCTGGTCGCCTTCCTGCACGAGTATGACGCCGTCCAGCGCGCCAAGGACAACTACATCGCCGACGAGGAGATGGACGAGGTCTACGAGCTCGTTCCCGAGATTGAAAAATTCGGCCTGCTCTGCGGGCTTTTGCGCGCGGGCGGGAAGATCGTCGCCTGTTCCATCGGCGAGATCTGCGGCGACATGGTGGTCGTCCACGTCGAAAAGGCTCTGCGCGGCTATGAGGGCGCCTATCCGATGGTCGCCCATCAGTTTGCACTGAAATTCACGGACGGGGACATAAAATACCTCAACCGTATGGACGATGCCGGGGACATGGGCCTGCGCAAGTCCAAGCTGCAGTACCTTCCCTGCGAGATCGTCGGGAAGTACAACATCTCCCCGCGGCGGGCCATCGACCGCGTGGCGCATCTGCCGCAGCTTCGGACGGAACGCCTGCTTCTCTCGCCCGTGCGCGACGAGGACGCCGACGTCTATGCGCGCCTGGCAGGCGACATGGAGCGCAACCGCTGGTGGGGGTACGACTGGCACGAGGACGCGCCCTCGGACACGCCGCAGGCAGGGTGGTTTCTGACGTTTGCGCGCGAACTGTTCCGCGAGAAGATGGAGATCCCGCTCGGGATCTACGCGGACGGGGCGCTCGTGGGCGAGGTCGTCCTGCATCGGTTCGGCTATGCCGCCGAGGCGGAGATCGGCATGCGACTTTTGCCGGAGGCGGAGGGCAAGGGCTATGCCGCCGAAGCCGTCCGCGCACTGTGCGAGTACGCCCTCTCCAAGCTGGAACTCGAATGCGTGCAGGCGAAATGTTTTCATGAGAACGCGCGCTCCGGGCGGTCGCTTCTGCTCGCGGGCATGCGCAAGACGGGCGAAGATGCCACATACGTCTACTTTGAAATGACGCCAAAGACCTGATCGCCCCGCACCGCAGGCGTTGCCAAAGACGCCGTAAAATGAAATAAAATCCAATGACGGCAGGCCGCCCGCGCAGTTGCGCGGGCGGCCTGCCGTTTTGTCGGAGCGCGTGCGTCGGTTGCGGGACAAGGACGGAAAAAAACGCGGAATGCGCCGGGAAAGCACGGGCAAAGGACGCAAAAAAGCGGACAAACGGAGCAAAGGGGGGCGGTATTCCGACAAATGGTGTCAAAAAGCGATGCGGCAACAAGATGTTGTGGAAAAGGCAATTTTGCACGGCGTTTTTTTGTGGGGAAGGGGAGTATTTTCGGTGAAAGCGCCCAAAAAAAAGCGTCAAAAAGATGAATTTTTCACAAAAAAATTTATTAAACCCCATTGACAAAGCCTGTCCGACATGGTATATTATGGACAGTACAAGTAGTGACGACGGGGGGAAGTCATGATTATGAGGAGCAGACGGTAAAAATTCGTGCGCTCTTTTCGCGCGGCCGAAAAAAGGCTTTGAAGCGAAGAGGGGGCTCATTTTTATCGTCTTTTTTTCATATTCGGAAACCTCTCGGCGTTCTGCCGACAGGTTTTTTGTGTTTTTTTGAGGGACCGCCCCCCATGGCCCGCGAAGGGACGCAAACCCCGTCGGACGGTGTGCAAAAACTATATAAGAGGTGTGAATCATGAAACAGAAAAGGCTCGTACGGAATGTCGGGCTCGTTGCGCTGTCTGCCGTTCTGGTGGGCGGTACGGCACTGGCATTTACAGCGTGCAAAGGCAATTCCGATTACACGATGAGTGTCAATATTTTCTGCAGCGCGGCGGACGTCGTCACCAACCGTGCGATCTGCGAAAAGTGGGCGCAGGAGTGGTCCGAAGAGCACGCAGAGGAACTGGAAGGCAATACGATCGAGATCGACTTCACGTCCACGACCGAACAGAAGGAGTACTTCACCGAGCTTGACCGTCAGATCAGCGGCGGACAATATGCCGACGTCATCTATCTGTCGCCTTCGCGCGCGGTCTCGTACGCCATGAACGGGCATGTCCTCAACATGACCGACTATATCAAGGCCGATCAGACGCTCATGGAGCAGGTCAGCAGCATCTGGCCGGACAGCCTTGCCTTCTATTCCACGACGGGGTCGGGGCTCGGAATGACGCACGCGAGCGGCGTCTCCTATACGGGCAGCACCTTTGTCGATCCTGCAAACAATCAGGAAGTGAGCATCTACGGCCTGCCCAAGGACTACTCCAACTTCGGTCTCGGCTACAATGCCAACTTCTTTACGGAGCAGTTCAAGAAGGCATACACGACGCTCACGCCGGCATCGGGCGACCGCCTCGTCAAGACGCACCTCTACAAGGAGAACACTTCCGTGCAGGGGACGTTCGACCATACGGGAGCGAATGCCGTCGGCGAATTCGGAACGCTCTCCATCGAGTACGCGGTGAGCGGGACATATACCAACCCCTACACGGGTGCCACGGTGGAAGCCGTGGAGGGCGAACAGGCGCCCTTCATTTCCGTCGGCGTTCCCGTCCGCTATCGTCCGTTCAACTATTATAAATACGCGAACTTCGATGCAGCGTATGCCGCAGGCGATCCGCTTGCGCTCACCCTGGACTACTATACGAACGGCGAAGGATATATCGTCACGATTCCCGGATTCCCCGGCGAGACGTTTGAGATCACCGATTCCGATACCAACGCGAAGCCGACGACGGAGACGACTTACGACTCCGACACGGGCTACATGACGCTCACATGGACGGAGTTCAGCGCGCTCAACTGGGCGTGTGCGTATATGCTCAACGCCTTCGCGTGGGACAGCGCGGAAGGCGTCAAGACGGTCGCAAAGGAAGGCAACCAGGTTTCCGACTACGAAGCGTGGTTTGAAGGCCAGGGCGGCGCCTACACGGGCGCGGGCGGCGACACGGAGGACACCAATCAGCCCGGCGACTTCTCCAACTTCTACGGCGGCGAGCAGTACGAGCAGGGCACGTTCGGTGCGAACGGCTATGTGCTTCCCTGGCTGTACTCCAACGATTCCTCCTATATCGACTCCACCTATTCGCGTTCGCTCAACACCAAGAACGCGGCGGGCGAGACCATTGCCGAGGGCGGCAACGGTTCCTGGAGCTGGACGAACGACAACGGCGAACTTGCAAGCTACATCGGCTATGAGACGGAGACCGTCGCAAAGAGCAATCTCGACGGCACGAAGCGCAACGCAAACGTGCAGTTCGGTGTGAACAGCGCCAACTTCATGGAGACGTATGCGGCATTCCAGGACTACTGTGCGATCTGGAACGCGCACGACGGCCAGGCGGGCGACATCTCGTCGAACGACCCCGCGACGGACAAGAAGTTCAACGGACAGAACACCTTCGTCGGCGGATACAGCTTCTTCTACGGCGTCGGAACGTGGGACGTCTCCGAATATCAGGAAGTCGATAAGGACATCCTCACCGTCGGCGTCATGCCCACGGCGGTTTCCAACAAGTTCTCGCTCTATTCGCAGACGCGCGATCCGTACTACGGAGCGCTCAACAACGGCGATGCCGTCGTCACCTACCACAACACCGCAACGGGGAAGGGTACGGCCGACGGAGCCAACAACGATTATTCCTATGACGACGGCGCCAGCGGCGGCCTGAAGATCTATTCGTCCGAGGAGATCCGTCAGAACCAGCTTCTTCGTCAGGACAAGTGGGGCGGCCGTATGGACTCCGTCGGTTACGCGGTCAACGGCCATCTGGGAGACAAGGGCTATCCCGAGTGGAAGGCTTCGGCAGCCGTGTCCCTTGTCCTCGCGCTCACGGTGGATCCCGAATCGCAGCGCACGCTGACCTACGGCGGCGCGCAGATCCCCAACGTCGTCTCCATGTGTACCGACTACCTCAACGAGACGGGTTCGTTCTCCGCGATGATCACGCCCGACGATGCGGAATGGGATGAATACTATGCGCTCGCCAAAGAGATGGCAGAGCAGTCCATGGACGGAAATACCGCGACCGTTGCGGAGTATCTCAACGGCAAGCAGATCAACGGTGCGGACGTTGCGTATGATGCGCAGTATGCGTCGACGCGTCTTTGCGACTTCACGAAGGCAGGCATCTCCAACACGCGGATTGCCTATGCGATGCGTGTCCTGCAGATGATCGGCTACACCAAGGCAGACCGCGACCTCGTCATCCGCATGCAGACGGGCCTCAACGCGGCGCGCGACCAGCTGCTGTACACGCAGGGTACCGGCTGGATCACCAAGATCGACGCAACGGCAGACAGTTCGGCGTTCTTCGCATACCGCAACCAGTCGTCGCTGGAAGTCGTTCAGAGCGGACAGACGCAGACGGATGCAAACCGTCTCGTCAACGGAACGCTCGTCGCGCTCAAGCCGTCGCAGTACGATGCAAGGAAGAACATGATCATGACGCCCGCCGTCTACCTGATCCGTCAGGCGCTTTCCTCGCAGGAAAGCCTTGACGTCGGCGATTGATCCCAAAGGATTACCGAGCAGGAACTCCCCCGCGAAAAAGCGGGGGAAGGCCTGTTTTCATCCGGACGTAAGGAGGGAATTTGAATGACAGAGAATTCGACGACGGCAATCGAGCGGGAAAATACCGCATCGGAGAGCGCCGTCGAGGCGACGGTGACCGTTAAGAAAAAACGGCACATCAATCAACAGAAATTGCAGGATAATCTCTGGGGCTGGGCATTCTGTCTTCCGCTCATCGTGGGAACGGTGCTCTTCATCTACATCGCGCTCGTCATGGCGCTCTTGCTTTCCTTTACGACATACAGCTCCTCCATTCACAGCGAAGGCGTCTGGTCCTTCCTGGGGAGAATGTTCACGGGGGAAACCGACCGTTTCGGCTTCAATGTCTTCCAGGACATCGATCCCTCGTCCACGGACGGAAACATCGTCATCCGCACGGATCCCTTCCGCTGGTATCGCTTCGTCTTCACCGACAAGATGTATGCGAGCGGATCGAGCCGGCCCTTCTCGGAGATCAGCACGATGGGCGCGACGCTGTTCAATACGGTGTTCTACCTCATCGGCATCCCGATCGGCATGGTGCTCTCCATGTTCCTCGCGGTGTGTATGTCCCGCGACATCAAGGGCGGCAACGTCTTCCGCGTGATCTACTATCTTCCCTGCGTTGCCAGCACGGTCTCCATCGTCTACACGTTCCGCAATCTTTTCAACTACGCCGGCGTCATCAACTCGCTGCTCAATACCCATATCCCGTGGTTTGCGCCGCCGGCCGGCGAACAGCCTCTCGGCGTCGCGCAGGGCATCGACCCTTACTGGGCGCAGGGTATGGTCAATAAGTGCATCATCGTCATCATGAACGTCTGGAAGGGCCTGGGCGGTACCATTATTCTGTACATCGCAGGTCTTTCGGGCGTCAACGCCTCCACCAAGGAGGCGGCACAGATCGACGGCGCAAACGGCTGGCAGATCTTCTGGAAGGTCACCATGCCCGACCTCTACCCCGTCATCTTCTACAACATCGTCACGTCCGTCATCGGCGGCATGCAGATCTACGCCGAACCCGAACTCTTCTTCCCGACGAGCAACAACGTCGGCGGAAGCTGGCAGGGAAAACCCAACCTGTTCACGTCCGGGTACGTCTCGCTGATCTGGTTCTGGGGACTCAACGCGACGACGGCGCCCGGCAAGCCGATCATCAACTTCGACAATCTGGCGTCGGCGCAGACGTCCTATCAGAGCCTCGGCGCGGCCTACGGTATGATCCTGGCGGTCATCATTTTCGTGCTCACGCTCTTCCAGTTCTGGCTGGATAAGCGCAACAGCGATTAAGGGGGGGGACTTTATGGAAAACGTTCAGACCAACTCGGTTTCCGAAGAGACAAAAGAATATTCGTCCTTCCGCTATGCAATCGGCGCCATTCTCGCCTTCTTCGGTGTCTCCTCCAAGACCCACCGCGGCAGCAAAAAACGCGCCAAACTCGTGGGCGATATCGCGACGTACATCATTCTGCTGCTGGGCAGCTTCCTCATGATCTACCCCTTCTGGTGGATGATCGCGTCGTCCTTCGCCAATACGTCGGACGTCACGCTCTCCGGTCAGGTGGCAACCATGAAATGGTGGCCCATCAACGCGCTTCCCGCGACCAACGGCTCTCTCGAAATGGGTCTTTTCTACAACTATAAGATCCTGTTCACGGAGGGCATGCGCGGAACGGCGACCACCTCCAACGGGTTCGCGATCGGCTACACCTATTGGAGATCGGTCATCAACAACCTGCTCTACTCCGTTGTTCCCGTCGTGGTGGGCGTCATCACGTCGGCGTCGGCGGCATTCGCCTTCGCCAAGATCAACTGGAAGGGCAGAGACGTGGTGTTCATGTTCCTGCTCGCGGCCATCATGGTCCCCGGGCCCTCCATCATGACGACGCAGTACGTCATGTATGTCTCCTTCGGCTGGCTCACCGGAACGGGTGCGCCCAATGCCTGGATGACCCTCACGATCCCCGGCATGTTCGGCGCGATCATGACGGCCTTCTTCATCCGTCAGTTCCTGTTCGGCCTTCCGACGTCCATCGTCGAAGCGGCGAAGATCGACGGCGCAGGATATTTCCGCATCTTCTGCAGCTTTATCCTTCCGCTCGCCATGCCCGCCATCGTCGCGCAGGGCCTGCTCTCCTTCATGGGCTGCTGGAACAACTACATGGGCTCGCTCATCTTCATCCCGCGCAACTCGCTGTGGGTCAACCTGCCTCACGCAATGACCATCATGAACCGACTCTATCCGCAGAACGTCGGCCCGGTCATGGCGGGCGCCGTCATGTGCGTCCTGCCCGTCATCATCCTGTTCGCCGTGTTCCAGAAGATGATCATCGGTTCGCTCATGCTCACCGGCTCCAAGGAGTAAGCAATCTGAAAAAAACGGAGCCTCGTGCTCCGTTTTTTGCGTCTCGCTTCGCTGTATGAGGACTTTCGGTAAAGCGGCAGGCGGCAAAGAAGAAAACAGACAAGATTTCATAATTTTATAAAAAGGGGAATTGTGCAGTATGAAAAAGAGAGTATTCGGCATCGCCTTTGCGGCGGTCTTCGGGCTGTCGGCGGGGTTGCTGGGAGCGTGTCAGCCGAAGGATGAGACGGGGAAATACGTCATGCCCGGCTGGAGCGGAATGGATCGGGACGATGCGACGGTCGCCGTTCACGACCCGTCCATATTCCTGGATCCGGTGAGCAACACCTATTATGCGTTCGGGTCGCATTTTGCGGTTGCGTCCTCGCCCGATCTGTACAACTGGACGCAGGAAGTCAAGGACAACGACTGGCAGTCGCTCTACGGGACGGCGGAATGCACGTCGGCGAGCGGGGTGAAGTGGCCCGCCACGCTGCGGGAAACGGTGGAGCTGGTCAATCCGGAAAGCTCGACGACGACGACCTGGGCGCCCGACGTGGAGTACTACGACGGGACGTATTACATGTATTATTCGCTGACGGCGGGATTCGGCAAGAACGAATCCGCGATCGGACGCGTGGAGGCAGAGAGCCCTTTGGGGCCGTACATCAACAACACGATCATCGTCAACAGCGTGGGGGCCAACCATGCGACCGATCCCAACTGCATCGATCCCGAGCTCTTCTATGACAAGGACGGCAGGCTGTGGATGGTGTACGGTTCGTCCATGGGCGGCCTGTTCATCAAAGAACTGTACAACTCCGGCGAAAACTGGGGACTTCCCAAGGACGCCGACGCGCACGCATACGGCAAGAAGCTCTGGTCGGGAAGCAAAAACCAGGAAGGCCCGTTCATCTTCTATAACGAGGCGACGGGGTATTACTACATGATGGTCAGTTACGGTAACCTGAACAACACCTACAATATGCGCGTTGCGCGCAGTCAGAACCCCGACGGCCCGTACGAGGACATCACGGGAGCCGACATGGCGACGGTCACGGGCGATGCGGGCGGAAACAAGATCGCGGGGAACTATATCTTCGGCGACGTCAACGGATATGCGGCGATCGGGCACAACTCGGTGCTGAGCAAGGACGGAAAGTATTTTGTCGTCGCGCACGTCCGCCGTCAGGCGGGAACGGGCGTGACGCCGGGCCACGCGCTGTATGTGTTCCAGCTCTTCTTCAACGAGGACGGCTGGCCGGTGATGAACCCCAACCGCTATGCGGGCGAGGCAGTCGGTACGGGCGTCACGACGGAGAACGTGAGCGACACCTACAACGTCGTGGTGCATTCGCAGGGAACGGTGGTCGACTTCGTGCAGAGCGTTCCCTACACGTTCAGCGCAGACGGCAAGGTGACGGACGCCTCGTCGGCGGAAGTCGGCACCTGGATGCTTTCGGGCGACTATTATGTGACGATCACGCTCTCCGGCGGCGATTGGGCGGGGACGTATAAGGGCGTCGTTGCCCCTTCGTGGGATATGTATGTGAACAATCAGCTCCTGGAAGGCTATGCGACGTTCAGCCTGACGGCGGTCTCGGAGACAGGCCGCAGCCTTTGGGCGGTCGGCACCACGGCCAAGACCTGATCAGGAACGAGGAAACAATCGATGGGGGCGGGCGAAGAACGCCCGCCCTTTTCCTTGCGCAAAGGAAAACCCGACGCATCGGAACGCTAGACGCGCGGGACCCCCCCGATACATTGCAATGCCGCGGACAGCGGCCAACGGGACAGCGGCCAACGGGACTGCGGCCAACAGATCGACGGCCAACGGGACTGCGGCCAACAGATCGACGGCCAACGGAAAAGCGGTCGGCGGAACGGAAATCTCGGCACGCGGCCAGTCGGGTGCTTGAAAACGGCAGACGTACAAAAAATACGGGTGCGTGAGGTCCGCGGTGCGCGGGAACGGACGGGGAAAGCGGACGGGAAAACAAACGGGGAGGAAGAAATGGCGCTCAAATATCCGAAAAATCCGCATTTCAACAAACTGCAGATGCGTTCGCCCGATTACATGACATGGCAGGAGGGCTGTGCGCACGATCCCTCGCTTTTGGAGTGGGAGGGGAAGTACTATGCCTATTCGACGGACACCTTTGGTGCGCCGAGCGGCTATCAGATCCGCGTGAGCGACGATCTCCTGCATTGGGAATATGCGGGGAGTGCGTTTGCGCTGGAGGGGGCTGCGGCTTCCTACAAGCGCGGAGAAGGGCGGGGCAAGTACGGGAACCTGCAGGCGGCATACGACTGGTGCGTGACCGACCAGAAGGAAGTCGGGTACGGGATCAGCGCGCGCACGGACGGAGAGATGTCCTTCTGGGCGCCGCACTGTGTCCGCGGAACGGACGGGACGTTCTGGCTGTATTTTTGTCTGACGGGGTATTTCGGCGGGTCGAAGTCCTGCATCGGCCTTGCGAAGGCGAAGAGTCCGCTGGGGCCGTTCACCTGTGAAGCGCTTCTCGTGCAGTCGCCGGCGGGCTGGCGTACGCCCAATGCCATCGATCCGCAGGTGCTCTTTGCGGAGGACAAGATGTGGCTCATATACGGTTCGTTCGGGCTGGGGCTGTATCTGCTGGAGCTGGACCCTGCGACGGGTCTGCGCAAGGACGGCAGGAAATACGCCGACTTTGCGGCGGGCAAGGCGACGTTTGCCGACTACTACGGGACGCATCTCGCCAGCGGTTCGATGGAAGGCGGCGTGCTGCACTATGAAAAGGAAGTCCCCGTGCTCGAAAACGGCACATGGACCAAGAAAAGCTATTATTATCTGATGTGCTCGTTCGGGTCGCTCTCGTCGGCGTACAACATGCGCTGTGCGCGGAGCGAGCGTCCCGAAGGTCCGTATCTGGACGTCAACGGCAATCCCGTGGTCTGTTCGACGGATATCGGCACGGGCAACAAGATGCTCGGTTCGTTCCGCTGGGAGAAGGATCCCGTCGACTATTTCTGCCCGGGACATACC
>CAJFMF010000017.1 GCA_904391375.1 Candidatus Gallimonas faecavium | reverse complement strand
ATTTGAAGGTCTCCCAGGTAGGTTCAAACGGCCCCTGGCCCACATAGACAAGGTTGAAGGTAAACAGCACCGCCAGCGCCGAAGCACAGCACAGCACGATGCGGAAGATCATCTGCGTCAGTACATTGTTGTTCATCGTGTCTCCCCGAACGCAATCATCTCAGTCAAAGAGCCCGCGGCGGTCGCGGATCCGCGTCACCTTGAATCCCGCCTCGTTGACACAGGCGGCAAGCGCGTCGTCGGGCAGAACGGTCTCCACGAAGATGATCCCCTTTTTGAAGTTCGCCTTCGCCCCCGTGACGCCGTCCAAAAGCAGCAGTTTGCGCTCCGCGCGTTCGGCGCAGCGTTTGCAGCACATTCCGTCCGCTTCGATCACCCGTTTCATCGTCCTTGCATCCCCCTCTTTGTACCGTACTCATTATATCACGTTCCGCTCCGAATGCAAGGTCTTTGGGAGAATTTCCCCGACTTTTCCCGCGCACATGCCCGATTTCTTGACAAACCCGGCGCAAGGGCGTATAATGCAAACCAGCTTTTCAACGAGGTGCTTGTATGCGCGTTCTTGCAATCAACGACATTTCCTGCGTGGGAAAATGCTCTCTGACCGTCGCCCTGCCCGTTCTCACGGCGTGCGGCCTCACCTGCGACATCCTGCCCACCGCGCTGCTCTCCACCCATACGGGCGGCTTTGTCGGATATACCTTTCTTCCCCTCGACGACGAGATGAAGAAGATCGCCGACCACTGGGAGACGCTCGGACTGAAATATGACCTCATCTACAGCGGGTATCTGGGCAGCCGCGCACAGATCGCCTTCGTCAAGGACATCAAGCGGCGCTTCCTCAGACAGGGCGGCATCTTTGCGGTCGATCCCGTTCTCGGGGACAACTTCACCTTTTACAAGGGGTTCGACGACGCCTTTGCGCGCGAAATGCTCTCCCTGTGCGCCGAAGCGGACTACATTCTGCCCAACGAGACGGAGAGCTTTCTCCTGACGGGGACGCGCGACTTTTCCGCCGCCCTCCGCGCACTGCACGACGTCTGTCCGCACCCCGTGATCACGGGCGCAAAGACGCAAGACAAATATGAGATCTGCTATTACGACGGCGGCGAAAAGCGCATGCCCATTCCCTGCGTGGAAGGCTCCTTCCACGGCGCGGGCGACGTGTTTGCCTCGGCGTTCTGCGGGTGTCTGATGCGCGGACTCTCGCAGGAGCGCGCCCTTGCCGTCACGGCGAAGTTCTGTTACAATGCCATCCTGCGCACCAGGCGCGAAGTGACCGACCGCAAATACGGGCTCAACTACGAGCGAGAGATCTACCCCTTCCTCACCGAGCTGGAACGGGAGGCAAAAAATTGACCGCGCGCGTACACGCCGTCTGCCGTGCGGCGATGACCTATTTTGACGGCGACGCAAAACGCATTCAACACTTTCTCAAGGTATTGCAGCTTTCCGCCCTCATCGCCGAGGAGGAAGGCCTTCCCGCCGCGGAGGAGGAAGTCCTTTTGATGGCGGCATGCCTGCACGACATCGGCATTCCGAACAGCGAGAAAAAATACGGCTGTGCGGACGGACGCTATCAGCAGATCGAAGGCGTCCCCGTGGCGCGCGAACTTCTCTCTGCGCTCGGGACAGACGCGGATACGACCGAGCGCATCTGCCGCATGATCTCCCTGCACCACAGCTATTCCAAGATCGGCGACGATCTTCTCCTGCGCATTCTGGTGGAAGCGGATATGCTGGTGAACGCCTACGAAGAGGACGTCCCGCGCGAGAGCCTTGCGCATTTTTGCAAGAACATCGTCCGCACGGCGGCGGGGAAGCGTCTGTTCGCCCTGATCTATAAAGTATAGTTTTTCCGCACCTTCCCTGTCCCGAGCAGTTGCATTTTTTCCCGCTTCGTGCTATACTGTATATGACACCTGCGGTGTTCGGAGCGTAAATTAAGCGGAATCCACAAAGATGTTACGGGAACATCGGTCGGCGGCGCTAGGCAAGGTCTGTCTTTGACGGAAAGTCTGATGCGCGGCCGCCTTGTACCCACCTGCGAGAAGCGGGTTCACCATTCTTTGCGCTGCGGCACAGGCGGATGTCTTTTTTTGGAAATTCTCGCGCCCCGAATGCTGGAAGCATTCGGGGCGCTTTTCGGAGCGCCATATGACCTACAAACGCAGGACAACTTTCCGACGGACTTTCGCCCGCCTTTTTCCCTGCGTCCTCTTTTGTCTCGCCGTGACGGGAATGGTGGGTGCCTCCGAACTCCTCGCCGAACGGGAAATCCTCTTCCCCGAGGCGGCGGCCATCGCCCTCGGCGCGCTCGTCGCTCCCCGCCTCGCCTGGAGAACAAGCTATCCCGCACTGCTGCTCTCCATCGCGCTCTGCGCCTTCTCGGGCATTCTCATCGTGCGCGTCCTGCCCCTGCCCCTCGCCTGGCAGCTCGCGTTTGCCTATCTCGTCGGTCAGCTCGTCCTGCTCGCGTCACGCATCTCCTTTGCTCCTCTCATCTCCGCCGTAGTCCTTCCCGTTCTGCTCGGGACGCGCTCCCTCGTCTACCCCGCCGCGGCGATCCTCCTCACAGCACTCCTGCTGATCCTGCGCATCATGCTCGAAAAGACGGGCATCCGCGCGGCCGTCCCCTTTTCGCCGCTCCCCCCGCCCGACAGACATGACGGCATCGCCCTGTGCCTTCGCTCCCTCCTCACCGCCGCCATGTGCCTGATCGCCGTGCGCACCTCCCTTTTGTACCTCGTCTGCCCGCCCATCCTGGTGGCATTCACGGAATTTACCCGCCCGAACAACGCCGCCATGCGCACGCCCCTGCGCGCGACTGCCCTGCTCTGCGCCGCCGCCGCGATCGGAACGATCTCCCGCGCCCTCTTGTGCGTGCTTCTCTCCTGGCCGCTCACCGCAGCCGCCGCCCTTGCGAGCATCGCGCTCCTCCTGCTCGTCACTGCGCAAAAGCTCTTCCTTCCGCCCGCCGCAGCCCTCGCCGTTCTCGCCATGCTCCTCCCCGCCCCTGCCCTCGCCTCCTATCCCCTGCAAGTCCTGTGCGCCACCGCCGTCTACGTCGGGTGTGCGTATCTCTGTTTTCACTCCCCCGCAGAGGAAAAACACGCCTCCCTTCTTCCCGCCTTGCTTGCGCCTTGATCCTGCATAATTCCGCGTCTTGCTTGCACCTTCAAAACGCGCACTGATTCTGCATAAATCTGTACCATAAATCCGCGCCGCCCCTTAACGCCGCGACCTAAATCTCTGAACACGAAAAAGGACTGCTCCCGCAAGAGCAGTCCTTTTTTCAATGCTTGAGATTTTCCGAATCTCCGCGCGGAAAGCGCGATCGCATGAAAGCGGGGTTATTGTTCCGCCGCCTGCACGAGGAACGACTCCTGTGCGTCGAGCGGCTCGCCCAGCATCTCCACGCTGCGATACTCGCCGTCCGCACACAGCTTGCGCGCCTTGACGTTGTCGGAGAGCATGGTCTGCAGGATCGCGTCGATGCGCTCGGCGATGCGGCGGTCGAGGACGGGCGTGGCGATCTCGACGCGCTTGTCGGTATTGCGCGTCATGAGGTCGGCGCTGGAGATGTACATGACCCGATCTTCGCCGTCCCCGAACGAATAGACGCGCGAATGCTCCAAAAAGCGTCCGACGATGCTGATGACGCGGATGTTGTCCGTCTTTCCGGGGACGCCGGGGAGCAGACAGCAGATGCCGCGGACGATGAGCCGGATCTTGACCCCCGCTTCGCCGGCGGCGACCAGCTTGTCGATGATCTCCTTGTCGGTCAGAGAATTCATCTTGGCGAGGATGTATCCGTCTTTGCCCGCCTTTGCCTTTTCGATTTCGCGGTCAATATAGCGGATGAGGCCGCTCTTCAACGTCTTGGGCGCGACGAGCAGGCGCTCATAGGTAAAATCGGTATTGCAGATGGCGACATTGCGGAAGAAGGCGACGGCGTCCTCTCCGATCGCCTTATCCGCCGTGAGGATGTTGAGGTCGGTGTACTGGCGGGAGGTGGATTCGTTGTAATTGCCCGTGCCGAGGTGCGTGATATAACGCAGTTCCTCGCCGTCCTTCAGGACGATGGAGATGATCTTGGAGTGCACCTTGTAGTTCTCCATGCCGTAGATGATGGTGCAGCCCGACTCCTGCAGCTTGTTGGCGAAATAGAGGTTGTTCTCCTCGTCGAAGCGGGCGCACAGCTCGATGACGACGGTCACCTGTTTTCCGTTTTCGGCGGCACGGCAGAGCAGTTCCGCAATGCGCGAATGGTGCGCGAGGCGGTAAATGGTGATCATGATGGAGCTGACGCGCTCGTCTTTCGCGCACTCTTCCAGAAGGTCGACGACGGGGTCCATGCTGTCGTAGGGATAGGACAAAAAGACGTCCTTTGCCGAAATGAGGTCGATGAGCGAGGGCGCCGCGGCGATCTCCGCGGGGATCGCACCCTTAAACGGCGGATATTTGAGCTTCGCCGCCACGTCGCGGGGAAGATAGTTGCCGACCGAGAAGAGGAATTTGTAGTCGAAGAAGCGCTCGTCCGTAAAGCAGAACTTGGGATTGAGCTTTAAGAGCTTGAGCACGAAATCGCGGAGTTTGCTCTCCTCGCGATCGACTTCCAGGCGGACGATGCCCATGCGGGCGCGCGATTCGACGCGCTGCTTCATGATCTCGGTGAAGTCGCGTTCGAGGTCGGTATCGTCGATGGCGGTATCGAAGTCGGCGTTGCGCGTGACGCGCAGCATCATCTGGTCGCTCACGGTATAGCCCGTGAACGCAAACTTCGTAAAGAGCCGCACCAGCTCTTCGAGCGGAATCAGGCGCACCTTTTTGTCTCCGCTCAGGCGGTACAGCCGATCGAGCGAGGGATTGACCGCGACGACGCCGATCATGCGCCGTCCGTCCTTTTCCAGCTGGCACACGACATAGGAACGCTTGTTCTCGAACTGCATGAGCGGATGCTTGGCATCCAGCACCATGATGGACAGAAGCGGAAGGACGTGATGCAGGAAGATCTCCTTGCATTCCTCCGTCTGGCGGGGCGTCAGATCGGATGCGCGCAGGATCTTGACGCCGTTCGACGAAAGCTCCTTGCGCAGGGCATTGTAGCAGACCGCGCGGGCCTCATACAGCCGACGCGCCACTTCGGCAATGCCGTCCAGCTGCTTGGCCGCCGTGAGCTGCGTCTTGTTCTCCGTCTCCGTCGGTTCGGTCAGATTTTCATTGACCAGACTCCCCACGCGCACCATGAAAAACTCGTCGAGGTTGGACGTGAAGATGGACAAAAACTTGCAGCGCTCCAGGAGCGGATTGGTCAGATCGACCGACTGATCCAGCACGCGCTTGTTGAAGAGCAGCCAGCTGAACTCGCGGTTGACGTAGATGTCCCGGATGAACTTCTTCTTGACTTTTTGCGGAACGGTAAATTCTTTGATCATGATTTTTCCCTCTAAGTCTCTTCTCCCGTACGGTCGAACAGACGATTACTCGGTTTTTGTCTGCGATTCGGGCGTCTCTTGCACGGTCCCGACGTCGGAAGATGCGGCAGTGTCCGTATTTGCCCCAGACGTCCCCTTCATTTTGGGACGCCCGCGCTTTACGCTCTTTCCGTCGGCGGGCGCGGGAGCCGCTTCCGCCTTCTTTTTGGGACGGCCGCGTTTTGCGCTCTTTCCGTCGGCGGGCACGGGAACTGCCTCCGCCTTCTTTTTGGGACGGCCGCGTTTTGCGCTCTTTTCCGTCTTGCGGGCGGCGGTTTTTTCCGGGAGCTTGCGCGCCTCTCCGTCCGCACTGCCGCGCACGAAATCATAATAAGCCCCCGACTCCTCGCCGGAGAGGACGAGCTGCAAGTAGCCCTCTTTGACGCCGCGCTCGCTGACGACGATGTGCTCGACGCCGAAGCGTTTGAACAGGTATTTGAGGACGATCGCGGCGGAGCCGATGAGATAGAGCTTTTCGGGCGCGTTGTTGAGCACGAGGCGGGAGCGGTCTTCTCCCGTCAGAAGATGGCGGACAAGTTTCTTGAATTTCTTGCGGCGGATGGTGCGGACGCCGTTGGTCTCGCTCTCGTCGGAAAACTCGGCGTAGATGTCATAGATCGCCGCATTGGACGCGCCCACCATGACCGCGGTGGAGAATACCCCCTCTCCGGGCAGGCCGGCGCGATCGAATTTCTCGCGGACGTAGCGTTTGATCTCCTTCGCCTCCTTTTCGTCGGGATAGATGTTGGAGACAAACTTGCGATACAGATCGAGAAGTCCGAAGGAGAAGCACATCATGTCCTGCTTGTCGGACTTGGCGAGGTCGCAGATCTCAATGCTCTTGCCGCCGAGATCGATGAGGACGGGACGTTCGCACGTCTTATAATAGAGGTTGGCGACATAGTCGCAGTAGGCCTCCGTCGCGCCGTCGATGAGGTTGACGGTGAGTCCCGTCCCTTCAAAGACAGAAGCGGCGATCTCGCCGAAATTCTTGACATGACGAAGCGCCGCCGTGGCGATGAGGTAGCACCGCTCCACGCCCAGCTCCGCCGCCGTCTCCTTGAAACGGACGAGCATTTCGATGAGTTTTTCCTTCCCGCGCGCGGAGAGGCCCTCCTCTTCCAGATAATGCACGAGCGAAAGCGATGCGCGCTCCTTGAACACCACTTCCGTCTTTTCGCCCTCGCGGGCGGCGACGATCATGGAGATACTGCTGGAGCTGATGTCGATGACTGCATATTTCATGAAAATCTCCTTATCTCAGACGGCGGCTTTCCCGCGCGCCAAAAAAACGATGGTTTTGTATTTTACGCACGATCGCCGAAGGAAATGCCGATGCTGCGCGCAAACTGCACATCGTCCCCCTGCGGATCGACGAATTTATATTTTCCCGCAATGTCGGCGAGTGCATTAAACGTGATCGCTCCGCCCGAGACGGCCACCGTGACGCCGAACTTCCCCTCCGACGCGAGCCGTGCGGCATATCCGCCCAGACGGGAGCAGAGCAATCTGTCATAGGCACAGGGCGTGCCGCCGCGTTGCAGATATCCGAGCACGCTGTAACGCGTCTCCGCACCCGTGCGCTCGCCGATCACCTCGGCAAGATGACGGGTCACCGTCGTCTCGCCCATGGCCATGCGCACAAAGGCGCGCTGTTCTTTTTTGAACTTCACCTCGGTGTCGAGGACAGCTCCCTCGGCGACGGCGACCATCGTCGAACGCTCTCCCGCCGCAAGCCGCGCGGAGAGCACGTCGCACACCGCATCGAGGTTGAAGGGAATTTCGGGAATGAGGATCATGGACGCACCCGCGGCAATGCCCGAATGAAGTGTGAGCCAGCCCGCCTTGTTTCCCATGACCTCCACCAGCATAATGCGGCTGTGGCTGGCCGCCGTGGTCGAAATGCGGTCAAAGGCGTCCGTCACCACTTCCACCGCCGTACGGAATCCGAAGGTGACGTCCGTGCCGAAGATGTCGTTGTCGATCGTCTTGGGGACGCCGATGACATTGCACCCCTCCATGGAGAGCAATGCCGCCGTCTTGTGCGTTCCCGCACCGCCCAGCGCGAACAGGCAGTCCAGACCCATTTTCTTATAGTTGGCGATCATTTTCGAGAGCTTTGTACCGCCCTCCTCCGAGACGGTCATCTTCTTGAACGGCTGACGCGACGTGCGCAGAATGGTCCCGCCAAGCGCGAGAATGTCCTCAAAGTCCTCTTCCTTTAACGGAAAGCTCTCCCCGCGGATGAGCCCGCCGTATCCGTCGGGAATGCCGACGATCTCCGCATTCTTCACATTGCGCAAAAGAAAAAGCCCGATGGAGCGGATGACCGCATTGAGCCCCGCACAATCCCCTCCGCTCGTCAGAATACCGAATTTCATTGCGTTCTTCCTCCCAAATGTTTCCAAACCATTTTACCCGTTTTTCATTTTACTCATTTTTTCGGAAATTGTCAAGGTGCGGCACCGCAATTTGCCGCCCTTACCAAGATTTTACACTTTTTTTACAACTGTGTTACATCTGCATTACAACCCTCCGCCCGCCGCTTTTTTCTTCCCTCTGCGCCATGAAATTGCTTTTTCCCCGCCGATACGGCCTTTGTGCAATTACTTTCTCCTCGCCGATACGGCCTTGCCGCACTTGAAAGTATGCTCAAAAATGCGATCGGTCAAACCCCTTTTCCCGACGTCCGCAGACAGAGCGGCGCCCGCAGACAGAGCGGCACCCGGGCAAAATTTGCCCGGGCGCCGCACGCATGACGATGAAACTTTTCGATATTTCCCATACCCGCATAGACTCGGGGCGGCCGTGCGGTTGCGTCCTTTTTTGGGGATTTGTCCGATCACCGGATGGGAACGATGGTCGGCGTCACTTTGTCGCCGTGGACGACAAGATAGCAATAGGACGGCGCGGCGTAGTCTCCCGCCGAGCCGGGATTGATACAGAGCACGCCGTCGACGGTGGAGATATCCGCGCGGTGGGTATGCCCGTAGAGCGCGACGTCGCAGCCGAGCTCTGCGGCACGGGCGGCGAGGCGGGAAAGTCCCGACTTTACGCCGTATTTATGGCCGTGACAGCAGAGAATGCGCACCTTTTCCACGTCGATCGTCAGTTCCTCCGCGCCGTAGGAAAAGTCACAATTCCCCTTGAGGATATAGACTTTTTCGGGATTTTCGCGCATGAAATCGCGCAGATCGGCCGAGCCGTCCCCCAGGTGAATGACAAAATCGTTCTCCGCAAGCAGGGGCATGATCTTTTCGAGATTGCGCTTCCGCCCGTGCGAATCCGAGAGGATGACGAAGGTCTTCATGCCAGCTTCTCCAGGAGTGCCGACAGCGCACGTCCGCGGTGCGAAACGGAATTTTTCTCCTCTTCCGTCGCCTCGCCGAAGGACTTGCCCAGATCGTCGCTGTAAAAGAGACAATCATATCCGAACCCGCCATTGCCGCGTTCCTCGTACAGAATGGAGCCGTACGTCCTGCCCTCTGCCGTCACCTCGCGCCCGTCGGGACAGACCAGCGCGACGGCACTCGTAAAGTGTGCGCGGCGGTCGGTCACGCCCGTCAGATTTTTCAGAAGCAGCGCGCGGTTGTCCGCATCGTCCCCGCCCGAATAGCGGGCGCTGTACACGCCGGGCGCGCCGTTTAAGGCGTCCACCGAGATCCCGCTGTCGTCTGCAAGGGCGGCAAGCCCCGTCGCTCGGCATACGGCACGCGCCTTGATGAGTGCGTTCTCCGCAAACGTCGTTCCCGTCTCCGCGACGTCCTCCGAAAATCCCGCTTCTTTCTCCGAGATGATCTCCCAATCGGGGAAGATCTCGCGGAACTCCCTGAGTTTATGCGCGTTTCCCGTTGCCGCCACCACTTTCATTGCCGTATGTTTCATGGCCGATTGTTCTCCTTTGATACATTTCTCATATGCGACGCGCGTCTCGCCCGTGGAGAGGACGACCATCCCGCACAGGACAAAGCCGTTGCGCTCCAACGCCGTGCGCATGGGACGATTGTCCCGATGCGTGTCGATGCGCACCGCCCTTGCTCTGCTTTCCCGCGCAACGGCACACGCCGCCGCAAAGATGGCAGTCGCAACCCCGTGACGGCGAAATTCGGGTGCCACGGCGACGCGATGAACGGCAACGTATGCGCCGTTTTGCTGCCATGCGCCGTCTATCCGATCGTATGCGGGTTCGTGATGCACCAGCACAAAGGTGCCGATCACCGCGCCCCCTTCGCGCACGACAAAGAGCTCCTTCCGTTCAAAATGGGCGCGCGTCTCCTGCGGAGCGGGCGGATGGTTCTGCCACTGATCCAGTCCCTGTTCGCGCAGATAGGCCCGTCCTGCCGAGAGCAGGGCGTCGACGGCGGGCAGATCGTCGTAACGCGCGAGTTCCGTCCTCATTCCTCTGCCTCGGTCGTCGTAAAGCGGAAGGCGTCCACGTCGAACAGCCCCCGATCGGTGAGCTTGAGATGGGGAATGACGGGCAATGCCAGAAAGGCGAGCGTCATGAAGGGATCGTATCCCTCTTTCACCCCCATGCGGCGCGCGCGTGCGGCAATGTGCGCCGTCTTTTGCGCGACCTCTTCGCAGGAGGCGCTGCTCATCAGACCCGCCACGTCGAGGGGAAAGACTTCCTCCGTCTCCCCGCACACGAGCGCCATGCCCCCGCCCGCCGTGCGCAGAAGCTCTACGACACGCGCCATGGCGGCGTTGTCATCGCCGAGCACGACAAGATTGTGCGAGTCATGCGCAACGGAAATGCCGATCGCTCCGCCGTGCAACCCGTATCCCTTGACGAGCGCAAGGCCCGTGTTTCCGCTTGCAAAGTGCCGTTCCACGACGGCAAGTTTATTGAGGTCGTCGCCGAGCACCACGTCGCCGTCCTTTGTCCTGACGGGGAGAATGACCTCCTGCGTGATGAGCTCGTTGGGCAGGACATACATGGCACGCGCCCGTTCCGAGCGGATGTCCATGCGGAAACTATCCGCCGTGACAGGTGCGACATGCACCGTATCGCGCACCGCTTCGGGAAGATAACGCGCGACCGAGAAGAGCGGCCTGCCCTCTTCGGCGACCAGTTCGCCCCCCTTCCAGACGGCATGCACGCGGAAATGCTGCAGATCGTCCACGGCGACCATGTCCGCGGCATACCCGGGTGCAACGGCGCCGTGTCCGCGCAGGCCGTAGCACTGCGCCACGTTGAGCGTCGCCATGCGCACCGCCCAGAGCGGACGCACGCCAAGCGCCACCAGACGGGAGAGCGCGTCGTCCAGGTGTCCTTTTTGCATGAGGTCGGGCGCGTGCTTGTCGTCCGAACAGAGCAAAAATCTGCCGTTGTTCTCTTCCGTGATAAGGGGTGCGCAGACCGCCGCATTGTTGGCAGAAGAGCCGCACCGTACCTGAACGTACATTCCGCGCGCGATCTTTTCGGCGATCTCCTGCGCCGACAGGCTCTCGTGATCGGTCGTCACGCCCGCGCAGAGATAGGCATTCAGGGCATCGCCGACGACGCCCGGCGCATGGCCATCCACAACCTTTTTGAGGCGCTTAGCCGCCTCCAGCTTTTCCAGCGTCTCCGCATCGCCCGCAATGACGCCGACATAGTTCATCATCTCGCCCAGTCCGAAAAAGGTCGGCTTTTCCAATTCCTCCGCCGTGGCGTGGCCATCGAGACGGGCGCCGCTCGTCTCAAAGGGCGTGGCGGGAACACAGGAGGGAAGCTGCAAAAGCACTTCGAGCGGGCTCACGCCCTCCCGCTGCAGGCGAGCAAAGGCCTCGGCGACATACTCCGCCCCCGCAATCCCGCACACGTTGACGAGCTCGTGCGGGTCGGCGACAATGAGACTCGTCCCATGCGGAACGGTGAGCCGCGCGAACTCCTCGGGCGTGAGCATGGTGCTCTCCACATGGATATGGGCATCCATAAAACCCGGCAGGATGATCCTGCCCGCCACGTCGCGATACGTTCGGGCGGAATACCCCGTTCCGATGCCGACGATGACGCCGTCCTTGACGGCGATGTCGCCTTCCTCCGTCTCCCCCGTAAATACGTTGAAGATGCGCGCGTTCGTGAGCACAAGGTCACACGGCTCGCGCTTCATGGCACAATCGATCATTTGTCTGAGTTCCGATTCTTTCATAGCCTCTCCAGTATAGCAGAAAGCGGCCTGTTTTGCAAGCCGCTTTTCAGGGTTTCCGCATGCGATCAGATCTTTGCGCGCATCCGCATGGAATTGAGCACGGCAAGGAGCATGACGCCCGTATCCCCGAACACCGCGATCCAGAGCGGAAGGACGCCCATCAGCGAGAGCACCATGAACGCGACCTTCACGGCAATGGAAAAGACGATGTTCTCAAGGACGATCCTGCGCGTCTTCCGTGCCCCTTTGACCGCCTTGGGCAGCGCGTTCAGGTTATCCGTCGCGAGCACGAAATCGCTCGCTTCGATCGCCGCATCGCTCCCCAGTCCGCCCATCGCCACGGAGACGTCGCTCTCCGCCATGACGGGCGTATCGTTGACTCCGTCTCCCACATACATGAGCTTGCCGTATGCCTTGAGCGCCCGCGCACGTTCGGGCTTTTCCTGCGGCAGAAGCCCGGAACAGATCTCGTCCACGGGAAGCGCGGAGAGTGCCGCGCGGGCGCGCGCAGGCGTGTCGCCCGTCAGAACCGCAATGCGCTCGACGCCCGTCTTTTTAAGTTCCGTGAGCGCCCCCTTTGCCTCGGGACGCAGCCGATCTTCGATCTCCGCGCCGCCCAGCAAAACGCCGTCCTCCGCCACATACACGACGAGCGCCGCGTCCGTGCGTTCGTCGCATGCAATGCCGCGTTCCCGCAAAAAGCGCGCGCTTCCCGCCAGCACCTCTTTTCCGTCCACCCGTCCCGCAAGGCCGCGCCCCGCGAACTCTTCCACCTGCTCCGCGGCAGGCGCCCGAATCCCTTCAAACGCGCGTGCGAGTGGGTGCGCCGAAGCCTGTTCGAGCGCCGCGGCGAGCGCGAGCGCCCGTTCGGAACCAAAGACATTTCCGACGGAGAATTTGCCCTCGGTGAGCGTTCCCGTCTTGTCGAAGGCGGCGACCTTTACGGACGCCAGTCCGTCAAGACAGACGGCGCCCTTGGCGAGCACCCCGTAGCGCGCCAGCGTCCCGACGCCCGAAAAATAGGTGAGCGGGACGGAGATGATGAGCGCGCACGGACAGGATATGACGAGAAAGTTGAGCGCAGGCACGATCCAGGCATCAAAGCGATAGGAATCAAAGAGCGGCGGAATGACGGCCACCAGAACGGCGAGCAGCACGACGATCGGCGTGTACCAACGCGCAAAGCGGGAGATGAACTTCTCGGGCTTTGCCTTCCGCGCGGCGGAATTTTCAACGAGTTCAAGGATCTTTGCGACGGCGCTCTCCGAGACGGGGCGCACCACCTCGGCGCGCACGGCATTTCCCGCATTGACACAGCCGGAGAGCATTTCCTGGCCGCGGCGTACCTCCTTCCAGTCGCTCTCGCCCGTCATGGACTTGGTGTCCAGCGCGGCCATGTCGTCGAGAAGGCGGCAGTCTGCGGGGACTTTGTCCCCCTTGCGCAGAAGTATGACGTCGCCCGCGACAAGCTCCTCGGGATCGACCTCCTGCTGTACGCCGTCCGCGATGCGGATCGCATGATCGGATTTCAGCGCCATCAGCCGCGTGATCGCCCCGCGCGAAGACCCGACTGCAAGTCCCTGCAGATATTCCCCGATCTGATAGAGCAGCATGACGACGGCGCCCTCCATGTCCTGTCGGATGGCAAACGCCCCCGCCGCGGCCAACAGCATGAGCAGGTTTTCGTCCAGCAGCGCGCTCGGATGAAATCCGTCGCGAAACGCCCGCGGCACGTTGCGCACGACGTTGACGACGACGCTCCACCCCGCCGCCGCAAAGGCCGCGAGAAAGAGCCCGAATGCCACCCACTCCGCACGTCCCATGAGATGCAGTACGAGCGCAGGCAGGAAAAACACCGCCCCCGCCGCGATCGAGATCAGCTCCTTGAGATGCCGCTCGCGCCTGATCGGCGCGTTGCCGTCGACGATCTCCACCTGCTCGAACGCGGCAATGTGTTTGATCGCCCGCCGCAGCGCCTCGTCACTCTCATGCTCCAGCGTGACGCGCTGTCCGACAAAATCCACCGCGACCTCGCCGATCCCCTCCAATGCCGCAAGCTCTTCCTGCAACTCCGCCGCACATGCCGCGCAGTGAAGATTGCGGATCCGGATCACCTTTTTCATACGATTTGTGTATTCCCTCTCTCACCATATGAATATATGTTCATATATTTACCCGAATAATATAGCACAAAAAAAGAACGCCGTCAAGCGTTCCCCGAAAAAAGCATTCCCCGCAGGCGCAGAAAACGCCCTCCCGCCGCAAACGGCGCGTATTCGGACAAAAGGCATTCATGCGCGAAAATTTCGCAGCATTCAGCAGATCGCCATGCGGTATGCGGCAACGGGCCTGAAAGCGTGTCGGACAAAAAATCGGCAATACGTCAATGGCATTCGGCGCCGTCGTCGGGCGAAAAGCGGGATACGAAGGTGCGATCGGAAAGAGCGGACAGCACTCCGCCGCAGTGAAGGGTCAGTTCTTTTGCGACAAGGCGCTGGCGGGCGGCATGGTGCGCGCGGTTGAACGCCGCGTCGCCGTACTTGCCGTCCCCCACGACGGGATGCCCGAGAAAGGCAAAATGGGCGCGGATCTGGTGCGTCTTTCCCGTATGGAGACGGATGCGGACGAGGGACGTCTCGCCCGCTTCGAGAACGTCGTACTCGGTGACGATCTTCTCGCCGACGGGCTTTGCCGATACGCGGACCTGCGAAGCGGCGGCGTCCTTGACGAGGTACGCCTCTTTCACGGCATGGGCGGGCGAAGGCGTGCCGATGACGCGTGCGAGATACACCTTTTCGACGCGGCGCTCCCGAAAGGCGGAGAGCAGTTCCGTCTCTGCGGCGCGGTTGCGCGCAAAGATCATAAGGCCCGCCGTATTGCGGTCGAGACGGTGTATGAAATAACACTCCTGCCCCTCCTGCAGGGCGGAGAACACCGCCTCGGAATTGACGCCGCTCGCCTTGTCCGTCACGATGACGTTCGCGTCCCGATAGAGGACGGAAAAGGCAGGTTTTTCCTCCTGCGCCTTCGTCATGTAATAGCGGACGACGTCCCCCTGCCGCAGCGGGACATCCGTTCCGACGCGGACGCCGTTGACGCGCACGTCCCGCCCTTTGAGCAGCGTCCGCAGGCAAAAGGACGCCTGCGCACAGGTGTTATCCGTGAACGCGGCGAGTGTGGTGTTTTCGTGAACGGTGTATTCCTTCATGGCGTTTCCTCAGGAGCAAGAACAATAAAACGGGCAGAACGGCGGGCAGGAGATAGAGCGCACCGCCCTTCCACAAATAATAAGCCGCATACGAAAAAAGGAGCGCGCTTGCCGCCTGCAGGGCGGCGTATGCGAATGCCCTGCCCTTGCCGAGCTCCCGCGCCGTGGCGGCAATCGCCGAGACACAGGGAGAGCAGGTCAGCACGAATACAGAGAGCGCAAAGGCGGAAGCTCCGCCGTACGGAAATTCTCCGCAGAGCATGGCAAGCGTGCTTGCGACGTTTTCCTTGGCGACGAGTCCCGAGAGCGCGGCATAGGCGATGCGCCAGTCGTTCATTCCCGCGGGGGCAAACAGCCAGCCCAGCCGACGGCAGACGTCGGCAAGCATGCTCTCCTCCATGGCACACAGACGGAAGTGCCAGTCAAAGGACGAGAACAGCCAGCTTGCGAGCAGGAAGGCGAGGATGACGGTCGCCACTTTTATTATAAACTGTTTTGCCTGAAAGAGCAAGGATTTCGCAAGGAAAAGCGGCGACGGGCGCTGAAGCGGCGCGAGTTCCATGACGAAGGGCGCGCGCGGAGAGCGGTCGGTCACGAGGGCGATGGCGAAGGCGATCGCAACGCCGAGCAGGTATAAAAAGCAGACCGCTGCGAAGGGATGGTCAAAGAAGGAGGCGGAGAGCGTCAGATAGACGGGCAGTTTTGCACTGCACGAGATGTACGGAAGGCAGAGGATGGTGCGCCGCTGTACGCGCGCGTCGTCCAGGCCGCGGGTGGTGAGAATGGCGGCGGCCGTACAGCCGAACCCCATCACGAGCGAAAACACGGCGCGGCCGTTGAGTCCCACGCGGGCAAAGACGCCGTCCGTAAGTGCGGCGAGGCGGGAAAGAAGGCCGCTTTCCTCGAGCAGATAGAGAAAGGCGAACAGCATGAGAATCTGCGGGAGAAAGCCGAGCACCGTTCCCAGTCCCGGAAGAAGTGCATCCGCGACGAGGCTGCGCGCCACGGGCGAGGGAATTTTCTGCGCCGCTCCCGCGAGCACGTCGGAAAAGAGTGTCTCCACGCCGTGTTTCATGAGATCGCCGGGCGCATACGGGGCAAACGTCAGAAAAAATGCCGCCGCAAGGAGCAGAAAAAAGAACGGAAGCGCAAAATAGCCATTCATGAGCAGCCGCTCGCCCCGCGTACACTCCTCCCGCGCGGGGACATATCCCCGCATCGGAAGTTCCCCCCGCACGGACGATGCCGTTTTCAGACAGGTGACCGCCTGTGCAAGCGCACGCCCGCGCAATGCCTCCGCATCGAGTACGGGAACGGAGAGGCTCTCCGAAATTGTCCTGACGTCCGCTCGGCCGCCCCGCCGCAGGAATTGCCTGCGCTTGGTGAGGACGATCGCCGCACGTCTCCCGCGGCAGAGCGCAAAAAAGAGCGGCAGCGCCCGCGCGAGTGCCGTGCATTCGGCGACAAAGAGTACGGGCGCCTGCGGATCGTCTTGCAGGGTCTGCGCCGTCACCTTTTCCTCCATGCTCCGCCCCTGCGCCGTATAAATGCCGGGCAGGTCGACGTACACCGCCTTGTCCGCGCCGAAAGCGCCTTCCCGCTCCGATGCCCCCACCGTCACGCCGTGCCAGTTGCCCACCTTTGCGTGCGCATGCGTGAGCGCATTAAAGAGCGTCGTCTTGCCCGCGTTGGGATTTCCGACAAGATAGATCTTCATGCCCGCACCCCGATCATGCCCGCCGTCTCCGCCCCGAGCGCCACCACCGCGCTGCCCGTGCGGACATAGTACACCCGCTTGCGTGCAGAAACCTGCAGAAGCACGATACGCGCTCCTTCGCCCAGTCCCAGCGCCCGCAGACGTTCGGCGAGCGTCCCCTCTGTCCCCAGCGAAACAATTTGTACGCGCGCCCCGCGCGCAAGCTCTCTGATCGTCTTTTCCACTCTATAAAAAATGCGGAAAGGGCGCAATTCATGCCCCTTTCCGCATAATTTCCTGCATACGCTCAGTGTTCCTTGACGACACGCGCCTCACGGTCACCCTGCAACTTCAGCATTCCGTTCGTGATGATGGGCGAAATGATCAGCCAGATCGCCGCCGCCGCAATGACGCAGTAGACGATGATGGAACCGACCGAACGCGGCCCCCCGAAGATCGCCGACACAAGGTTGAAGTTGAAGATGCCGAACATCCCCCAGTTCAACGCGCCGAGCAGTACGAGAATGTAGGACAGCAAGTTGAAAAAAACCATATTCGTTCCTCCTTGCCAAAAGTATGTGCCGCAGAAAGTACTTTCATACAAAAAAACTTCCCCGCCCGCTTTTGCCCCTCCGACCGTCTTCTTCACCCCATCCTCTCCGCGCAAGTGGCAGAAAAAAGCTCCCCGCGGTTATGCGGGGAGCCGTAAGGGCTATGAGATTGCGCGAGGATGCCGTTTCGGAGATCTTCCGTTGCGGCGGCGCGCCTTATTTCTTGTTGGTCTTGTTGACCTTTCTGCCCTTGAGCTTTTCAAGGTCGACTTCTTCCACCGTCTTGTCCGAAGGCTTGACAACGAACAGAACAATGATGATGACGGCGAGCACACCGGAGATCGCAAACAAGACGACGGAAACGGTGTTGTTCTGCAGCCACTGCGAGACGCCGGGGATGATGTCGACGGGGTTGCGCACCTCGATGGACATATAGGACGTCACGGTTGCACCCGTCTGTTCGGTGACGGTCAGGCCGACGATATAGATGCCCGATTCCTGCGGCGTGAAGGAGAGCGAGGATTCGGGATCCCAGGCATAGGCGTTGTCCGTATCTGCCCAAGCCTCGTCGTCCTCGGTCACGTCGTCGTTGTAGACGTTGATCATGCGCAGGCAGTCACGATAGGGCGCGTTCTCCGCGAAGAAGAGCTCCTGCGCGTTTTCGACGCAGTCACTGTAGCTCGGGAGAGACTGTCCTTCGGGAAGGCCGCTCGCATCGAGGAAATAGAGCGAATAGTCGGAAGCGTAGCCCTCGAGCGCGATGATCTCGAAGTCCTCCACCGAGTACGAACGATCGCGATACCCGTAGTCCTGCGAACCCGGCTTCTCGATGCTTGCGCCGTTGTAGTCGATGGTCGCGGTGAACGTGGGGATCTCGGGGATCTGGAAGTTCTCGCCGTCCGAGTCATACCCGACCGTGGAGGAGGAGAGCGCGACAAGGTTGCGTTCGTTGTCGTACATCATCATCTCGTTGCCGGCAGAGTCCTCGGCGACAATGCGGAAGGTGTACGTTCCCTCGCGGTCGACCTCAAAGCGAAGGTTGTTGTAGCTTAAAGACGTCTCGGAAGAAGGATCGCTCCCCACTTCCTGCGACTCGTGCCAGTAGTAAATCGTGAACGAAAGGTCACGGTAATCGGCAAAGCTGCTCTCGATGAGCCCGCGCAGCGAAGGGAGATAGAGATAGGCACCCGTACCGGCATTGGTGTTCTCCGCTGCCTCGGTGACGGCCTGCTGATATTCCTCAACGGCGGCCGTGTAGGTGTCGTCCGTCACATTCGTGCCGGTGCTCTCGTCTGCCGTCACTCCCGTGTAGTAAGGGCCTTCCTGTTCGTCGGGCGTGACAACGATGAAGTCCATGCTCTGCACGGTGCTGTCCTCGCCTGCCTGCGACGAGAGCGTGCGCACAATTCCGCCCGCCTCCGTCGTGTCCGCCGCGTACCATGCGAGATAGACATACTCCGAAACGCGGTCTTCGTCGTCGCGGGTACGGCCGTCGTCCAGGTTGAAGCGGATGGAGACATACTCGTCCGTCAGCTCGCCCGTCGAAGAGGACGTGGGCATAAAGAAGGTGGACGTCGTGAGCGACTTATAGAGCGAATCGTCGCCCGTGGCGCTCTCGTCGGGGATCTCATAGGTGCCGTCCCCGTTGTTCTTTGCCATGTAATAGCCGCGCGTCACGCTCACGGAATCGTCGCAGACGTCGATCGCCTCGTACGCCGTGAAGTTGTAGCGCTGGCCGAGACGGAAGGCATACACGTCCTCGTTGACCGCAAGCACGGGCGCGACGGTATCGACCACGTTTCCGCCGTCGAGCAGGAAGCTCTGTCCGTTGAGGCTCTTCATGAGAACCTTGACGTCCTGCGCCCCTTCGGGAAGATCCATGTTGAAGATAATGGGCGTGTTGGGCGTGGAGGACGAGGACGAACGGTACTCGGCATAGTTGCCGCCGACGTTGGTGAACTCGCCCGTCAGCTTTTCGGCGTCATCGGCATAGACCGTGACGGCAAAGTTGCCGACGCCGTTCCCGGACGCGGAGAACGCAATGCGGATGGTGTCCGTCACGTCCTCGGCGATCGCGGCGACCGCCGTCCAGGTGAGCGTTTCGATGTCGAAGTCCTCATCCTGCTGCGAAGCGTCGCGGATGGCAGCCTCGAGTCCGCCTTCCTCCGTGGGACGGAAGAGAACGGAATTGACCGCCTTCCCCTCTTTGCTGATGTTTTCCTCCGTGCTCTCGAACGAAATGCTGTAGAGCTCGAAGTCGGCAGAGGTAAAGGAGAACTCCATCGAGAAGTAGTTGGCTACGGCCGGCTTGGCAAGCGTGCTCTGCGTTCCCTCGGGAGCGGCAGAGAACCACTTATAGGCGAGGTCGCGACGGAAATACGTTCTCCCGCCGTCTTTGAAGGTGAACTGCACATAGCTGTCCTCCCCCTCGGACGCACCGACCGCGCCGCCCGTCCCCGATGCAAACACCGCGGTGGGCGCGTAGTTCGTACCGGTGATCTCCGCCTGTGCGCCCACACGGGAAGCAAGCGCCGCCCATGCGCCGCATACGAGCGTCGCAAGGAGCGCCGCACACAGGGACAGAATGGTAATAAAACGTACTTTGACTCTGTTCATGAAATACTCCGAATCGCGGACCAATGCATCCGCGAACGTATTTTTTGAATATCTTATATATTCTACACAAAATTTCTCCGTTCGTCAAGCGGGATTGCCCGCTCCGAACAAGAAAATGCAAATTTCATCCGCTTTCCACGCGCCTTATACGGAACTGACCGTAAATCAGGCGCCCCGCACGACCGTTGACGCACTTCCATTTCTGTGTGTTATGCGGGATTGACTGCCTCGGCGATATGGAAGTACTTCCACGGGGTGACGTCCTCCGGAGGTCCGGACAGGAAGCGCATCCGCTCCTTGGTGACAGGATGGGTGAACGCAAGAGAATACGCCCACAGCGCGAGCTTTCCCTTGACGGCATATTCGCCGCCGTAGCGCATATCGCCGTAGACGGGATGCGCGATCCCCGCAAACTGCACGCGGATCTGATGGCTGCGTCCCGTGTGGAGTTTGATGTCGGTCAGGGACAGCCCGCCCCGCTTTTCCAGAACGCGGTAGTCGAGCGCGGCGTACTTCGCGCCGTCCGTTCCCTCCGTGCAGAGGTACACCATGTTGTTGATGGTGTTCTTTTTCAGCCAGCCTTCCAGCTTGCCGCTCTCCGGCTCGAGCGTGCCGCCCAGCACCGCGAGATAGCGCTTTTCAAAATCGCCCGTGCGCATCTGTTCGGTGAGACGCGCCGCCGCCTTGCTCGTCTTGGCAAACACCATGACGCCGCCCGTCGGCCGATCCAGACGATGGACAAGTCCCAAATAGACGTTGCCCGGCTTGTTATAGGTGCGGCGGATGTATTCCTTGAGCAAGTCGAGCAGGTTCTCGTTGCCCGTCTCGTCGGGACAGGAGGCGAGGTTCTGCTCCTTGAGCACGACGAGGATGTGATTGTCCTCAAAGAGAATGGTCGGTTGATAGTTTTCAAGCATGGATGTAAAGTCCTCCTGCCCCGCAGGGAAGCGGGATCCCCTCTTCGGTCGGAAGTCCCACCTCGTACGCCTCCACCTTTCCCTTGCACCCGTCGAGGGCGAGCGTGAGGATGTTGGAAAGCACGGTGGGCTGTAACCCCGTCGTATAGCTGTTGATGAGGAAGAAGAGCGCGTCGTCGGTCAGAAGCTGCGCGCACAGCCGCACAAAGGGAAAGAGTTCCGTTTCGATCTTCCACATTTCGCCGTTCGGCCCCCGTCCGTAGGAGGGCGGATCCATGACAACGGCGTCATAGCGGTTGCCGCGGCGCAACTCGCGCGCTACAAATTTTTTGCAGTCGTCCACGATGTAGCGGATGCCGCGGTCGATGCCGGAAAGGCGCGCGTTTTCGCCCGCACGTTCCACCATGCCCTTGGCGGCGTCCACATGGGTGACCTCCGCGCCCGCCTTGGCAAGCGCGACGCTCGCCCCGCCCGTATAGGCGAACAGATTGAGCACCCTGACTTTGCGTCCGCCCGCGACGGCCTGACGGACAATGGCCCCCGTCCGCTCCCAGTTGGTCGCCTGTTCGGGAAAGAGCCCCGTGTGCTTGAAGCCCATGGGCATCACCTTGAAGGTGAGATCCTTATAGGAGATGTTCCACGACGCGGGAAGCGGTTTTCTGTATTCCCATGCGCCGCCGCCCTTTTCGGAGCGGCGATAGACGGCGTCCAGGCCCGGCCAGGAGAACAGGTCGCATCGGGCGTTCCAGATGACCTGCGGGTCGGGGCGCAGCAGGAGATACTTTCCCCATCGTTCCAATTTGTAGCCGTCGCCCGTGGCGAGCACGGCGTAATCCTTCCATCCGTCTGCAATGCAAAGCATAGGGATATTATAGTAAAAAAAGCGGATTTTGTAAAGGAAAAACCGCCGTTCCCGACAAATTTTGCATTCGGAAGCGACGGTTTTCTCCTGTTTTCAGAGACGGGTGCGAAATGTGCGCTTATTTGCGGAACACGAGCACCGAAAAGCTGCGGGGCGGAAGCTGTACCGTGCGCGCGGACGTGGGCGCGACCTCCACGGGGACAAGCTTTTCCGGCTGTGCCAATGAATTGTAGTCGGTGAGTTCTCCGCGCATCTGCACGATGCGAAGCAGTTCGCCGAAGTCGAAGTCGGCGCCGATCTCCGCCGTGAACGGCTCATCGGTGGCGTTGACCGCCTTGACATAGGTGAGATCGCCCGACGAAGTCGCCGAAGCGTACACGCCCTTCTCGTCCGACGTCGTCCGATAGGAGACCTCGCCCGTCAGGAGCGAATACATCTTCTGCACATAGTAGCTTGCCGATCCGAACGCCTTTTCGGCGTCAAACCAGATGAGGTCGGGGCTCCACTGCGCATAGCCGATGCGCGCAAAGAGCGGCGCGTACGACTTCATGACGACGATGTCCGCATTGCGCTCCATGCCCGTCATGAACGCCGCCTCGGCCAGCGCGGCCTCCCAGACGTTCGCCTGCGGCGTGCAGCTCGCCGCCACGCCGGGAACATGGCAGGCATACTCGCCCGCATACACCTTTCCCGTGCGGGGATAGCCGTCGTACATCGTCACATGGTCATACAGCCACTGCGGCGGCACATAGAAGTGCTCATCCGCCGCATAGACAAACTTCGGATCGCGCGCAAGATTGGCACGCGTCCATTCCCACGCCTCCTTGTGACGGGGCGTCTCCACGTCGGGACCGACCGTCCCGATGATCTTGATGTCGGGATATTTTTCGTGCACACGCGCGGAGAAGATCTCAAAACGGCGGTAAAAGTCGCTCTCGGGCGTCTCCCACTGCTCGTTGCCGAGCCCGAGATATTCCAGGCCGAACGGCTCGGGATGCCCCATCTCCGCACGCACTCTGCCCCAGACGGTATCCCGTCCGCCGTTGGCAAATTCCACCACATCCAGCGCGTCCTGAATGTACGTCTCCAGCTCGGGATCGTCGATCGCGACCGCCTCTTTGGACATATATTGGCAGGCGATCCCCAGGCTCACGACGGGAAGCGGCTTGGCAGAGAGATATTCGCACAGGCAGAAGTACTCATAGAACCCGATGCCCAGCGTCTGTCCGTAATGCGAGAACGGCGAACGGAAATCCCCCGTATCCCCCGCACCGTGAACGGCCCAGCGGCTCCAGTTCTGGCGGCGGCGCTCCTTCTGTCCGACGGAGAGCTTCCAGCGGTAGCGGTTGGCGAGGTTGTTCCCCTCCACGATGCACCCGCCCGGGAAACGCACGAACCCGGGACGGAGTTCTTTGAGCAAACGCACCAGATCGCGGCGGAATACACCGAGCACGGCGTCCTCCGGCATGAGCGAGACGCTATCCAGATGCACGCTGCCCGGACGGTCGAGCGTGAAGAAGAAGGGCGCGCCCTTGCAGTCCGCCTTCGCCTTGACGCGGAACGAGTACTTATGCCACTGTCCGTCGGGACGCGCCTTGCAGCGCACGGAGAACACGGCCGTCTCCCCTTCGCGCACGCCCGCCGTGACCGTGCCGCGGTAATCGTACGAACGCATATACAGGGTCAGATGCAGTGCGTCCCCCTTTTTGAGGAAGATGCCGTCGTATGCCTTGTTCGCGACGCCGCTCCCCGGGGTGCGCGCGACAATGCGCAGATAGTGCGGGTTCTCCACAAAGAGCGGACGATCGTCCTTGACTTTGAGCGCCACGTCGCTCCCCGCGGGAAAGACGCTCCACGCATAACTGCCGTCGTTCTTCGCCGTAAAGTCGCCGATCTTGCCGTGCGCGTCCTTCGCCTCAAAATTGCGGTTCTCCAGAAGCTCGGCATACAGTCCGCCGTCCAGCGCATAGTTGAGATCTTCAAAAAAGATGCCCGTGCTCTGCCCGCAGACGGGAACGCTCCCCTCTTTCGTCATCGTGATCTTCATCGTTTTATCTCTCCTTCCTCTCTCCGAGAGGGTGTCTTCGCGGTTCATTATAGCATAATTTTTTTTCTGCGCAATCGTTTTTGGAAAAAATAACAAACAAAATGAAAAACGATCGGAAAAATTGCACGCGTTCAGGCCGCCGTCCCCGTCATTTGCGGTCGGCGCTTGCGGGATCCGCATTCTGCGGCGGCTCCGCCGCGGGGAAGCCGATGCGGAAGGTGCTTCCGACGCCCTCTTTGCTCTCCACGGTGAGGGTCCAGCCCTGTTTTTTGCAGAGTTTCTTGACGACGGAAAGGCCGAGCCCGAACCCGCCGTTCTTGCCGTTGTGGGATTTGTCGATGGTAAAGAAGCGGTCGAAAATGCGCGGAAGATTTTCCTCCGAGATGCCGATGCCCGTGTCCGAAACGGAGAACTCCTCCTGTGTGAGGAGCACGGAGACGCTCCCGCCCTCGCGATTATAGCGGATGGCGTTACGGATGATGTTCCCGAAGATCTCCGTCACGCGCTCCTGGCGGCTCATGAGCAGAACACCGTCCTTGATCTCGGAGAGGAGCACCACCTTCTTTTCGCGGAATTCGGGCGTGAGCGCGGCAAGGATGTCGCGGGCGATGCGCGAGGCGTCCACTTCGTAGACGGGCAGGTCTTCGCTGTCGATCTCGCTGTAATTGATGATCGAGGCGACGAGGCTCTGCAGGCGCTCGCTCTGCGTGAGAATGGTCTTGGCGGCACGGGCGGCGCGGTCGCCCTCCAGCCCGCCCGCGGCAAGCAGCTCGGCAAATCCGCGGATGGACGTGAGCGGTGTATTCATTTCGTGCGTGACGTTGGCGATAAATTCGTCCTTGGACTGCTGTGCGCGGACGACCTGCCCGTGTTCTTCGGCGATCTCCTGTACGCGCTGCTCCGCGTCCTCGTTCATGCGGTTGATGATCTTGGCGAAGGAGCGCAGTTCGGGAACGGGCGCCTCGACGCGCTTTTTGCACGCCGCGTCGCGCGCGAGCTGTTCCAGCGGTTTGAGGATATAGCCCGTGGAGAGATAGGACAAAAGCAGGCAGACAAGGGCGTCGGCGAGCAGAAAGATGCCGACGGCGGGCAGAGAATCGAGGTAGATGCTCCCCATGGACTGCGTGCGGTCGGCGATGCGCACGAGATAGCCGTCAAAGCGCTTGCAGTAGTACATGAACGTATCGCCCAGCGTCTCGGAAACGCGCGCGCTGAATCCTTCGCCGCTGCGGATGGCGTCCTGCACCTCGGGGCGCAGAGAGCGGGAGGCGTCGTCCTCATCCTCGGAGTCGGCGAGAAATTCCCCCTCCGCCGTCAGGAACGTGACGCGCGCCCCGCCCAATGCGTCGGAGAGCTCCTTCGCGTATGCCGCGTCGAGCTGGTCCTCGGTACGGGTATCGTCGAACGCCGCCATATAGGCGCGCAGATAGCGATGGGAATATGCCACGTCGTTGTCGTAATAGATCTCGGCAGAAATGACAGAGAAGACAATGAGCGCGATCGCAAATGAAGCAAAGGGGGCAGGCGCCCCCTTTCAGTCCGCAATGAATTTATATCCGACGCCGAATACCGTTTCAAAGTTGAGCCCCAGCTTCCGAAGGCGCGCCACATGGTTGTCCAGCGTGCGTGTTTCGCCGCCGTCGTAGCCCCATACGTCGGAGAGAATGGTCTCGCGCGGGAGCACCTTCCCCTCGTTGACGATGAAATAGCGCAGGAGCTGAAATTCCTTGTTGCTCAGATCGAGCGGCTGCCCGCGATAGGTCACCGTCATGTTTTCGGTGTCCATGACGAGGCTTCCGCAGAGCAGGCGGTTCGTCTTGTGAATGCGCCGCAGCGCCGCATTGACGCGCGCGATGAGCTCCAGCACGCCGAACGGCTTGGCGATGTAGTCATCCGCCCCCGCGTTGAGCCCCTTCACCTTGTCCGTCTCCTTTCCGAGCGCCGAGAGCATGATGACGCACACGGAGGGAAACCGCGCCTTCAGTCGGGCAAGGACGTCCAGTCCGTTTCCGTCCGCGAGCATGATGTCGAGCAGCACGACGTCGGGAAGATGCTCCTCGACGGCCGCCGAAAACGCCTTGATCGTCGTGAACGTACGGCAGGAAATGCTGTGCATGTCCAGCGTGCATTGGACGAGGTCGCAGATGCTCTCGTCGTCTTCCAACAAATAGACCTGTTCGTTCATAATATGGATCCGCGAATTATTCGATGGAGTGCGCGATGTACGTCAGATGGTCGGCCGCACGCTCCAGATTCCCCACGAGATTGATGAACACGCTCGCGCTCTGCGGCTGACAGAGCCCCTCGTTGAGGCGCTTGATGTGCCGATTGACAAGCGCGCGCCGATAGTTGTCGATCTCGTCCTCGATGGCGTCCACGTCCTTGAGCTCCGAGAAATCCCGCTCGGAAAAGGCGGCGAGCGACGCCGTGTACAGTTTCTTGATCTTGTCGAACATCTCCTGCGTCATGTTGAGAAATTCCGAGGAGAAGATGAGTTTGTCGTTCTGATAGTGGTCGGTGTATTTGGTGACGTTGTCCGCAAGTTCCCCGATACGTACGATGTCATTGAGGACATAGTGCATATTGGAGATGGTCTTTTCGTCCTCCATGACGAGCGAGGACGCCGAGAGCCTGACCAGGTATTCCACCGCCGCACGGTTGGCCTCCGAGAGCTTCGTGTTGCGGTCCTGTACGTCCTCCTTGACGGAGGTGTCCTTCTTCTGGAAGGCCTCGAACGCCTCGGTCAGCGTTCCCATGGAGTAGGTGATCATCTTGCCGATCTCCTGATAGAGATGCCCGAGCGCGACGGAAGGCTGGCGCAGGAGACGCTCGTCCAGATCTCCGAGAATGCCGGGCGCCGCCGCGGCCTCCTCTTTCTTCTCCCGCACGAGCAGGTTCGCAAGTTTGACGAACCCCTTCGCAAAGGGCAGGAAAATGCAGGTGCAGGTGACGTTGAACAGCGTATGGAAAAATGCGATCTGGAACTGATAGTTGGTCTTTCCGCCGATCGGAGGGAAGATTTTGTCGAGAACGGTCTCGGAAAAAGAGGTCCCGAAGGGCTGCCAGCACAGGAGGAATACCGTGAAGAGAATCGCACCCATGCAGTTGAAGAGCAGATGAATGACGGCCGCGCGGCGGGCGTTGGGCATGGCGCCGATGGACGAGAGTATTGCCGTGACGCAGGTGCCGATGTTGGAGCCGATGATGACGTAATAGACGCCGTCCCCCGTTCCGCCGATGAGCACGTTGCTCGTGGCCAGAACGACGACGATGCTCGTGACGGCCGAAGAGGACTGGACGATCCCCGTCGCGACAATTCCGATGAGCAGCAGCAGGAAGGGATTTTTGACGACGGACAGCGCGTTGCGGATGACGTCCATGATTTCGGGGTGAAGTTCGGGATCCATGGAATTGGACATCACGCCGAGGCCGACAAAGATGAGACCGAGACCGGCAAGTACGTTGCCGATGACTTTGACTTTCTCCGACTTGGAGAACATCGTCATGAACACGCCGACGACGGCGAGCACCAGAAGGAATGCCGAGACGTCCAGACTGCCGAGCGAGGCGATCCACGCCGTGATGGTCGTTCCGATGTTGGCGCCCATGATGACCGCGGTCGCCTGGAAGAGGGTCATAATCCCGGCATTGACGAGTCCGACGACCATGACCGTCGTTGCAGAGGAGCTCTGAATGATCATCGTGACGGCCGCGCCGATCCCGACGCCCGCAATGCGGTTGTTTGCCGTCTTGTTGAGCATGGACTTGAGCCTGCCGTGCGCCAGGCGCGACATGCTGTCCGACATCATGTTCATGCCGATGAGGAACGCGCCAAGCCCCCCGCACAGTTCGAGCACGAGATATAAGTATTCCATAGATCCTCTTCCCAACGTATAATATCTGTGTACAGATAAATTCATTATACAGAGAAGCGGCCGTTTTGTCACCTGATTTTCACTAATTTGAAAAAACTTTTGAAAAGAAAAATCGGGGACGGCAATCGCCCCCGGTTTCACGATCTCTTTTTTCCGTCTGCGGACTATGCCTTGCCGACGCCTGTTCCGGACGCCTCCGCCTCGTTGCAGACGCTTCCATTTTATTGACGGACGTCTTTGTTTACTGATATTCCTTGTGAACGCCCGTCACGAGGTACTTTGTCCATTCGCTGACGTTGACCGCGTAGTCGCCGATCTTTTCCAGATATTTGGTGATCATGAGCAGTTCCACCGCCTGATCGGCGACGGTGGCGTCCGCGGCAATGCGGTCGACCAGCTCCTGTTTCGCCGCGTTGAAGAGCGCGTCCATTTCGTCGTCGGCATGGATGACCATGTCCGCGCCGCCCACGCTCTCGTTGAGGAACGCCTCCACGCTCTGATGGATCATGGCGACCGCCAGATCCCCCATGCGCGCAATGTGCTCGGGCTCCTTGAACAGTTTGTCGTCCGGGAAGGAACGCACGATCTCGCCGATATCCGCCGCCTGATCGCCGATGCGCTCGACGTCGGTGATGACTTTGAGCGCCGTCGTGACCTTGACCAGATCCTTTGCGACGGGCTGCTGTTTCAGAAGAATCCGCATGCACTTCTTTTCGATCGCGATCTCCAGATCGTCCACCTCGCGGTCCGTCTCGGAGACGGACGCGCCGAGTTTGCGGTCCAGCGTCTTCAGGGAGGCAACGGCTTCGTTGATCATGCGCTCGGTGAGATTGCACATTCTCCCGAGCGATTCGTGCAGGTCGGCGAGTTCTTCGTCAAAATACTTTCTGGGTGCCATAAATTACTCCTGAATGAAAACAATGTAAGATTTTCAAGATGACGTTCCCGTCATTTTGCATAAAAGCGTCGTGCGGCCGCGGTCTTTCCCGCGCCGAAAAACGCCGCATCAACCGAATCTTCCCGTGATGTAGCGCTCCGTCTCGGGATGTACGGGCGCCGAGAAGATCTGTTCGGTGTCCCCCATCTCGATCATCTCGCCGAGCAGGAAAAACGCCGTCTTGTCCGAAATACGCGCCGCCTGCTGCATGTTGTGCGTGACCATGACGATGGTGACATCGTTTTTGAGCTCCTCGCAGAGGTCCTCGATCTTTCCCGTGGAGATGGGGTCGAGCGCGGAAGTCGGCTCGTCCATGAGCAGGATCTGCGGGCCGACGGCAAGCGCGCGCGCAATGCAAAGGCGCTGCTGCTGTCCGCCCGAAAGCCCGAGCGCCGACTTGTTGAGACGGTCTTTGAGTTCCTCCCACATGGCCGCCTGCTTTAAGGAGCGTTCGACGATCTCGTCGAGGACGCCCTTCTTCTTGATGCCGAAGGTGCGCGGACCGTAGGCGATGTTGTCGTACACGCTCATGGGGAAGGGATTGGGCTTCTGGAACACCATGCCCACGTTCTTGCGCAGCGCCGACAGGTCGATGCCCTTTTCGTAGACGTTGACGTTCCCGATGGTGATCTCACCCTCGACGCGGCAGCCCTCGACGAGGTCGTTCATACGGTTGAGCGACTTCAGAAGCGTGGATTTGCCGCAGCCCGAAGGCCCGATCATCGCCGTGATCTTGTACTTGGGCATCTCCATGTTGATCTTTTTGAGCGCCTGGAAGGTTCCGTAATACAGATCGACGTCCTTGACCGTGATGGCGTTCTCGCCCGAGAAATCAAAGATCTCCAGCGAATGGCCGGGCTTCTGAGCTTCTTTTTCGGACGCTTTCCGAAGGTCGGACGTCTCTTTCTGATTGAATAAACGCATAAGTTTTCCCTATCTCTTTTTCTTGACTTGTCTTTGGATAAAGTACACGATGAGGTTGAGCACGAAGGTGAGAAGGATGAGAATGAACGCAAGCGCATATGCCTCACTCATGTGGTAGCCTTCGTTCGCACAGCTGTAGAGAAGTACGGCGAGCGAACAGGAGGAGTCGAGCGGATTTCCCGTAAAGGTGTACAGGGCCCCCATCGTGAAGATGAGCGCCGCCGACTCGCCGATGATACGGCCGATCGCAAGAATGGACGCCGTCGCAATGCCGGGGAACGCCGAGGGAAGCACGATCCTGAAGATGGTGCGCACCTTGCTGGCGCCCAGCCCGTAGCTCGCCTCGCGGAAGGAGACGGGAACGGCGATGAGGGCCTCTTCCGTCGAACGGATGATGGTCGGCAGGACGACAAGCACCATGGTCAGCGCACCCGCCATGACGGAATAGCTCAGTCCGAGCACCCCGCTGAAAAAGATCATGCCGAACAGACCGAAGACGATGGAAGGCACGCCTGCGAGCGTATCGATGAAGGTACGGACGATCTTGACGAACTTGCTGCCCGGCTTTGCATACTCGACGAGGAAGATCGCCGCGCCGATGCCGATCGGCAGCGCAATGACGAGCGTAATGGCGATGAGCTCGAGCGTGGCCCCCAGCGCGGGGAAGAGCGTCGGCACGTCGGCGGACGAAGGGCCGAAGAAACTTGCCGTCAGGTTGCTCAGTCCCATGATCGTGAGATAGACGATGATGACCGCGAGAATGGCAAGGACGAGCACCGCGCAGACGATCGCAATGACCTTTAATATCTCTGCAAGGAGTCCCTTTTTTACATAGGTCACCGCCGCCGTGCTGTCGCCGTTCAGCGTCATCGTTCCCCTCTTCCCCTTGAAGTTCTTGGGGACGAGATTCAAAGACAGCGTGATGATGAAGACGAAGATGAGCAGGACGAAGCCCGTCGCGATAAGGGCGGGACGGTGCAGGGTGAGTTCCGCATAGCCCATCTCCATGACGATGTTGACGGTCAGCGTCCGAATGTTGGAGAACAGTCCCGTCGGGAAGAGCGCGCGGTTTCCGGACACCCAGATGACCGCCATGGCCTCGCCGATCGCCCTGCCCGTTCCGAGGATGAGCGCGGAGATGATCCCCGAACGCGCCGCGGGGACCACGACCCGAAAGACCGCCTGCGCCTTGGTATTGCCCATGGCGAGCGCGCCTTCAAAATACTGTTCCGGCACGGCCTCGAGCGCATTCTTGGAGAGCGAGGTGATGGTCGGGATGACCATGATCGCAAGCAGAATGGAAGAAGCGAGGATGCCCTCTCCCTGATAGGGCGGCGTCGTATCGAGGTAGGAAAGGATGGGGACAAGCAGCTGCAGGCCGACAAGACCGTAGACGATGGACGGGATGCCGGCGAGCAGTTTGATGACCTGATCAAAGACGGTGCGCAGGTTGAGCTTGTTCAGCCATGCGACAAGTTTTGCGAGAAACTTGTTTTGACCCTTGTACTTCAAATGCAGCTTGTCGGGACACCAGAACACGAGGAAAATCGCCGTAAAGACGCCGATCGTTCCGCCCAGCGCCACCGAGAACGCGGTGACAATGAGCGAATTGACCAGCATGGGCAGGATCCCGAACTTCTTCCCGTCGGGGTACCACGTCGTGCCGAACACGAATTTGAAGAACCCGACCTGGCGGAATGCGGGAATGGAGCCGTAGAGAATATATCCGATGATCCCGACGACCGCAATGATAGACATGCAGGCGCAGACGATGAAGATATATTTGGCGATCCCGTTTTTGACCTTGTCCGCAGGGATGTGTTCCCGCTGTTTTCGTTGAGTAACCGTATTTTCCATAAAAATCCACCTACCGGAAATTGACGGCACATCTCTGAGCCGTCAATCTCTGTCAAATGGGAAAGAATTGTTACGCTTCTGTCACGATGGGCGTGAGCGCGGTGTAAAGATCGAACAGCTGGGCAAGCGTGACAGCGGTGCACTTGCTGCCCTTCTTGACGATGACGGCGACGCCGTCAAGGCAGATGTGCATTGCATCGACCGCCGCATCCTCTTCCGCCTTCAGTTCACGGGAGCTCATGCCGAAGTCGACCGTTCCCTCCGTTGCCTGCTGGATCCCGACGCCCGAGCCGCCTTCCTGCACGTTGACGGTGACCTTTCCGTCGTTTGCCTTGCTGAATGCTGCGGCAAGCTCACGCATAAGCGGCGCGACCGACGTGGAACCCGAGCAATTGAGCGTCGTCTTGGTGGTCCCCGCGTAAGGAGTGTACTCCTTGACTTCCAGACCGGGAAGCTGGATGTAATCCTTCATCATGATCTCCTGGCCCTCTTCGCTCTCCATGAAGAGCACGAAGTTCGCAAGCAGGTCGTTGCTCTCCAGCGCACCCGGCTGATAGATGATATTGAAGTTTCTCCAGATGCTGTATTCTCCGCTCTGGACGTTCTCCTTGGTCGCCTCGACGCCGTCAACGGTGACCGCCTGAACTTTGTCTGTGTTCTCCATATAGGAACCGAGCGACACATAGCCGAGTCTGTCAAAGCTCTGCGAAACCTGCGTAATCACGGCAGCCGTGCTGCTCTGCTCGGAGATCTCGCCGGGCATCGTGTTGCCCTCGTCCAGCCAGTCGGCAATCGAAACGCCGTCCTTTACGACCTTCTCCTCAAAAACTTCACGCGTACCGGAGGAAGGCTCACGCGCAACCGCTGTCATAACGGACGAACCGTCCGCCGCTCCGTCCGCTCCGCGTCCGCCGCAGCCTGCCATCAGCCCCACGGCCGAAACCGTCATCGCAGTTGCCAACCCGATCGCAAAAATCTTCTTCTTCATGGTTTTGTTACTCCTTTTTTCATTCCTTTTCACTTTTCTGATTGTGCCTCTATGATAACACTCGGTTGTAAATATCCCCGCACAAATTTGTCATGAACTTGTAAATCTTTTTTGCCATTTGTAAAAAAATTTTTACAACTTCGATTGCCCTTTCCCATCGCCTTTTCCTCTGTCCCGCAGGCCTCCTCACGCCGAAAGACGCGCTCGCAATCATCTTCTCCTAACCCGACGCTCCTCGCTTCGCCGACAATGCGTTTTGCCAACCTTGACGACGCACCACAACTCCGCCCCGCTCCCGTTCTGCTCTGCCGTCTCCGACAGTGCGCCGCACTTTTCCGCACCCCCGCTGTGCCTTGCACACTGCCCGCTGTGCTTCGATGATCTTGACGCCGCGCCTCCCGCTGTGCTTCGATGATTCTCCCCACCCTCTCTCCATGCTTCCCGCCGCGGTTCTCTCTATTATAATATTGAAAGACGGCTTATCGGCAGTTTGTGCGGCTCTGCAGAAAGTATGAAAAAGACTTCCCCGAAGGGAAGTCAGAAATCCGGAAGCGAGAGATCAGAGGACGCCGGCAAGGGTAATGGCTATGACGAGCAGAAACAGCGCGGCAAAGACGACGATGCGATAGACGAGGTTGCCCTTCATCCGCTTGAAGCGCGGCCGCGAAAAGAAGGCAAAGACGAGATAGGCCGCAACGCCGCATCCCGCGCCGATGAGCAGGAGCGGAATCTGCAAGAAATAGGTCAGAAGCGCAAACAAGACGGCGATTGCGAAACACACGACCGCGCAGGCATACATTTTTTTTGCATGCCGCTCTTCAAGCCGTCGTTCGTTGACGGCGTCGTCGTCCGAGAGAAGCTCGTCCAGCGTGCAGTTCATGAGTTTTGCAATGCACTTCAGACTGTCGATCCCCGGGTATCCCTGATCGCGCTCCCATTTGGAAACGGCCGCGCGCGTGACATACAGTCTGTCGGCGAGCTGTTCCTGCGTCAGCCCCTCCGCCGCGCGGTATTCCCTGAGTTTTTCTCCGAATGTCATATCTGTGCCTCCTCTTTTCTCGTCTTTTGCCCCGCATTGTACCACATCGCCGCCGTTTTGTCACGCGACTATTCGTTTCGACGAAAAAAGCACGGGTTGCCCCGTGCCGTTTCCGTCCGTTTTCGTCCGTTTCCGTCCGTTTTCCGCCAGCCTCCCGCAAGCATTGCGATCGGGCGCCCGTTTCCGCGGACGTCCTGTTCCGACTCTCCGAACGCCCTCCGCAAAGCCGCCGGGCATTCGCCCGCGCCTGTTTCATTTTTATCTGGCACGTTCCAAGGTCACGGCGACCACTTCGGGACGGTTATGAAGACGAATGGGAACAGAACTGTTCCCGAGGCCGCGGCTGACGACCATCTTGCCGCCTTCTTCCTCGTAAAGCCCCTGCGTGTACTTGGGGAACAGCCCCTGGTTGGGAGCGATGATCCCCTGTCCCCACGGCAGCCGAAACTGTCCGCCGTGCGCATGTCCTGCGAGCGTGAGATTTACCCCCGCCTCCCGATAGGTCGCAAACAGCTCGGGCCGATGCGTGAGAAGAACGGTATAAGGACGGATTTCGGGAAGAACGCTGTCGAGTTTTTCGCGCATGAGCGAAGTATTTTGCTCGGCGTCCGATGTCGAGAAGATCGGGTCGCGCACCCCTGCGAGCAAGATCTGTTCCCCTCCCCGTTCGAGGAAAACGGCTTCGTCCTCCAAAACGGTCACTCCCAGCGCAAGGATCGCCTCGCGCAGGGCGGGATATTCCGACGAGACTGCCTCGTGATTGCCCGGAACATAGTAAACGGGCGCCGTTCTGACGGCCGCGGCGAAGAAATCGATCGCGTTCTGCATCCCGGGGCGGCGCTTGTCGATGACGTCCCCCGTCACGGCGATGATGTCGGGCGCCGCCTCTTTGAGCAGTTCCGCAAGCCGCGCCTGCCCTTCTCCGAACGAGGCATTGTGCAAATCGGAGACATGCGCGATCGTAAAACCGTCAAACGCCGCGGGAAGCGCTTGCTCCCGCACGCGGACGCGATGCAGTTGTACGGCGGTGTTCTCCCATGCGCCCCACAGGCAGATGCCCGCAAGGACGACGAGAACGGACGCTATGACGATGAGCACGATCATTTGACGGCGATACTTCCTTTTTGGGATTCCCTTCATTGTATGCCTTTCCCGTCTGAAAATATTCCCCGCGCGCCGAACAGCGTCCGCTCCGCGTTTTTCAAGGAATGCACACGGACGAAATGCCGCGCAAAGACAGCACCCAGACGCAAGGCGCGCGCTCCGAATCAAACGCGGAAACGCCACAGGGAAATTTCGGACAAATTTCAGGTGTTCATATCAAAAGACGAGCAGACAAACGTCTGCTCGTCCACTGGTCGAGGCGACGGGATTTGAACCCACGACCTCTTGGTCCCGAACCAAGCGCGCTACCAAACTGCGCTACGCCTCGACAGCTTTTCTATTATAACAAACGGCACACCGTTTTGCAAGCGTTTTTTATCGGATTTTTACAGAATTCGCCGCGCGCGGCCTCATTTGAGACCGCGCGCGGCGTCCGTCTTTGCGTGCTACCGCACGGCCGTCTTTTCCGCCGTGCGCAAACGCACTTCGTCCCAGAGTTTTCCGTATTCGGCGACCAGCGTCGGAACGACCGTCAGCGCGAGCGCCACAAGCCACTGCTTTGCTCCGAGTGCGCACATTCCGAGCGCCGAACCGACCGAAGGCAGCGCGGCAAGGCCCGCAATTCCGCCCAGTAGGAAGAGCATTCCGAGACAACTGACATACAGGCGCGGATTTTCTCTCCAGCGATAGCGCACGATGTTTTTGCGGCTGCGCGCCGTCAGAACGTGCAGGGCGGACGTCCAGCCCGTGACGAGAAATGCCATTGTCCGTCCCGCCGCCTCCGACGCCGCGCCGATCGCGGCATAGCGCCCCAGGCAAAACGCCGCCAACGACACGGCCGCCATGATGAACGTCTGGCGGATGATCACCTCCATGAGCCCGCCCCCGAAAAAACTCTCCGTCCGCGCAATCGGCCTGCGGTTCATGATGCGCCCGTCCGACTGCTCCACGGCGAGCGCCATGCCCGGAATGCCGTCCCCTAAGACGTTGATGATGAGCAGCATGAGCGGCGTGAGCGGAAGGCCCCATCCCATAAACTGCGCAAAGAGCATGACCACGATCTCGGAAAGATTGCACACGAGCAGGAAATAGACGAGTTTGCGGATGTTGGAGAAGATGTTCCGCCCTTCGGCGACCGCCTCGACGATCGTGGAAAACCGATCGTCCGTCAAGACCATCTTTGCGGCGCTCTTGGCGACTTCCGTTCCGTTCTTTCCCATCGCGATCCCGACATCCGCCGCTTTGAGCGCGGGCGCATCGTTGACGCCGTCCCCCGTCATGGCGACGACCTCGCCGCGCGCCTGCCACGCCCGCACGATGCGGATCTTGTCCTCGGGCGAAACGCGCGCATACACCGAATAGAATGCGACGACATTCTCCAGCTGTTCGTCGGAGAGCGCCGCGAGTTCCTGTCCCGTGACAATCCCCTCGTTGGCGGTGACGATGCCGAGCTCCCGCGCGATGGCGCCCGCCGTCGCCGCATGATCGCCCGTGATCATCACCGTTCGGATCCCCGCCGCGCCCGCACGCGCGATCGCCGCCTTTGCCTCGGGCCGCGGCGGGTCGATGATGCCCGCAAATCCCTCGAGCGTCAGTCCCGTTTCAAGCTCCTCCGTCGATTCGGGAAGCCGATCGATGCGCTTGGAAGCAAGTGCTATAACGCGCAAGGCATCCCCCGCAAAGGCGTCATGGACGCGCTCCGCCTCTTCAAGCGCCTGCCTGTCCGAGCGATCGAGCGACAGTCGGTCGAATGCGCCCTTCGTGAGCACCAGATACCCCCCTTCGGGCAGACGCATGACCCGCGTCATCCTCTTCCGCGCCGAGGAAAAGGGAATTTCCATAGCGCACGCAAAGCGGGCGCGCGTTGCGGCATAGTCCATGCCCCTCGCACGGGCGAGCGTGACGATCGCCGTCTCCGTCGGATCGCCGTAGATCTTCTCTGCGCCCGTCTCGTCCCTTCCGACCGTCGCCGTACAGGCAAGGCAAAGCCGCTGTAAAAATGCCTCCTGCGTCGGCGTCCAGGCCTCCTCATCGGAGACCGCCTGCGCGCCTCGCACCCATATCCGCCTGAGCGCCATGCGGTTCATGGTAAGCGTCCCCGTCTTGTCCGAACAGATGACGGACGTCGAACCGAGCGTCTCGACCGCCTGCATCTGTCGGACGAGCGCATTCTTTGCCGCCATCTTTGCGGCGCCGTGTGTCAGGATGAGCGTGACGATGAGCGAAAGCGTCTCGGGAACGGCCGCAACGGCGAGCGTGACGGCAATCATGATCATCTCCCACACGTCATGCCCCTGCAACAGCCCCGTGACAAGCAAGGCCGCCGCCGATATGAGCGCAATCCCGCTGACCGCCCTTCCCACCTTGTCAAGGCGCGTCTGGAGCGTGGTCTTCTTGGCGCGCGTCTGCGTGAGAAAGCGGGCGATCTTGCCAATCTGCGTCTGCATTCCCGTCTCCGTGACGACGGCGACGGCGTTCCCCGCCGTGACGAGACATCCCGAAAATACCATGTTCACGCGGTCGCCGAGCGGAATATCCCCTGATAAAAGCGCCTGTGCGTCCTTTTCCGCAGGCAGGCTCTCTCCCGTCAGAGAGGATTCGTCTACCGCAAAGCGCTCCGTCCGCACAAGACGCGCATCGGCCGGCACGAAGTCCCCCGTTTTCAGCACGAGAATATCCCCGGGCACGACCGCTTCGGGAGAGATCTCCCGCACGTTCCCATCCCGCAGAACGCGGCAGACGGGGGCGGAGAGCGTCGAGAGCGCTTCGAGCGCATTTTCGGCGCTCTTCTCTTGCGTGACGGCGAGCGCCGTATTCATAATGATCACCGCAAACACGACGATCGGCTCGAGAAATCCCGTCCCCTCTGCGATCGCAAGCGCAAGGCTCAACAGCGCCGCGGCAAGCAAAATGAGCACGGAGACGTCCTTGAATTGCGCAAGAATGTGAACGATCAGCGATTGCTTTTTCTGCTTTTCAAAGACATTCTTTCCGAACCTCGCAAGGCGAAGCGCTGCCTCATCCTCCGCAAGCCCGCATTCGGGCGAGACCTGCTGTTCGGACAAAATTTCCCCGATCGGGAGCTCATAGTTGTTTTTCATCGCACGCCGTTCCTCCTACCGACAAAACCGCCCGCCCCATCGGCGACCCCCACCGTATGCAGCCTGTGCCGAATGCAAAATCGGACAGAGCGGGACATCCTATATCTCCAGTTTGGCAAAAAATGGAGAAAATATCAGATGTCTGACTCTGTTTGCGCCTGTGGGGACGATCGGTTCGAGTTCAACAACGACTACCGCGAGCAGTTTGCGGAAGGCATAAAAATATGTGCGCCCCGCCGTCCGAGGACGGCGGGGCGCGCAGATGAACTTTTTTTCGCTATGAATTTCTTTCGCGAACATCAGAGTTTTTTCAGGAGGCTGTACCCATTTTCGCGATAACGCTTGGCTCCAAACGTTACAAAAGTCCCTGATTGACGGGAAAATCCGGAATGGAGGCAAACCCCTTTTCGAGATCGGCGTCGGTGGGGATCGTGTCCGTCATGGTGTGGTCATTGTATTGTTTGTAGGCGGCAAGGTCGAAGTAGCCCGTTCCCGTAAGGCCGAAGAGGATGACCTTTTTCTTCCCCTCGCGCTTACAGCGAAGGGCCTCGTCCATGGCGGCGCAAATGGCATGCGCGCTCTCGGGCGCGGGAAGAATGCCCTCGCACTTTGCAAACTTTACCGCCGCGTCAAACACCCTGGTCTGCTCGAGCGCAACGGCACGCAGGAAGCCGTCGTGGTAGAGCTGCGAAATGACGGGGCTCATGCCGTGATAGCGCAGTCCGCCCGCGTGGCTGGCCGAGGGCATAAATCCGCAGCCGAGCGTGTACATCTTGGCAAGGGGCGTGATCTTCGCCGAGTCGCAGAAGTCATAGACATACTTTCCGCGCGTCAGCGAAGGACAGCTCGCCGGCTCGACCCCGATAAAATCGATCTCGTTTTTCCCGTCCAGTTTCTCCCCCATGAAGGGCGCAATGAGCCCGCCGAAGTTGGATCCGCCGCCCATACAGCCGATGACGATATCGGGTCTTAATCCGTGCTTTTCAAGGGCCGCCTTGCTCTCCAGCCCGATGACCGACTGATGCAGAAGGACATGATCGAGCACGGAGCCGAGCACATAGCGGCAGCCGGGCGTGGAGACGGCCTTTTCCACCGCCTCCGAAATGGCGCACCCGAGCGACCCGCCCGTTCCCGGAAATTCGCGCAGGATCTTCCTGCCTGCGGCCGTCGTATCGGAGGGCGAGGGGATGACGTTCGCCCCGTATGTGCGGATGACTTCGCGGCGGTACGGCTTCTGCTCTGCCGATACCTTGACCATATATACGTCGAGGTGCAGTCCGTAAAAGGCCGCCGCCATGGCGAGCGCCGTCCCCCACTGCCCCGCTCCCGTCTCCGTCGTGATGGACGTAAGCCCCTGTTCTTTGGCGTAAAACGCCTGCGCCGCGGCCGAATTGAGCTTATGCGAGCCGGACGTATTGTTGCCCTCAAACTTGTAATAGATCTCCGCAGGCGTGTCGAGAAGCTGTTCCAGATAATAGGCGCGGACGAGCGGAGACGGACGGAACATCCGATAAAAATCGAGAATCCCCTGCGGAATGGCAATGCGCTCGTCCGTCTCATTGAGCTCCTGCTCGATGCACGCATCGCAGAAGACCGCCGCAAGATCGTCGCGCGTACACGGCTTCTGCGTCGCGGGATTCAGAAACGGAGGATGCTGCGTCTTCATGTGCGCTTTGACGTTGTACCATGCCTTTGGCATCTCCTCTTCCGAAAGATAAATTTTGTACGGAATGTGCTTTGCGGTCATAGAAATCCCTCCTCTTTTTCTTTTTCGCCCGTCCACGGGCAGGTGCCTCCGATACGGCGGGCCGCCGAACCTTTTTACGCCTTCTGCGTAAGCCTCCGTGTATGCCTTCTGCATAAACCTCCGTGTATGCCTACTGCGTATGCCTCCGCGCAAAGAGGTTTTCCCGCACGCTCGGAAAAACGACAAAAAAACACGGAAGAATCCGTATGGGACGAATCGCTCCGTGTTGCCACCCAATTTTACAGCCGAACGCTGCCTCTTTTTAAGCACCATTATGCTCTCTTTCTGTAACGGGAAAGCCCCGTCGGACGCTACTTCTGCATTCACGCCCGCCCTCCGTGATCCATTCACATGCCGCCGATTGTCCCCATTCCACCGTCGGGAACTCTCTGTAAACCGGTTGTGGCGCGCTACTCCTTCACATCTGTGGTTTTTCTCATTATATCCGATTCTCCCCGTTCTGTCAATCTCCGCCGCCAGATTCATTGATTGAAATTTCCGATTGCTGCAATCGGACGTCACGTTCGCCGCTTCATTCCTCTCCATAAATCCTCACGACATGCGGTTTGCGAAGCCGTTTTGCAATGGAAAAAAGGCTTTGCATCGGAGCAGACTGCAACGTCAAAAATACAGCGAAAGAAACGGTCGGCACGGGCAGGCGGGCAAAAAAATAAGGGTTTCGCCAAAAGGCGAAACCCTTATACCATTCCTTCCGATCTGAAAATTGGGGGGAGGACAGACCGGAAATCAAAAAGGATGGTCAAAGATTTTCTCCGTTTTCACGGATGATGCCGGCATAGTACGCCGCGCTGTCTTTCGGAGTGCGTTCCTGCGTGTTGTAGTCCACATAGACGAGGCCGAACCGCTTGGAGAAGCCCTCTTTCCACTCGAAGTTATCCATGAGCGACCAATAGAAGTACCCGCGGACGTCCACGCCTTCCGAGGCGGCACGCCGAAGCTGTTCCAGATAGCTGCGGATATATTCGATGCGCGCGGGGTCATGCAGTTTTTTGTCTGCCGAGAGCCACTCGCTGACCGCGACGCCGTTTTCCGTGATATAGACGGGAAGATGATAGCGTTCCCAGTAGGTCTTGGGGCCGTAGTAGAGGCTTTCGGGCGTGACCGGCCAACGCATATCGGTAAACGGGACGTTCATGTCGGGAACGACATCGCGAATGCCGCCCTTGCCGTCCGAGGTAATGTATTTGCCGTGATAGATGTTCAGTCCGAGGAAATCGGGATCGCACTTGATGATCTCCATGTCCTTTTCATCATAGGTGAAATTGGCACGGAAGGCCGAAGCGAGGTTCTCGGGATATTTGCCCAGCACGGCAGGATCGGTGAAGAGAGCATTGCTGAAGAAGTTGTCGCCGCGCAGCGTGAAGTTTTCCTTGACGATGGTCGCCTTGTCCGCTTCCGTCGCGGGCATGAGGACGTCGGTCGCGACCGTCAGCCCCACCTGAACGCTTCCCTTGGCATTGGCGCGGAGAGCGCGCGTTGCCAGGCCGTTTGCCTTCAGGGTGTTGTGCCAGGCGAGGAGCGCCTCTTCGGGGGGACAGGAGAGGAAAGGCGCATGAACGGCCTGGTAGAGTCCACAGCCGATAAAACACTGCGGCTCGTTGACGGTAATGAAATGCTTCACGCGGTCGGAGAACAGCTTTGCGATGTTGACCGCATAGGCCTCAAACCACTTGGGGGATTCGGGATTGAGCCAGCCGCCCTTCAAGAACAGCTCATAGGGATAGTCCCAATGGAAGAGCGTCATATAGGGCTCGATTCCCGCCTCCAGCAGTGCGTCGATGAGGTCGTTGTAGAAACGGACGCCTTCGGGGTTGAGTTCCCCCGTGCCGTGCGGCATGAGACGCGGCCAGCTCACCGAGAAACGGTACGCCTTCAGCCCCATCTTTTTCATGAGCGCCACATCCTCGCGGAAACGATGATAGTGATCGCACCCTACTTTTGCCGTATGGCCGTTGAACACAAAATGTCCGTTTTCACAGGCGGTGTCCCAGATGGACAACCCCTTTCCGCCCTCATAGGCGGCACCTTCGACCTGGTAGGCGGCTGTCGCCGCCCCCCAGACGAAATCTTTCCTGAAACTCATTTTTTCACCTCAAAAGATTTTGACGTCACCCAGCACGATGGTCCCCGTGTAAGGGCCTGCGGGACAGGGCGCACCCGTCCCCGTTACGACGTCGTTGGTCGCCCAGCAGTCGACCATGAGCATGATGTGCGCAACCTGTGCCGCCTGTTCGGCCGTCACGGTCAGCGTCAGCTCCATCGTTTCGCCGGCTGCGATCTCCATCCAGCACACGCACGGATCGCTGTCCGCGCCGATCTGCTTCCAGGCGCTGTCCATCAGCTGGAGCTTAAACTTGGCAACCGCACCCGTATTGTTGGTGATGGAGAGCGTGAGCTTGCATGCTCCGGAGAGCGTAAGATTGGCATTCACGTTCTGCCATGCGTCGATGGGAAGATTGTTGAGCGTCACGGTCTTGTCGCTCACGGAGAGATTTGCGGCATCCGTGCCCCAGGTTGCGGCGACGACCGTTCCCTGCGGTTCGGAAGGCTGCGTTTCGTCGGGCGTGAAGGTCATGTTGCCGATCGTCACCGTACCCGTGTAAGGAGGCTCGGGACGAGGCGTGGTGCCGTCAGCCTGAACGCCGTCCTTATCCCAGCATGCGACCATGAGCATGATGTGCGCAACGCGCGAAGCATCCGCCGCCGAAACGGCAAGTTCCATGTTCCAGGTCTCGCCCTGCGGGATCTCCAGCCAGCAGACCGTGGTGCCGTTGCCCTCGAGATCGGACCAGCTGCCCTGATCGTTGTCGTACATGACGCTCAGTTTGAACTTGGCGATCGCATTCGTGTTGTTCGTGACGGGGACGGAGATCTTGCCGCCCGACGTCAGCGTGAGCGAAGCGCTCACGTTCTGCCATGCGCCGTCCATGAGGTTGTTGAGCGTGATGACCTTTCCGTTCAGGGAGAGGTTCGCCGAGGTCGTCGTCCAGACAAGGCCGTCCGCGGGCGTCGGTTCGGGCTCGCCGACGAAGTTCAGCGAGACGATGTCGATATCGCCGCTCAGCGTCTCTTTGTCGGTCGTAAAGTCGCCCTGGTAGCAGCAGTCAAGGAAGAAGTTGATGACCGTATATGCCGCAGAATTGGTGAGCGTGACCGTCTTGGTCTCGCCCGCTTCCAGCCAGCCGTACTGACGGGTTGCCTGGTCTGC
>CAJFMF010000016.1 GCA_904391375.1 Candidatus Gallimonas faecavium | reverse complement strand
TGCAAAAATTGTGGAAAAGAGATCAATGACAACGCGGTTGTGTGTCCCTACTGCGGGGTACAGGTCGGGAAGCTGAACACGCAGGAGAACAAGACCAATACGCTTGCCATCGTCGGGTTCATCTTCTCCTTCTTCATTCCGATCGTCGGACTCATCTGCTCCATTCTCGGGCGGAAAAATGCGGCGGAATGCGGCGGAAACGGAAGAGGCCTTGCCACGGCAGGTATGATCATCAGCATTATCTGGATGGCGCTTGCCGTCATTATCGGTATTGCTGCAGGATGCGCTGCCGCAGATATCATAACCAACCCCGACTACTACTATCCGACATATTGAATTGCCTGACAGATTGAGCGCGCTCTGTCCGGTTGTTGAAAAAACTCGCGTTCAAACGTATGCCGGTACACAGCGGACGGCTCCGAAAACAGGCGTCCGAAAAAATCCCGCGTCCGCCTCTGTGCGGACAGTACGAGGAGGAAAGAGATGTTTTGCCACAACTGCGGAAAAGAGATCGATGAAAAGGCGTTTATCTGCCCCTACTGCGGCGTTCTGACGGACGCCCCCAAGCAGCAAAGTCAGGAAAAGACAAATATCCTTGCCATCATCGGCTTTGTCCTTGCATTTATTTTCCCGATCGCGGGACTCGTTTGTTCGATCATCGGCAAAAACAATGTCGAAGAATGCGGCGGAAACGGCAAGGCGCTTGCCACGGCAGGCATTGCCATCAGCATAGTAGAAATCGCGATTGCGCTTCTTTGTGTCGTCCTCCTCTTTGCCATTCCGTTTTTTGCGATCCTCGTTTCGGGACTCCCCGTTCCGACGTAACTCCCCTTCTGACATGACAACGCGCCCGCCGCATGAACTGCGGCGGGCGCGTTTTTTCCTGCTCAGGAAGGCATTCCCTTGCCCTTGCGAATGGCTTTGACCGTCTTTTCATAGCCGTTGTCCGTGGGCGCATAGTAGACGTGATCTTTGAGCGAATCGGGCAGGTACTGCTGTTCCACCCAGCCGCCGTAGTCATGCGGATAGCGATAGTTTTCCCGCGCCTCTTTCATGGAACGGCTGCCGTACGAGACGTCGCGCAAGTATGCAGGCACGGCGTCGTCGCGATTTTCGCGCGCGTCCCGGCGGGCGGCGAGCATGGCCTTTTTGACTGCGCCGCTCTTGTCCGCTTCACAGACGTAGATGATCGCCTCGGAGAGCGGGATAAGGCCTTCGGGATAGCCGATATTCTGAAACGCCGTCAGGGCGGAAGTCGCCACGACAAGGGCATTGGGGTCGGCCATGCCGACGTCCTCGGCGGAATGGACGACGAGGCGGCGCAACAGCAACAGCGGGTCACAGCCGCCCTCGATGAGACGCATCGCATAGTAGAGCGCCGCATTGGAATCGCTCCCGCGCAGGGACTTGCAGAAGGCAGACAGGAGATCGTAGTAAAGGTCTTCGTTATAGGAGAGCGCCTTGCGCTGGATGGACTGCTCGGCGTCCGCCAGCGTGACATGGATGCTTCCGTCCCCCTGCGGCGGCGTGGTAAGGACGGCGAGTTCCAGAGCATTGTACGCCGTGCGCAAGTCGCCGCCCGCCATATCTGCAATGTGGTCGAGCGCCGCATCCTCCACTTGCGCCGCATAGGCACCCAGCCCCTTGCGCTTGTCGTGAAGCGCCCGCTCGAGCGCGCCGCGGATCTCGGCAGAAGTGAGCGCCTTGAACTCGAACACGCGGCAGCGGGAGACAATCGCGGGCGTCATGGACGCATAGGGATTTTCCGTCGTGGAACCGATAAACACGATGGTCCCCTGCTCGATGGCGGGCAGAAGCGAGTCCGACTGCGTCTTGCTGAAGCGATGGCATTCGTCCAGCATGAGATAGGTGCGGCGGTTGAAGAGCTTTAAGTTGTCCCGCGCCTGATCGACCGCCTTTTTGACGTCGGCGACGCCCGCATTGACGGCGTTGAGCTTGATGAATGCGGCGTTCGTCCGCGTTGCTATGATGTTCGCGAGCGTCGTCTTTCCGCAGCCCGGAGGCCCCCAGAAAATACAGCTCCCGAGGCGGTCGAGCGCGATCGCGCGCCGCAAAAGACTTCCCTCGGCGACAAGATGCCGCTGGCCTACGAAATCGTCGAGCGTGGATGCGCGCATCCGCTCGGCAAGCGGTTTCGCCTTTTCTTCATTGTCGTTAAAATCAAACAGATCCATTGTTTTCTCTGTGGTTCTGAACCCCTGCGCGTATGCACACCTGCAGGTTTCAGCCTGCGGATTTCAGCCTGCGGGCTTCAGACTATGGGTTTCAAGTTGTGAGTTTCAAGTTGCGGGTTTCAAAAAAACGCGGGCGACGCCCGCGCCATTTTGTTTACTCGATGAGGGCGCGGATGGCGTCCGTATTGGCCTTTCCGAGTTCGTATCCCTTTTCATAGGCGAAGTCGAGATTTTTCACCTTATACTGATCCATATCGCCCAGTTCCGGCACGAGCCAGAGGGCGATGTCCTTCATGCGGGAACGGCGTTTGCTCTGCGTGACGCGCGTATCGATGACGTCGATATAGCGCAGGAAGGTGTCAATGAGGTTCTGGGGCGGTTCGGAGACGTTTGCCACGAGATCGCCCAGCACGTCCACGGCAACGATGACGTCCGCGCCCATCTGTTTGACCTCGCGCACGGGGACGCGCTCGATGACGCCGCCGTCCACGAGGAGCATTCCGTCCCGTTCGATGGGAGAAAATGCACCCGGAACGGAACTGGACGCGATGACGGCGTCCACGACGTTCCCCTCCTTCATGCAGACCGTCCTGCCCGAGAGCAGATCGGTCGCCACACAGCGGAAGGGCGTCTTTAAGTCAGAGAACTGCGTGTCGGCGCCGATGTACTCCTCCAGAAGTTTGCGCGCCCTGTTTAAGCGGAACAGCCCGCACGCGCGGAGCGGATTGGGATTGAGTTGCGCAATGCGCGAGAGTTTCAGCGTCGAAATCACCTCGTGCAGCGTCTGTACGGAGACCCCCGCGCAGTAGCACGCGCCCACAATGGCCCCCATCGAACAGCCCGTCACCAGATCGGCACGGATGTCCGCTTCTTCCAGTGCTTGTAAAAATCCGACGTGCGCGACGCCGCGCGCACCGCCCGCGCCCAGCGCAAGCCCAAATTTCTTCTTCAATTTCTTCTTCATATGGCCACCTCTCGTCTCGTATACTGAAACGTGAAACCTCTGTCCATTCCCCAACGGCCGCGCTTTTCCGCCGCCTCTTTGCTCCTGCCGATCTGCCTTCTGGCAACGCTGCTCGCCTTTCTCGCCTTCCCCGCACGCTGTCTTGCCTACGTCGCGGACGGCATATCCCTCTGGGCGACAAGCGTCCTGCCCGCCGCACTTCCCTTTCTCTTTCTCACGGGATTGCTCACGGGGACGCCCCTCTTTTTGCGCCTGTCTGCACGCGCCGCCCCCTTGTTCCGCCCCTTCGGCGTCCCGGGACAGGGCGGCTTCGCCGCAATGTTATCCCTCTTGTCAGGGTATCCGGCCGGCGCAAAGGCCGTAGAGCGCCTCTGCGCACGCACCCCGCTTTCCCCCGCAGAACGCTTTCGCTGTGCCTGTCTTGCCACCACAAGCGGCCCCGCCTTTCTCGTCGGCGTCGCAGGCACGGCCATGGCGGGCAGTCCTGCCCTCGGTTGGCTCCTCTTCGGCGCACACGTCATCGGGATTTTTGCAATCGCGCTCGTCCTCGGCCGCGGACATCGACGTACACGACATATAGACAAGCACACATACCGTGATTACCGGCTTGCACAGAATGACGATCGGCGCGCACGATTTGCGAAGCAACATGCGCAAAGGGAGGAAAACGCGTATGCCTTCAAGCCGATCCCGCTTTCGCAGGCGCTTCCGGAGACGCTTGCTTCCTCCGTCCTTGCCGTGCTCACGGTGGGCGGCGCCGTCGCGCTTTTCTACGCCTTCGGGCGCATCCTGACCGACGCGCTCTCGCCGCTCGCTCTGCCGAAACCGCTGACCGCGTTTTTGGCGGGACTTCTCGAGATGACGGCGGGCTGTGCGGGACTGCTGTCCGAGCCGACGCCGCTCCGCCTTGCGCTCGCCGCCTTTCTCGTGACATTTGGCGGACTGTGCGTACTGGTGCAGCAATGGAGTTTCCTCGCAAAGATCGGGATCCCGTTCGCAAAGTTTCTGCTCGTCAAGCTGTGTCAGGCGGCTTTGGCGGGCGGTGTATGTTTTCTCTTTGCCGTCTTCGTTCAGTCGTAGACGCCGAGAATGCGAAAACTGCGGCAATCCTCCCGCGCTTCGGAGAGCGCCGCCTGTACATTGGGCATGGAAGGGTCGCCGTCGATCTCGATGAAGAAGCGGTATTCCCCCGGCACGGCGGGAATGGGACGGCTTTCAATGCGCGTCAGGTTGATCCCGCGCGCCGAAAAACGGCGCAAGAGTTCCAAAAGACTTCCGGGACGATGTTCGCACACGGCGGAAAAAAAGACGGTCCTGCCGCGCGCGGGAAGTCCCTCCGAGCGGCGGCGCAGGAGGAAAAACTGGGTGAAGTTGTTCTTCTCGTCGGCGATGTTCTCCGCCGAGAGCACGACGCCGGGCGCGCGGATATGCGCCCCGACAATGCCCGCCGAGTGTGCGTCGAGCATGGAGAGGCTCTTTGCCGTCGACTGCGTGAAGATGCGCTCGGCATGCGGGAATACGGCATCGAGATAGCGCGAACACTGACCGATGGCCTGTTCGTGCGAATAGATGCGCGTCACGTCGGCAAGGCGCACGCCTTCCCGCACGGCAAGGCGGTGATCGATGCGCAGCCGCATGGCGCGGCAGGCGCACGCATCGCGCGTCTCCAGAAGGTCGAGGTTCTGCAGGACGCCCCCCTGGATGGAGTTTTCAATGGGAATGACGGCGTTGTCCGCCGCCCCGCTTTCAAGTGCGTCAAAGACGGCGGAAAAGTTGGAGCAAAGACGGATCGTGCCGTTCGGGACGAGTTTGCTCGCCGCAAGTTCGGAGTAACTCCCCTCCGGCCCCAGACAGGCGACATACACTGCGCCGTCCATCACGCCTTCTCCGCGATGTCGAGGATGAGCCGTTCGGTATCCTCCCAGCCGAGGCAGGGATCGGTGATGGATTTGCCGAACACGATATCGTGTTTCTGGTTCCCCTCCACGAGAAAGCTCTCGATCATGAAGCCTTTGACGATGCGCTTGAAGTCCTTGTCGTAAAGGCGGTTCTGGAGGACTTCCTCGACGATCCGAATTTGCTGACGGAACTGCTTTTTGGAGTTGGAGTGATTGGAATCGATGACGACGGCGGGATTTTTCAGCTCGCCGTTTGCCGCGGAATACCCTTCCACAACCTGCATGACCGTCTCGTAATGGTAGTTGGGGATGTCGTTGCCGTAGTGATCCACTCTGCCGCGCAGGACGACGTGCGCGTACTCGTTGCCGCGGGTCGCCACCTGATAGTTGTGATACATAAAGATCTGCGGGTTCTGAGCCGCATAGACCGAATTGAGCGTGACGGCAATACTCCCCCCCGTCGGGTTCTTGATGCCGACAGGCTGATCGATCCCGCTCGAGACGAGGCGGTGGAGCTGGTTCTCGCTGGAACGCGCACCGACGGCGATATAGGTGAGCAGATCCTCGACATAGGCGTAGTTTTCGGGATAGAGCATTTCATCGGCGGCAGAAAGGCCGGATTCGGCAATGGCGCGGATGTGCAGCTCGCGGATGGTGAGAATGCCCTTGAGAATATTCTCGCGATTTTCGGGATCGGGCTGGGAGAACATTCCCTTGTACCCGACGCCCTTGGTGCGCGGTTTGTTCGTATAGATGCGCGGAACGAGCACGAGCCGATCCTTGACGCGCTCGTTGAGCCTTCCGAGGCGGCGCACATATTCGAGGACGGGCTCCGTCTCATGCGCGGAGCAGGGGCCTACGACGACGAGGAGCTTGTCGCTTCTGCCGGCGATGACGTCCTTGACGAGGGCGTCGCGCCCCGCCTTGACGGCGGCAAGATCGGCCGGCATGGGAATGCGGGCGCGGATCTCCTCTGCGGACGGGATCTGAATCTGACGTTCAAACATGGCTTACTTTCCTTTTTTTCTTCGGATATACTCGTACACCGCGGGCGGGACATACTGCGAAAAGGGCGTCCCGAACGCGATGCAGTTCTTGACGAGCGTAGAACTGATGTGGAGATGCCGCTGTTCGGCGGGGATATAGAGTTCGATCATGTCGTCGTCGAGATCGCGGCTTGCATAAAAGTCTGCGGTCTCATAGGAAAAGTCGACTGCGTTGCGCACGCCGCGCACATAGAAGGGCGTCTCCTCCCGTGCGAGCAGGCCGACGATTACTCCCTCCCACGCCAGAACGCGCACGCGCGGCTCGCCTTCATAGACGGCGGAGATCATTTCGACGCGCTCCTCGCAGGAAAACATCGCGTGCTTCTGCTTGTTTTCGGCGACGGCGATCACGACCTCGTCAAAGAGCGTGAGACACTTTTGCACGGTGTCCGCATGCCCGACCGTAAAGGGATCGAACGTCCCCGCAAAGACACATTTTTTCATATGTTCCTCTTTCTTCATACCTGCCTCGCAAAGAAGAAGATCTTCGTCCTGCCGTAGCTGCGGCGGTCGACCGTTGTCCAGCCGTCGGGCGCGCTCTCTTCCCGCTCGCTCTCCCAGACGACGACGCCCTGCTCGGCGAGCAGATCGCGCCGCGCCAGCAGCGAGAGCGTCTCCGCCGCGACGTCCATCGCGTAGGGCGGATCGGCAAAGACGATGTCGAACTTTCCCGTCACGCGCGCAAGACAGGTGCGGAAATCGAGATTGTACATGGTGCCGCGCTCCCCGAGCGCGGCAACGTTCTTTTTGCAGATGGAAAGGCTGTCGGGCGAGAGGTCGTTAAAGACTGCCTCCTTCGCCCCGCGCGAGAGCGCTTCCAGCCCGAGCGCGCCGCTCCCGCAAAAGAGGTCGAGCACACGCGCGTCCTGTAACTTTATGCCCAGAATCTGGAAAAAAGATTCCTTGACACGGTCGGACGTCGGGCGAACCTGCATTCCGCGGAACTGCGCCAGGACGCGGCCGCGATGTTTTCCGGCTATGATCCTCATTTTTTCTTCGCCTTTGCCGAGGTCTCCCGACGCGCCTGTTCGCCGGCCTCTGCGATGCGCTCGGCGCGCTGCGCCTCGCGCTCCTTTTCCCGCCGCTGCACCGTCGCACCGACGATGTAAAATATCCCCGAAACGAGGATGGGCAGCAGTGCCATGAGCATTGCATATCCGCCGCTGACGGGAGGATAGACCCAGTCGGACTGCCCGGGGAACAGATAGGCGCGGATCCACTGGACGGGAAAGATCGCCCACCCCGCAAACATGACCATCGCGACCTCTCCGCCCGACCAGGTGGCGGGGATTGCGGCGAACATCCCGAGAAAGAGCACGGGAAGCCCGACGTAGAATCCGATGAGAAATCCCTTCCACGGCCGATATTCCCGCTCCGGACGCCGATCGCCGCCCGATTCGATGCCGAAGAGCTTGTTCTTCTCGTAGAGCCGCCCCGTCAGATAGGCATCGAAGTGCATCTTGCCGCGCGCAAAGATCAGGTTCGCGTTGAACGCCGCCCCCGCGACAATGCACAGCGCACCCAGCACGACCTCATACCACACCGTCGAATCGGGCGAGATCGCCTGCACGGCAAGCGCGATCAGACTCATGAAGAGATACATCATGAAGGGCGTGACGGCCCGCAGGGCGCACTCCTTCTGCACCCTCCAGAAGACACGCCAGGGCGTCGCAGGTTTTCTTACTTTTTCCTTCTTCGGTAAGTCGTTGAGCATATTTCCTCCGCGGGAGATCCCCCATCGCTTTCGTAATCTGTTTCGCGCCCCCGTCATCCGTATCGCGGTTTTTCGGGAACGCCCGTCATCGTTCTGATTTTCGCCCGTCAGGACACATCGTCCGTCTCGCCGTCTGCGCAGTCTGTAACGTCGCCGTATATGCACAGAGCCGTATAAAACAATGCCTTCCGGAACGGCGCCGCGTTTTGCGGACGCTTCCCCGCCGTCCTCGCCGCTGTACGGATATTGTCGATATTATAGCGTGTCCGCGGGAGTGCTGTCAAGCAACGGAAAGCAATGCGTTCCCTTTTCCGTGACGACGGCCTGCAGCGGCAGATCCCATGCCTCGCGCGGGAGCGACTGCGTGAGCTGTGCTTCGTACGCCAATCCCACGCGCAAGGTCTGCGGCCTTTTTGCAAAATAGGCGTCGTAATAGCCCCCGCCGTACCCGAGCCGCACCCCCGTGCGGTCTGCGGCAAGCAGAGGCGTGAGAGCTACGTCGCAGACGGTGTCCTCGCCCCCGCGCGGGGCGGGAATGCCGAACGCTCCGCGCTCCAGCTTCGCATAGGGAACGGCGAGCATGACGCCCCCTTCGATGCGCGGGACGCATACCTGTTTGCCCGCCGCAAGGAGCGCCGCAATGAGCTTGTCCGTCGCGACTTCGCTTCGCACAGAGCAGTAGACGAAAAAACGCTCTGCCGCAAAATAAGGCGAACGTATCAGGTTTTCTGTGATCGCCTCGTCTTTTTCTGCGGACTTTGTTCTCTCCCGCAGATATAAAAAATGCGCCCGCAGCGCTCGTTTATCCGTCATATTGCCTCTCCAGATTGCGCAGCGCCGTGAGCACTTCATACGCCGTCGTGCCGTGTTGCGCCGCATATCCCGCGGCGTCATCCAGAACGCACACCTTTTTTCCGAAGGGAAGGCGTCCCTCCCGCACACAGGCGTCCATGCACAACTTCCCGACGGCATCCAGCCCGCCCGCGCGGAAGAAGCCGTCTCCGTATCCCGCGCACAGCGTATGCAGCGCGGAAAACGCCCGGGGCGCGGCGGCATACCCCGCTCCGCCCCCGTAAGGACGCGTCTCCTGTCCGACACAGGCCCAGACCTGCATTGCGGGCAGCAGTCCGAGGGAATTTTCAAAGGGCGGCGGCGCATAGCCGTAGAGCCCGAGCCCCGGCCGCACCGCATCGAACATCTCGCCGCCCGCCAGAATCCCGCCCGTCGCGCACAGATGGCGCAAGACTTCGGGAAAAAACCGACGCACGACGGCACAGCCCTCGGAAAACGCGCGGGTCTGCTCCCGACGCGCCTCCGCATCGGCGGCATCGTAAAAATGCGAAAACACCCCTTCGACGCGCACGCCCAGCGCCCGCGCACGGCGGCACGCCCATTCGATCGTCTGCGGCGAAAATCCGTAGCGGTTCATGCCCGTGTTCAGCACGAGGTGCGCCCGCAGTCCCGCCGCAAGCGCAAGCGATTCCGCCGACGCCGCCGCGGCAATGAGGTCGTAATATCCCGCCCGCAGAGCGTCCTCGTCGGACAAAAGCGGCGTCAGAACAAGGATGTCCTTTCCGATTCCCGCCGCCCGCAAGCGCGCCCCCTCTTCCACCGAAGAGACGGCAAAGAGCAGCGCGTCGTCGGACAGCGCCTGCGCGACCGCCTCGGCGCCGTGACCGTAGGCATCGTCCTTGACGACCGCGATCATCGGCCTGGCGGCACACCGCGCAAGCAGACGGAAATTCTGACAAATGCGGGAAAGCGATACAACGGATACGGGTTTCTGCATACCCCCATACTATGCGCGCACAGGCCGCACGAGTTCCCCGCAATCAACGCTATGTAAGTACGCTGACCGCGCGGGTTTCCCGCAAACAAAGCGAAATAAGCGCACGGCCGCGCGAGTTTCCGACAAACGAAGCAGGCAGGTCACGCGCGCTTTCTGCAGATGCGCCCGCCTATGTTCGGCGCGGCGCCCGTTTCTTTCTGCAAACGGCGAGCGCGCTCTGTCGGTCAGGCCTTATAGACAAACCGACGGCAGTGTTCGCATTCGACGACGTTTCCGCCCGCGAGTTTCTCCTGCAAGGCAAGCGGGAAGTCCATGCCGCAGATGCACATATTGCCGTTGAGGGGGGCAATGATGGGGAAAATGTTCTCCTTGCGCTTCTGCTGGTACTTGGCGAGAATGTCCTCGGGAATCTTCTTGGCGATCTCGGCGAGGCGGGCGCGCAGGGCGTTGACCTCCTCCTTGTGCGAGCCGACCAGTTCGTCGCGCTTTGCCTTGTATTCCTTGTACTGTTTCTGCATGGCCGCGCCCTGTTTTTTGAAGCGGTCGTATTCCTCGACGGTCGCGGCGATGTCGGAATTGAGCTTCTGGATCTCGCTCTTGAGCGCGCGCAGGCGGTCGAGCAGGGCCTGTGCGTTCTTCTTGTAGAAGGAGACGTCGCCGCCGCCCTCCACCATCTCGTCCACGTCGGAGTATTCGGCGATCTGCTTTCCGATGTCCTCCGCGCGGCGAATGAGGCTCTCGCGCAGAGCCGTGAGCTCGGCGGCACGCTTGTCCTGCACCTCGAAGCGCTCGGGAGCGGATTTCATGAATTTATTTGCCTGCGCAAATTTCTTCTGCGCTTCGCTGGCGGATACGGCCTGCTCAATCTTGCGCAGCTGCGCGTCCACCTTCTGATATTCTAAAAGTTCGTTCAAGATCGGCATACTTAACTCCTTATAACAGGCGCTCGTCGGTGAACACGCCGATGGGCAGCCCCTTTAATTTTGTTTTCAGATTTTCGACAAAACGGATGAATCCGTAGTTCTCCGCCGCATAGTGCGTGAGCAGAATGACGTTGAGTCCGCGCTCGACGAGCTCGGCGATGAGGTGATGTTTTCCGTCCGAGGAGAGAAAGGTGTCCGCCCCCTCTGCGACGGCAAACGCGACCGACGTCTCGTCCATTCCCGCGCCGCAGAAGCTTGCCACGCGGCAGACGGGTCTGTCCCCGTAAACGATGACGCGTTCGGTGGAAAACCGTGCCTTGACGCGTGCGAGGAAGCTGTCGAGCGCCTCCTCATGCACGGAAAAGAGATGCCCGTATCCGCCGTCGGAGAGCGGGTGCATGAGCTTTCCCGCATTCCCGCCGAGGCCGAGCATGAGTTCTTCGTCGATGCCGCCCTGCGCGCTGTCCAGATTGAGGTGCGCCGAAATGACGGAGATGCCCGCTTTGGCGCATTCGGTCAGGGGCGCGCCGTCGCGCAGGCTGTAAAGAGGATGAAAAATGGCGGGATGATGGGTGAAGATGACGTTCGCCCCCTGCTTTTTCGCCTCTTCCACCGCCCGCGCCGAGAGATCGAGCGAGCAGAGAATCCCCCGCACCGATCCGCCGCAGTCGAGCATCACGCCGCTGTTGTCGCGGAACCCGTATGTATCGCAGTATTCGCCGCTGAGCGCAAAGGGCGCAAGTGCGTCGATCGCCTCATAGACATTCTTCAATTGCATCCGAAATACCCTCCAATTCGGCAAGGCGCGCGAGCAGTTCGTCCCGCTGCGGCCCCGCCTTTACGCCGCGCATTGCCTCGCGCAGCACGTCGATGTCCTTCCTGATCTTCTCCGAAAAGGGACGCCCCGGCGATTTCAGGTTGTCCCGCCCGTAACGGTACTCAAATTCGGAGTAACAATCCCCGCCCTCGGCCGTTCCGACGAGCAGGTCGTAAAACTTTCCGTCCTCCGCGAACATGACGTCCGTCTCCAGGTGCGCGCCGCGCGACAGGAGAAAACGGCGCACCTTCTCCGTGTTCTTCATGGGCTGGAACACAAACCGCGCGGGAAGCGGCCCCCGCGAAAAGATATGCACCATCTCCTCGCCGCCCAGCCCCGCGCACAACACGCAGTCCGCCGGCTCGGGAAGTCCCTCCGTTCCGTCCGCGCATACCGCCACGCAACGCCCTTCGCGGATCTCTTTTGCCAGCAACGTCTCCGCCTTTTTCAGACAGGCGGCGCTGATGTCGCTCACATAGGCCCGCTCGCACAGGTCGTTTTCCAGCACATACTGCGCGCAATAGCCGTGGTCGCAGCCGATGTCGGCAAACACCCGCGCGGACGGAATGTGCGCGCAGATAAATTGCAGCCGTTCCGTCATCAGTCCAGAAAGTCCTTCAGCTTCTTGCTGCGACTGGGGTGACGGAGCTTGCGCAGCGCCTTCGCCTCGATCTGACGGATACGTTCCCGTGTGACGTTGAACTCTCTGCCCACTTCTTCGAGGGTGCGCGGCTTGCCGTCGTCGATGCCGTAGCGCAGGCGCAGCACCTTCTCCTCGCGCGGCGTGAGCGTGTCAAGGACGCCGAGGAGCTGCTCTTTCAGCATGATGAACGCCACCGAATCGCCGGGCGTCTGCGTCTTGTCGTCCTCGATGAAGTCACCGAGGTGCGAGTCCTCCTCTTCGCCGATGGGCGTCTCGAGCGAGACGGGATCCTGCGCGATCTTCTGGATCTCGCGCACCTTGGAGACCTCCACGCCCATGGCCTCGGCGATCTCTTCGGGCGTCGGCTCGCGGCCGTTTTCCTGCAAGAGCATCCGCGAGACGCGCGTGAGCTTGTTGATGGTCTCCACCATGTGTACGGGAATGCGGATGGTGCGCGCCTGGTCGGCAATGGCGCGGGTAATGGACTGACGGATCCACCACGTTGCATAGGTGGAGAACTTGAACCCCTTCTGGTAGTCGAACTTCTCCACCGCCTTCATCAGGCCGAGATTGCCCTCCTGAATGAGGTCGAGAAAGAGCATCCCGCGCCCGACATAGCGCTTTGCAATGGAGACGACAAGGCGCAGGTTGGCCTCGGAAAGGCGGCGTTTTGCCTCTTCGTCCCCCTCCTGCATCCGCTTGGCGAGCTCGATCTCGTCGTCGCTCGACAAGAGCGGCACGCGGCCGATGTCTTTCAGATACATCTTGACGGGGTCGTCCAGCCCGATGTCGGAGAGCGCCTGCTCGAAGAGCTCTTTCTCGCGCTCCTCCTCGTCATAGATGGAGACGCCCATCTCGGGCAGCGTCTTATAGACGGTATCGATCTGCTGCGGCGAGAGATCGTACTTCTCCAGCGCGTCAAAAAGATCGTTCGTCGAAATGCTTCCCTTCATCTTGTAGTCGGAAGCAATCTTTGTGATCAGCTCATTCAGCTTTTCATCTGTTACATTCATACCTTTCCTCCTGCCGACAGGTTTTTCAGTTCTTTTGTGGATGCATCGATGCGGGTAAGGATGTCCCGCTTCTCCTCGGAGGTCGAAGCCTCTGCGTACGCCGCCCGAAGACGGGCGATCTTATCCAGCAGCGGACGGCGCCGCAGCGCCGCCACACAGTCGGAAAAATAGCGCTCCGCCGCGGGCGAATCAAGATTGTCGCCGTAGTCGAGATCGAGGATCTCGGCAAGTTCTCCGTCCGCGGGCAGCAGATCGAAGATCCCGCTCGCCCGCACGCTGCCCTCGCGGCGCGCCTTCATGACGTATCCCGCCACCGTGTTGTGCGCGGAGTCCTCAAAGGGAAACGCGGACAGATCGCAGTTCCGCGCATAGGGTTTATCGAGAAGGCAGGCCGCCAGCACGAACCGCGCCGCCTTCTTCTCCAAGCCAGCGTCGTCCTCTTTGGGAAGGACGGGCTGCGGCGCCGCAGGCGCCTTCGGAACGGTCTCCAGATCGCGCGCGAGCGAATCGACGCTCACGCCCGTCTCCGCCGAAATGCGCTTGAGCAGTTCCTCCCGCTCGGTGGCGCTTACCGCGTCGCGTACGACGGTGAGCGCCTCCGCGACGTAGTCCCGCTTTTCGTCCGTCCTGGACAGATCGTACTTGCGCTTTGCCGCCAGAAGACGGAAATCGATGAGCGGCATCGCCTGGTCCAGACACGCCTGATACCCCGCCTGTCCCTGCTTGCGGATGACGTCGTCGGGATCCATTCCGTCGGGAAGCGGAACCACGCGCACTTTCAGCCCCTCCTGTTTGAGGATATCCAGTCCGCGCAGGTTGGCCTTTTGCCCCGCGAAGTCGCCGTCATAGCTGATGAACACGTTTTCGGTGTAGCGCTTCAGAAGGCGCGCCTGTTCCTTGGTGAGGGAAGTTCCCATGCTCGCGGCGACGCCGTGAAAGCCCGCTTCATAGAGGGAAATGGCGTCCATATACCCCTCGACGAGGATGATGGAGGCCAGTCCCGCCGCGCGCCGTTCCTTCTTGACGAGGTTGATGTTGTAGAGCGTCTTGCTCTTGTTGAAGAGAAGGGTCTCGCGCGTGTTCTTGTACTTGGCGCGGTCGCTCTTTTTGAGCAGCCGCCCGCCGAAGGCGATGACCTCGTCCATGTGATTGATGATGGGAATGATGAGCCGCTCCCCCTCGGCGTCGATCAGCCGTCCTTCGTCCGTACGGGAACAGGTGCCGCTCTCCACGCATTCCTCGGGGGTGTACCCCTGCGCAAGGAGGTGCGAGGGCAAGGACGCATAGTCGAGCGAGGCGCCGATGCCGAATTTTCGCGCCGTCGAGGGCGAAATGCCCCGCTTCTGCAAGTAGGCGAGATGGGCGTCCGCCCGACCCGAATAGAGATTTCCGAAGTAAAACCGCGCGGCGTCGCGCATGAGCGCAACCAGCCTGTCCCGCTTCTTTTTCTTTTCGGCGGCCTCTTCGGCCGAGCGCTCGTCGTAGGCGGGGACTTCCATCTTGGCGCGGGCGGCCAGAATCTGCACCGCCTGCATGAAGTCCACGTTTTCGTAGTTCTTGATGAATCCGATGACGTCCCCCGACGCTCCGCAGCCGAAACAGTGATAGTACCGATCTGCCGCATTGACGGAAAACGACGGCGTCTTGTCATGGTGAAAGGGACAGCACGCCCAATAATTATAGCCGCGCCGCTCCAATTTTATATAGCTTCCGATCACTTCCACGATGTCGTTTCGCTCTTTGAGCTCGCGGATGAAATCGGTAAAGTCGTCCTTGTACATACGTGCCTCCGTCTATACGCTCCCCTCGCGCGGCACGAACAGCCGATTGAAGACGCCGATCGCATAGCGGTCGGTCATGGAGGAAAGATAGTCGCACACGGCCTGCGGGATGTCCGTCTCTGCCGTCTCGCGGTAGAGCGCGGGCAGCTCCTCGGGCCGCTCGGAAAAATAGCCGAACAGCGAGCGCAGAAGGCGTTCGGCGCTCTCCTGAATGAGGCGGTTGGCGTGTTCATAGACGTGCTCGAACATAAACGAACGCAGATCGTCCAGCGCCTTTGCCTTCTCCTCGGACATTCTGACGTACGGTTTTCCCACCGACGTCTCATAGATATCCATGACACAGGTGTTGATCCGCGCCGACGTGTCGCGCCCGAAGATGCGCACGCTCTCGGCCGGAAGCTCCTCCGCGGTGATGATGCCCGCGCGGATGGCGTCCTCGATGTCGTGATTTATGTAGGCAATGCGGTCGGCAAGGGAAACGGCTACCCCCTCGGGCGTGGCAGGATGCCCGCTCTTGGTGTGGTTGACGATCCCGTCGCGCACTTCTACCGTGAGATTGAGTCCCTTTCCGTCCTTTTCCAGCTTGTCCACGACGCGCAGCGACTGCACGCTGTGCCGGAATCCCTTGGGATTGAGCGCGGCAAGGACGCGCTCGCCGACATGGCCGAAGGGCGTATGCCCGAGGTCATGCCCCAGGGCGATCGCCTCGGCGAGGTCCTCGTTGAGCGAGAGCGCCCGCGCCACCGAACGCGCAATCTGCGAGACGTCCAGCGTATGCGTGAGCCGCGACATATAGTGGTCTCCGTCGGGAGCGAAAAAGACCTGCGTCTTGTTTTTGAGACGCAGGAACGCCTTGGAGTAGATGATGCGGTCCCGATCGCGCTGGAAATCGGTGCGCATGGGACAGGGCGTCTCCTCGCGCAGCCGCCCCTTGCTCTCATACGAGCGCGTGGCATACGGCGAGAGAAAGGCGCGTTCCTTCTCGTAAGTTTTTTCCTTCAATGTCACGTCATTCATCACTTGGTTATTACGCAGACGACGGGAAAAACTCCTTGTTTTTCGGCAAAATTTTTTCAAAAAATTTTTGAACCCCGCCGCACAGACCGATCGCCCCCGCTCCATGCCCTGCAAAAAAGACCAGAACAGGGCGCTGCCCCGTTCCCTGCGCCCCGTGCCGAAGTCGGTTTTGCAGAAAGATCCGAGCGGCGCGGGAGCACGTTTACAGGCCGCCGCCGTCCACGCCCAGCACCTGGCCCGTACAATAGCGGCAGGTCGCCAGAAAGTACACCGCCTGGGCGCACTCGTCGGGCGTACCGAAGCGCCCGAGCGGGATTCGGCGCTCGATCTCCTGCCGTTCCTGCGCGGAGTACCCCGCATTCATGACGGTATCGATGGCGCCGGGGGCAACGGCATTGACGCGGACAGCGGGTGCGAGTTCCTGCGCAAGCGCCTTCGTAAAGGCGATCACCGCCCCCTTGGACGCCGAATATACGCTCTCGCAGCTTCCGCCCGTGACGCCCCAGATCGAGGAGACGTTGACGATCGCTCCGCCGCGCGAAAGCATCCCCGGGACGGCGTACTTGGTCACGAGGAACGTCCCGCCCATATTGACGTCCATCACGCGCGCGTAGTCCGAATAGGCCATGTCCTGCACCTGCGCGAAGAAGTCGATCCCCGCGTTATTGACGAGCACGTCAAGGGGCGGAAGCTCGGAAAACACCCGTTTTACGGCCGCTTCGTCGGCGACGTCCGCACGCAGGAAGCGCACTTCGGGGAGTTCCCTGCGCGCCGCCTCGGCGGCCGCTTCGTCCGAGGAATAGAGCGCCGTCACTTCATATCCCATGCGGAAAAAAAGGCGGCAGCAGGCAAGCCCGATGCCGCGCGTTCCGCCCGTTACGAGCACTCTCATGCGCGTTTCTCTCCTTCGGACGCCTGTCCCGCGCCTTCGGACGCCTGCTCCGCGTCCATGTGCGCGAGGATCTCGTCCGCGACTTCCTCGACGCTCTTGCCGTCCGTATCGACGATGAAATCGGCGACGTGCTCATACACGGGCGTGCGCTCTTCGAGGAGCTGTCCGAGCGTCTCCGCCGTCTTGCCCGTGTTCTTCAGAAGCGGACGCGTCTCATCGGCGCGGACGCGCTTCAAAAGCGTCTCAAAACTCGCGCGCATAAAAAAGATGCGCCCGTTCTTTTTGAGCAGTTCGCTGTTCTCGGGCTTGAGCACAAGTCCTCCGCCCGTCGAAATGACAAGGCCGTCCCGTCCCGAGAGCTCGCGCACGACCTCCGTTTCAAGCATCCGGAAATGCGCTTCGCCGTAGAACTCGAAGATGTCCGAGATCCTGCCGTGGCGGTCGGAGATGACCACGTCGGTATCGTACCACATCCTGCCCGTGCGCTCGGCAATGCGGATGCCGACGCTCGACTTCCCTACCCCCATCATGCCGCACAAAACGATGTTCATAACAGAAAACTCTCCAATGCAAGAATATAGCTGTTCGCGCCGAATCCGAGGATCTCTCCGCGGCAGACGGGCGTCAGAACCGAGTTGCGGCGAAATTCCTCGCGCGCATGGACGTTGCTCATGTGAACTTCCACGACAGGCACGGACACGGACGCAATGGCGTCGCGGATGGCATACGAATAGTGCGTGAACGCCCCCGCATTGAGGATAATGCCGTCATACTTTCCCTCGGCGCTCTGAATGGCGGTGCAGATCTCGCCCTCGAGGTTGTTCTGGAAGAACTTGACGGTGATCCCCAGCTTTTCGGCGTAGCTCGCTATGCGCTCGTTGATCTCGCGCAGCGTCTGCGTGCCGTAGACGTCCTTTTCCCGCCTGCCCGTCATGTTGAGATTGACTCCGTTGAGAACCAGAATGGTCATGCCTTTCCTCCCGAGTATTCCATGTAATATTGCTTCGCCTCCGCAGGGGAAGGCGTGCGTTCCAGATAGATGCAGTCCGCGTAATACGCCTGATAGAAGAGCATCGCGCCGCCGTTGAGCGTCTTTTTGCCGAGCGATGCGGCGATGCGCAGAAACTCCGACTGTACAGGCTCGTAGATGAGATCGACCGCCGCCGTACAGCCCGCGAGCAGCGCCTCTCCGACGGGAAATTCCCCGTGCGGCGTGCGCACGGTGGGCGTCTGTCCGACCGTGTCGTGCATTCCGATGCCCGTACAGTTGCAGATGACGTCATACGCCGCGGGCGGGATGCTCTCGAGGGGCGTAAAATTGCCCATCTCCGCCCAGATCTTTTGCAGGCGCTGAAAATCGCGGCCGTAGGCGAATACCTGTGCGCCGCGCTCGGCGAGCTTGCAGATACAGCTCCTGCCCGCGCCGCCCGCACCGAGCACGAGCACGCGCTTGCCCGAGACGTCCACGCCCGCATTGTCCAGCATGAGCATAAACCCGAGTCCGTCCGTGTTGTACCCCGTGCGCGTTGCCGACACCACGGTGTTGACGGCGGAAAACGTCTTTGCGTCCCCCTCTGTCCGCGCAAGAAACGGGAGGATCTCCGCCTTGAACGGAATGGTCACGTTGAATGCGTCGAAGCGGGAAAAGAGCGTCCCGACATCGGCCGAAAAGCGCGCGGGCGGAATGCTCACGCATTCGTAGGTACAGCGCTCGCCCATCTTCCCGAGCAGAAACCGATGCATGACGGGGCTCAACGATCGGGAGACGTCCTTTCCGATCACGGCAAGTCTGAGCATAATTTCCTCCCGATGCGCCCGAGTTCGCGCTCGTATTCCTCCGCCCCCAGTTCAAGCAGGCGATATTCGCCCTTTGCCACGGGAACGGTGAGGACAATGCGCCCGCGTCCCGTATTCTTCTTGTCCAGACAGGCGACGCGTGCCGCCTCGGCGGGATCGGGCAGCGCGGGCATCGTCCCGAGCGCCGTCAGACACAGCCGCCCCAGCCGCGCAAGATATGCGGCGTCGCCGCCGCGGGAAGCGGAGATCTCCGCCTCGATGCAGGTTCCGATGAGGACGTACTCCCCATGCGAGAGCTTTCCGTCCAACAGCTCGAAGGCGTGCGCCGTCGTATGCCCGAGGTTGAGACACTTGCGCAGATTTCCCTCCCGCGCGTCCTCGCGCACGACGTTCGCCTTGAAGGCGACATTGGCGGGAACGATGTCCGCCAAAAAGGCAAGATCGGTCAGTTTGTCGCGATTTTGCTCGAGCGTATCAAAGATTTCGGGACTGAGCGCCCCGTGCTTTATGATTTCGCCAAGTCCGCAGCGGATCTCGCGCGCGGGGAGCGTCGCGAGAAAGGCGGGGTCGACGTAGACATACGTCGGCTGACGAAAGACGCCGACCAGGTTTTTGATGCCGCAAAAATCCACGGCCGTCTTTCCCCCCACCGAGGAATCCACCTGCGCAAGGAGCGTGGTCGGGACCTGAATGCAGTCGATCCCGCGCATATACAGCGCCGCGGCAAGGCCGCCCACGTCCCCCACGACACCTCCGCCGATGCATACGAGACAGTCGCTGCGGTGCAGTCCCGCTTCCGCCATGGCGGAGAGAAGGGAAAACAACGTTTCGGGCGTCTTATGCGCCTCCCCCGCGAGCATACAGTACACGCCAGCCTTTCCGACGGCGCGGCGGACGCGGGTTCCGTAGATCTTCCACACCGTCTCGTCCGAAAAGAGAAAAACCTGACGGTACGCCTTGAGCGTCTCGGGGAGTGCCTGTTCGAGAATATCCTTGCGGCAGACAATGCGGCTTGTCTCCGCGTCTGCAGTCGTAATGGTAAACGTCCTCATCGGGGAAGCTCCTCATAGCGTTTTTTCAGATCGGCGAGGTTGTCCGCGCCCAGCCGCTCCAGCACGACTTCCGCCAGCGCCGCACAGAGCACGCTCTCTGCCACCACCTCGCACGCAAGAACGGCGCACACGTCGCTGCGCTCGGCCGCGGCGCGCACCCCTTCGTGCGTCACATAGTCCGCCGTCGCAAGTCCGCGCATGAGCGTGGGAATGGGCTTCATCGCAATGCGCAAGATGATCTCCTCGCCGTTGCTCATGCCGCCTTCGATCCCGCCCGCGCGGTCGGTCTTGCGGAAGAATCCCCGCGCGTCGTCATAAAAGATCTCGTCATGCACCGCGCTTCCGCGCAACGCCGCCGCACGGAACCCGATGCCGACTTCCACGCCCTTGACGGCCTGAATGCTCATCAGCGCCGCGGCAAGACGGGCGTCCAGTTTTTCCGCATACGTCATGCAGCTTCCGAACCCGCTCTTGAGTCCGCGGACGCGCAGTTCGCACACGCCGCCGCAGGTATCGCCCGCCGCCGCGCAGGCGTCGATGAACCGCATCGCCTCCGCCTGCTTTTGAGAATCCAGCATGAACAGCGCTGGAAGACGCCCCGCAAGGGCGTCAAAGGGATATTCCGTCTCGTCGGAGACCTCCCCCACGCGGCGCACATATCCCGAAATTTCCACCCCGAGTGCGCGCAGGAGCTGACGGCAGATCGTCCCTGCCGCAACACGGACGGCCGTCTCCCGCGCAGAGGCGCGCTCGAGAACGTTGCGCGCGTCCTCCGTTCCGTATTTCTTCAGTCCCGAGAGATCGGCATGGCCGGGACGCACCTTGGTGAGCCTCCGCGCCGTACCGTCACAGCCTTCGGGCGCCATATATTCTTTCCAGTTGGCATAGTCGCGATTCCACACGGCGACCGTCACGGGACTGCCCAGCGTGACCATGTTCCGCACGCCCGAGAGAATTTCCGCGCGGTCATGTTCGATCTTCTGGCGCGCGCCCCGTCCGTACCCGGACTGACGCAGCGCAAGATAGGCGTCGATCTCCCCGCCGTCCAGTGTCAGCCCCGCAGGCAAGCCCTCCAGAATGGCAAACAGTCCTTTTCCGTGCGATTCGCCCGCCGTCGTGAGTTTCATAGCGTCCCTCCGTGAATGTCAGAAATCATGCAAACGTCACCGTCATTCCGCCGCCCGAGACCGTGACGAGCACATTGCCGCACGCGTCCGTCCGATAGACGTCGGCGCCGACCTGCGCAAGCCGCGCAAGCGTATCCTGCGATGGGTGCCGATAGCTGTTTCCCGCCCCGCACGAAATGACCGCCGCCGCAGGCGAGAGATAGGTAAGCCACTCCGCGCAGGACGCGCCCGCCGAGCCGTGATGCGCGACCTTGAGAAGATCGATGTCCCGCAGGCGGACGGCATATTCCCCGCTGTCAAAAATGGCGTCCGTGAGGGAGAGCTCCGCCAGAAGCGCGCGTTCGCGCACGGCGCTCATGTCCGAACTGAGCAGGATACGGACGCCTTCATAATACAAAAAGAGGGCAACGGATGCTTCATTTTCGTCCGTCTCCCCTGCTGCGTGCGGAGAAATGCACACGGCATACGCGCCCGAAGGCCGCGCAATGACGTCATAGCGCACGAGCGTATCCACGCGGCAGCCCTCTTGTTCCACCGCATCGAGAAAGCGCCTGTATGCGCTCTCCGACGAGGCAATGACGGGCAGATAGACCTGTTCCGCTCCGAATACGCGCAGTACTTCGGTCAGTCCCGCGTAGTGATCGGCGTCGGCATGCGTCGCGATCAGCGTAAGCGACGAGACGTCCAGCCCTTTCAGATAGCGCACGAGCGCATCGTTTGCCGCAAAGGAGCCGTCTCCGCCGTCAACGACAAGCGCATCGCCGTCGGGAAATTCCACAATGGTGCAGTCCCCCTGCCCGACGGAGAGAAAATGCAGCCTCATCTCCCCCTCCCCGCGCGGCGGAAGTGCGCGTGCAGGAAGCAGGGCGCGAAACGGAACGATGAGAAAGAATAATCCCACGGCACACGCGACAAGGACGACGAGCAATCCCCGCAGTCCGCGCATCCGCGCGGCGCGCCTGCGCTCTGCCTGGCGGGCCGTCATTCCGACGTACCCTCGGGCTCGTTTTTGGGTTTCTTCCCCTTCTTTGCGCGCGTCTTGTTCGTATCCGTTTCTTTCGGCTTCTCTTTCCGAACATCAGGCGATCCGTTCACAGACCCAACAGCTCCAAAAGAGCCGCTTTTATCTTCCATCGACTTGTCCGAATGAGTGCTTGATTTCTTTTTGCTGCGCCTCGATTTTCGAGCCGCGGCGATCGCCGCGCGGATCTCGGGCATGCGTTCCTTTGCCTCGCGATAGCCGATCTCAAACATGGCGTCCATCGCCGTGCGCGAGATGTTTGTCGCCTTAAAGTCATACAGATCGGGGCGGAGCATGACGTCTGCCGCCTCGTAGCCGCGCGTCTTGGCATCGGGCAATGTCCGTACGGGGGTAAACGCCCCGATCGCAGAGCCGAGCAGACGTTCCAGGCGGCCTTTCTCCTCTTCCGCTCTGGCGAATGCGGAGAGATCGATCCCCACGACGACCTGCGCTCCCAGTTCGCGGCAGACGTCCGCGGGAATGGCGTTGGAAAATGCGCCGTCGTAGAGTTTTCGGCCGTTCCAGTCCACGCCGCGGAAAAAGGGCGGAATGGCGGCAGACGCCGTGAGCGCACGCGCGATCTTGCCCTCGCGCAAGACGACGCACGCATTGGTCGCGCCGTCCGTCGCACACGCCGCAAACGGAAGCGGCAAAGCGGAAATGTCCCCCTCCAGATAGCCCTCCAAAAAGCTCTCGAAGGGCGACATATCGGCAAACGGCCGCAGATTTTTGGAAAATTCTTTTTTGTTGATGCTGTCCACGATGCCCGTCATGTCCGCCCAGGAGTACCCCTTGGCGAGCAGAGCGCCGACGATAGAACCGATGGACGTTCCCGTCACGACGGAGAAGACAAGGCCCTCTTCCTCGAACGCTTTGAGAGCGCCGAGGTGCGCCATGCCCTTTGCTCCGCCCGAGCCGAGCGCAAGGCCGAGGACGACGGGCCGCCCTGCACGCGTAAAAAATGCCTTGATCTTTGCGAGCAATCCCATCGTGAGCGTCCTCCGTCGTTTTTGTCTATTGTACACTTTTTTTTGAAAAATGTAAACTGCTTTGAGGAAATTTAGCCGCTTTCCCGCACGTTTGCCCTCCGAACGGCAAAAAATCAAGGCAAAACAAGAGAAATTATCCCTCTTTCCGTCCAAAATAGGATAAATTGCGCCCAAATAATATGATAGCATCCCGACAATATGACAGACTGCCCGCAAATTATATGACAACAACGGATAACAACCCGCCCGCGGCAGAATGGCCGTGACGGTTTCGGCTTGACAAATACCGACGCTTCTGCTATGCTTTTGTCCTGACGTCTTTTCCGTTTCTGCGGAGGTAATTCATGAAACACAGTTCCACGCGCCCGTCGCGGCGTACGATTCTCCTGGCCGCCGTCTGGGCGGTGCTCATTCTGCTCGATTTTGCGGGCCTGTTCTGGAACATCTCCCGTTTTTCGGAAGGGGCCATCGGAACCGCCAAATTCTACAAAACGCTGCTGCACTTCGGCATCAGCCTTTTCTCCATTTCGGCGGTCTACCTCGCCCAATGGCTGCTCTGCTTCCGCGCGGGAACTCCCGTCGTCATCGCCTGCGCCCTGTTTGCCTTCGGCGGAAATACCGTCGCCAACGTCTGGTGCATGTACGATTTCTTCCCCGCATGGGATATGGTTCTGCATTCGCTCTCGGGTGTCCTGTTTGCCGTCCTCGGTCTGGGGCTTGCCTCCGTCCTCCTGCGCAATCAGCCAAATGGAACGCGCAAGCTGATCGCCACCGTCCTGCTCGCCCTCTTCTGCTCGCTCACTATCGGCTACCTTTGGGAACTCTTTGAGTTCACCGTAGACACCGTCGACCCTGCCTCCAGCACGCAGGGCTGGGCGGACGGCATTCTCGAAAGTTACCCCGACGGAACCTACCTCGTCAACAGCCGCCGCGGAACCGCAATCCTCGACACCATGGAGGACATGCTCCTTCACCTTGTGGGCAGTCTTGTCACGCTCGTTCCCCTTTGTGTCCTATTTCTCAAACGTCCGCAGACGATGGACGCCTTTTCCTTTGTCCCGCGTCCCCGCCGCGCGCCTTCTGCCGCAGCCTCCGCCCGCACGAACGGCAATACGGACGACGTGTCGGCGGTTCCCTGCGCGACAGACTCCCTCCGCACGGACGGCAGTACGTCGCCCGATGCGACGGACGCCCGAACGCCTTCTTCCGACGCGGAAGAGAAAAACGGCCGCGGTCAAAGCGGAGAATAAACCCGTGCTTCGCCGGATAACGGACATAAAAACGCAACAACGCATCCGATATTTTGCGCCCCGCGGCAAATTGCCGCGGGGCGCAAGCGTGATCGGACATTGTCAGATTTTATTCAAGGCATTGGTGTCCGGCCATGCGGACATTGTCAGATTCTATTCAGAACATTGGCGTCCAGCCAAGCGGCGACGGCCTCCTCGTCGTTTTCCCCGATGACGGCCGTCGCGCGTTTTTTGAGGGCGGGAACGGCGTTGGCGACGGCATATTTCTCGTCCGCACTTTCAAACATGGAGAGATCGTTTTCGGCATCGCCGAAGCAGACGAGACGGGTACAGCCGAGCAGACCCATCAGTTTTTGCGCCGCGGACGCCTTGGAGACTCCCTGCGGCATGATCTCCAGCCAGGGCGCATCGGTATAGATGTCGCGCGAGTAGATACAGCGGAAGCGATTTTTGAGGCGTTTGTAGACGGGCAGGAGCTGTTTTTCGTCGTCGGCGATGCAGGCAAAGTAGTAGACGGTGCCGTCCAGCGCCTCGTCGGGGGCGAAGATCTCCCGCGCGCGGCGATCTTCCTCGCTCCAAAGGCGGGACATGACGAAATCCCACTGCGCCCGCGAGCAATGCGCCTTGATATAGGAAAAACGGTTCTTGCCGTCGATGACGGCATAGGTGAGCGGAAAGAGCCCGTGATCGAGGAAGGCGCCGTACACTTCGATCTCCTCTTCGTGCGTGAATGCGGCAGACCAGAGCGGTTTGCGCGTCACGCTGTCGAGGATAAAGGAGCCGTTATGCACGATGACGGGAAGGTTGACGCGGATCCCCTTGGTGACGAGAGCGGCGGTGTCGATGCTGCGCGCCGTCGCGTAGGAAAAATGAATGCCCGCATCGGCCAGGCGGTCGATGACCGAGCAGGTGTATTCGCCGAGCGTCTGATCGGAGCGCAGAAGCGTCCCGTCCAGATCGCTGAGAAAAAGCGTATCGCGGAATTGATCTGTCATTGGCGTCCTCTCTGCAGGCGTTCCTGTCAGAAGAAATTATATCTCGAGCTGCATTCCGTCATACGCGGCAAGGAAAGGATATTCCCGTTCCGCACGCGCGAGCGCCTCGGCCGAGGGAGCGCTGTTGTGCGAAAAATGCGTGATGACTTTTAAGGTCTTGTCGTCGACGATCCCGATTCGGGTCAGTCGCGCAATCGTATGGTCGGCCTCTTTGAGGTTCATA
>CAJFMF010000015.1 GCA_904391375.1 Candidatus Gallimonas faecavium | reverse complement strand
CACGAAAGACCTTCGCCTGCATGAACTGCCATTCGGCGGCGCGGGACATCTCTTGCTTGTTTCGTTTTTTTCGGTCGCGCGCACGTTTTCCGGACATGGCGTCCCCTCCTGCCGATATTATGAACGGATCTTGGCGAGATCGACCGACGTCTCCTTGCGCGGTTCGCCCTTCATGACGCGGGCGGTCTCCAGCGGGATCCCGCGCAGGATGACGTTATCCGTGAGGTCGCGGTTGAAATGAAATTTCACGCCCGCAAGGCCTTCGCGCATGGAATAGAAGAGCGTGTCGAACAAAAAGGCGATCTCCTGGCCGTTCTTTTCCATGAGTTCGGCACGCGACGCGGCGCCGTACGAGAGCACAAAGGGATTGTAGCGTTTCTTTTTGAGGTCTTTTTCGTAGTCGTCGAGCGCGTCGATGAGATAGACCCATTTTCCGACGGCGTAGAAGAGTTCCTCCGCCGCGGGAGTCGTTGCCTCCTTCATGAAGTGCGCACACAAATCCTTCATGAGCGCGGCCGTGGGTTCCGCCGCCTCGTCGGGCGAGGGCGAACGCTTTTTTTCCACCGCCGCCTGTTCGCGGACAAACGTCTCGATCCGGGACACCAGCGCGGGATACTGTTTTTTGGCGCGCTTGTAGCCCTTTTTGAACCACGCGCGTTTGACTCTTCCGCCGCTGCCGTCCGTGATGTCGTCGGCGAGCTTGTAATAGGTGAGTACCGTATTGAGTGCGCCCAGCTCCATGGTAAGCGCATCCACGGCCGCAATGGGCCGCTTGCGGATGGTATGCTCGAAGCAATTCTGCCGCTCGACGCAGATATCCGTCCCCGTCATGTTATGCAGGAGCGCGGAGAGAAAGGTCACATCATAGGTGAGACTTAGCCGCGCGCGCTGCCCGCACGACGCGCCGATGGACTTGCACAGGCCGCAATAGAGCGCCTTGTAGAGCATGAAGTCCTTAATACGCAGGTTGGGCAGATCGTAGCGAACATATCCGAACACGCCTTATTCTCCCCGATAAAATCCCACTTTGCGGTACACTTTGGAAAGCGTCTTGCGCGCCGTGCGGAAGGCATTTTCCTCGCCGCGCTTCAAGATGTCCGCAAGATACTGCTTGTCGGCAAGCAGGCGCTTTTGTTCCGCCTGAATGGGCGCAAGCACGTCGGCGACCGTCTCTCCGACCGCCGTCTTGAAGTCGCCGTACCCCTTGCCCTCGAACTGCTTTTCCGCTTCGGCGACCGTGCAGTTCTTGAAGGCCGAATAGATGTTAAGCAGGTTGGTGACGCCGGGCTTTTCTTCCGACGCAACGACGCAGTTGTCGCTGTCCGTCACGGCCCGCTTGAACTTGCGCATGACGGTGTCGCGGTCGTCCGACAAATACACGGACGCATTCGGATTCTCGTCCGACTTGCTCATCTTGTGCAAGGGATCCTGCAAGGAGTTGATCTTGGCTCCCTCCTTCACGATATACCCCTCGGGCAGGCGGAAGGTCTCTCCGTAGCGGTTGTTGAAGCGCGCGGCGATGTCGCGCGTGATCTCGAGGTGCTGCCGCTGGTCAATGCCGACGGGAACGAGATCGGTCTGATACAGAAGAATGTCCGCCGCCATGAGGACGGGATAGTCCATGAGCCCCATGTTGACGTTTTCGGGATGCTTTAAGCTCTTGTCTTTGAACTGCGTCATGCGCTCCATCTCGCCGACATAGGTCAGCGTGTTGAGCACCCAGGCGAGTTCTGCGTGCGCGGACACGTTGGACTGCACATACAGCGTGCACTGCGCGGGATCGATGCCGCAGGCGATATAGAGCGCGGCAAGCTCCAGCGTCCGATGACGAAGCTGTGCGGGATCCTGGCGCACCGTGATGGCGTGCATATCCGCGATCGCATAATAACAGGTGAATTCGTGCTGGAGATTGACCCAGTTGCGGATAGCGCCGATGTAGTTTCCGATTGTGAGATTTCCGCTTGGCTGAGCAGCCGAATACAAAACTTTTTCTTCCATGTTACTCTCGCTTGTTTTGATAAGGATTCAAGGTAATTATACCATATCTTCCCGCAAAATGCAATGGGTGAGCGCTTTTCGGCAGTAAAATTGTTGTGAAGTATCTGTGCAGATTTTTCACAATCGCCCCTCCCGCCCCCGCGCCAATCCCCCGCAAGAACAAAAAAGGCACACCCCTTCGGCGCCGTCTTCGGAAGCCTTCAACAAGAGCCTTCCGGACGGGCTCCGCAAACGCGGCCCTTTCCCGCAAGCAAAGAATGTCATCACAATCATACATGCGTGCCACGCAAAAAGCGGACAGAGCGCGCCGTGGCGCTCTGTCCGCTTTGCAGTGCGTAATTTAATTTTCAGAGTTCAACGAAATCCAAGTCTGCGGTTCAGCCGATGAATTTGAGTACCTCGTCGAACATCTTCTCCGTTGTCACCGTCTGTTTGAACAAGATGGGTTTATAGCGGATGGCCTTGAGGGGTTCGGGCACCTTCATGGCGGTGAGGAGGTTGATGCGTTTGATCCCCTTGAAGCTGTCCTTGACGTCGTTCCCCGTGAGGGCGTAGAGCACGTCCTGCGGGAACTTATAGGGACTTGCCGTGGAGACGACCACCATGGGCGGAAGTTCCTCTTTGGGGTTGTCCTTTTTCATTTTCTCCTCGTATCGCTGAGCGACGCTCATGGCGACGCCCGTATGGGTGTCCATGGGATAGCCGTATTCCTCGAAAAATTCGTAAATACAGTCGACCGTGTCGCCCTCGCCCGCGTACCCCGCATAAAATTCCGCCTGCATCTGTTTGAGTTCCTCGGCGCGGACAGAGTACCTGCCCGTCGAGGAGAGCGACGCCATGCGCTCGGCGGTGAGGGCCGCGTTCCTGCCCGAGAGCTCGAAGATGAGGCGCTCGAGGTTGGAGGAGACGAGGATATCCATGGAGGGAGACATCGTCTTGTAGAAGGGGCGTTTGGCGTCGTACGTACCGCGCGCGAAGAAGTCGGTCAGGACGTTGTTCTTATTGGACGCACACACGAGGGTCCCGACGGGAAGTCCCATCTTCTTGGCGTAGTAGGCGGCGAGGATGTTGCCGAAATTGCCCGTGGGGACGGTGAAGTTCACCTTGTCCCCCATTTTGATCTGGTCGGAGGAGACGAGGTCGCAGTACGCAGAGAAGTAATAGCAGATCTGGGGCGCGAGGCGGCCGAAGTTGATGGAGTTTGCCGAGGAGAGAAGATATCCCTTGTCGGCAAGTTTTTTCTTGCAGTCCTCCGAGCCGAAGATCTTCTTGACGCCCGTCTGGCAGTCGTCGAAGTTGCCCTTGACGGCGACGACGTTGACGTTCCCGCCCTCCTGGGTGCACATCTGGAGCTTCTGCATTTTGGACACGCCGTCGTCGGGATAAAAGACCATGATCTTGATCCCGGGCGCGTCCTTGAACCCTTCGAGAGCCGCTTTCCCGGTGTCGCCGCTGGTCGCGACGAGAATGAGGATATTTTCGCGGATACCGCAGAGATCGCACCCCTTGCGCAGGAGATAGGGAAGCACGGTGAGTGCCATGTCCTTGAACGCGCACGTCGGGCCGTGGAAGAGTTCGAGCATATACATCCCGTTTTCCACGCGCACGAGGGGTGCAGCGTCCCCGCCTTCAAACTGCGAATATGCCTTTTTCAGCGCGGAGAGCAATTCGTCCTTGTCGTACTCGTCGAGGTACTTGTGAAGGATGAAGGCGGCACGCTCGGGATAGTCCATGCCGAGCATCTCTTCAAGCTCTGCCCGCGAAACGGCGGGAAAGGACGAAGGAACAAACAGGCCGCCGTCGCGCGCGATGCCATTCACGATCGCCTGAGCGCCCGTGACCGTCTCCTGCCCTCTCGTACTGATAAATTGCATAGTTGCCTCCCTCGCCCGTGCGGACACGGCGATCCTGCGTACATTCAAACCGTCCCTTGAACAAGGGACGGCCGTTCGGGATGACCCCGCGTTTTTCCGATCAGAGATACTTCTTTGCGAAATCGGGCAGCTCTTCCTCTGCGCAGCTGCAGGTGATGTAGATCTTGAGATCGCGAAGCTGTGCGACCTTCTCCATCATGTAGAAGAACTGTGCCATATCCTTGATCGCCTTGCCGGAGATGCGGGCAATGCCGTCTACGAAGATGTATTCGTTGTCATAACTTCCGGCGACGACGCCCTTGATGAATCCGCAGAGCGCATCTTCGCCTGCGATGGAATAATCGCTCGTATCGATGAACCGCACCTCGCGCTTCAGATCGTACATATACCGCTTGGTGTCGGTGATGAAAGTCAGGTTCCCCTTTGCGACGGCAACCGCCTCATTCGCCGCATCGATAATGCGCTTGGTTTTGCCGCTTCCCTTGGGACCGCAAATGACCTTTATCATGATCTTATCCTCCTGCCTCGCCCGAAGGCGATAATTTTTCTTATTACTATAATATCAAGTTTTCGTGGACTTTTCAAGGGGATTTGTGAAATTTCCTCAAAAAAATCTTTCAAATACTTACTTTAAGCGTTTCAGGAAACGGTCGATGCGCTCGAGCCCCTCCATGAGGTCGTCCATCGAGAGCGAATAGGAGAGCCGCACGCAGTCCGGCGCTCCGAAGGGCGCCCCGGGAACGACCGCGACTTTTTCCGTTTCGAGCAGGGCGTCCGCGAAGGACACGGAGTCGGTGATGACGCGCTCGCCGCACGACTTGCCGTATGCGCCGGAGACGACGAGCATGATGTAGAACGCGCCCTCGGGAGCGATGCAATACACCCCGTCCATGGCGGCAATGCGCGCGACGGCGGCACGGCAGCGCTCGGCGAAGATGGCGACCATCTCCTCGATCTTCTTTGCGGAGACGGGTGCCGTGAGCGCCTCGATGGTCGCGTACTGCGCGATGGAGCAGGCATTGCTCGTCGCGTGGCTCTGGAAGGAATCGATCGCCTTGGCGATGTCCTTGGGCGCCGCGAGATAGCCGATGCGCCAGCCCGTCATGGCGAACGTCTTGGAGACGCCGTTGACGGTGATCGTGAGCTCCTTCATCTTGTCGGACACCGCCGCCATCGAGAAGGGCTTGGTCTCGCCGTAGACGAGCTTTTCATAGATCTCGTCGGAGAGGACGAAAATGCCGTGCTTTTCGCAGACAGCGGCGAGCGCGCGCACCTCGGCTTCCGAATAGACGGCGCCCGTCGGGTTGCAGGGCGAATTGAAGATGAGCAGCTTGGTCTTGGGCGTGACGGCGGCCTCGAGCTGTTCGGCCGTGATCTTGAACGCGTTTTCCTTGGCGCCCTCGACAAAGACGGGAACGCCCCCGCACGTCTTGACGGCTTCGGGATAGGTCAGCCAGTAGGGCGCGGGGATGATGACCTCGTCCCCCTCGTCCACGAGCGCATAACAGACGTTGAAAATGGAGTGCTTCGCGCCGTTGGACACGATGATCTGCGAGGGCTCGTAGTCAAGGCCGTTCTCGCGTCTGAACTTTTCGCAGACGGCACGGCGCAGTTCGGGCAGGCCCGCGGAAGGCGTGTACTTCGTCTTGCCCGCCTTGAGCGCGGCAATCGCGGCCTCCACGATGTACTCGGGCGTGGGGAAATCGGGTTCGCCTACGCCGAAATTGACGACGCTCTCCCCCGCCGCCTTCATCGCCTTTGCCTTGGCGCTGATGGCAAGCGTCTGGGAGGGAGAAATGGTGCGGATGCGCTTTGCAAGTCGTTCCATATGATTCACCTCTGTGAGAATAATTTGTCGGTATGGGGCGGAAATTCCGTCCGAAGCCGCGGCGCAATCTCCGTTGCGCCCCGCCCGGCACCCTTCCGCGCGTTTTGTATGTCCCCGCCGCGACCGCGCGCAAATTTGCCGCGCGTCCTGCCTGCGGAACCTGCCGCAGAGCGGCCGATTCGCACAAGCGCCGTTTATTCGTCCGCCGTCTGTGCGAGGCGGCGTTCGGTCTCCGCCCGCGCCAGCGCGTCGATCATCTCGTCCAGATCGCCGGAGAGAAAGGATTCCATGTTGTGCAGGCTGAGTCCGATGCGGTGATCGGTGATGCGGCTCTGGGGGAAGTTGTAGGTGCGGATGCGCTCGCTTCTGTCGCCCGTCCCGACGAGGCTCCTGCGGTTGGCGGCCTCGGCGCTGAGGGCGCGCGAGTTATAGTAATCGTACAGACGGCTGCGCAGCACTCTGTACGCCTTTTCCTTGTTTTTGAGCTGACTGCGCTCGTCCTGGCAGGTCACGACGATGCCCGTCGGGAAGTGCGTGAGACGGATTGCCGTCTCCGTCTTGTTGACCTTCTGCCCGCCCGCGCCCGACGAACGGAACAGATCGACGCGGACGTCTTTTTCGTCCAGTTTCACGTCCACGTCCTCGGCCTCGGGCAGGACGGCGACCGTCACCGTGGAGGTATGGATGCGTCCCTGCGATTCCGTCTCGGGGACGCGCTGGACGCGGTGAACGCCGCTCTCGTATTTGAGCCGCGCGTAGGCGCCCTTTCCGTCGATGTTGACGATGGCCTCCTTCATGCCGCCAAGCTCCGTCTCGTTCAGATCGACGACCTCCCAGCCGAAACGGTGCTTTTCGCAGTACCCCTGGTACATCCGATACAGGTCGTAGGCGAACAGCGCCGCTTCCTCGCCGCCCGCGCCCGCACGGATCTCCAGCGTACAGCCGCGTTCGTCGTTCTTGTCCTTGGGCAGGAGCAGGACTTTGAGCGTCCGCTCCATCTCCGCGAGCGCCCCTTTGCAGGTCAGCGCCTCGTCCAGGAGCAGTTCGCGCATCTCGCCCGTCTCCTTGTCGGCTTCGGCGAGCGCCGCGTCATGCTCTTCGCGCTTCTTCCGATAGGCGGCATACGCCTCGGCGATCGGCTCGAGTTCCGCCCGCTCGCGCGAGAGCTTGCGCCAGTTGTCCAGATCGGCAAGCGCATCGGGACGGGAGAGCAGTTCTCCCAGCTCCTCATAGCGCGCCGCAATCGCGTCAAGTTTGGAAAACATCGCTCAGAACCCGATCTTGACGACGCGTTCCACGCCCGCAAGGTCGCGCACGACCATGGCGAAATCACAGCGGGCAACGGTGCGGAAGATGCGGATGATCTCCTGCGCCTGCCCTTCGCCGCACTCGAGAATGCACATTCCCCCGCGGACGATGTAGCGGTTGATCTTCTCCGCGATACGGCGGTAGAAATCCAGTCCGTCCACCCCGCCGTCGAGCGCAAGATGGGGCTCGAAGTCGCGCACGTCCCGCGGGAGCGTCGCGATCTCCGCACTGCAGATATAGGGCGGATTGGCGGTGATGAGATTATACCTTCCGCGCACGCCCTGGAAGAGATCGGCCTGCACGAAGGTGACGTTTGCCTTGTTGATGCGGGCATTCTCGCGCGCCACTTCGAGGGCGCCCTCCGAGATGTCCGAGGCGACGACGGTGACATTCTTGTCCTTTGCCGCCTCGCACGCGACCGCGACCGCAATGGCGCCGCAGCCCGTGCACAGATCGAGCATGCTGTCGCCGTCCCGCAGGGAAGCGACGGCCTGCCGCACGAGGATCTCCGTCTCGGGACGGGGAATGAGCACGCGCTCGTCCACCTTGAAGGGATAGCCGTAGAACTCGGTATCGCCGTAGACGTACCAGAGCGGCCTGCCCGTGAGGCGCTGTTCAAACACGTCGAGAATGCTGCGGCATTCCTTGCGCGTGACGATGCGCTCTTCGGAGAGGGCGCTGCGGGGGATCTTGAGCGTGAGGCTGGCGATCCACTCGGCGTCGGACGCGTCGATGTCCTTTTCCGCGAAGCTCTTTTTCATCATGGCGAGCAATTCGGAGAGTTTGGTCTCCGTCGCGAACGTCTTTTCGGGGGAATCGGGATCGTCGTCCATGTCCTTTGCCTTCCGGAAGGCGCAGATGGCGCACTCGATCATCTTGTCGTCCGGCTCGCGCGTGGTGAGCATCTGCAGGAGATACCCGGGCGCCTTGAAGGGCAGCGCCAGCACGGAATCGGTCTTGGAAAGCAGGCGCAGGATCTCGTAGGACAGCGCGGCGACGATGGGCAGGAGCACGATCTTGGCGAGCAGGCGGATGAGGAAATCCAGCCAACGCACGCCCGTGAGCCCCGTGAGCGAGAGCGCCCAGTTGGCGAGCGCAAACACGAAAATGGAGATGACGAGGACGAGAAAAATGAACGTCGTGCCGCAGCGGTCGTGCATGCGGGAGGCCTTTTTCACGTTCTCGACGGTGAGCTCGTCGCCGTACTCGTAGCAGTTGATGGTCTTGTGTTCGGCGCCGTGATACTGATAGGTCTCGCGCAGGGAGGCGAACAACAGCGTGAACAGGATATACAGCAGGAAGATGACGAAGCGGAATCCGCCCTCGATGAGGTTATACCAGATACTGCCCGACCCGCCGATGACGTCGTAAGCCGCCTCCGAGATGAGTTCGGCAAAATAGTTGGGAAGGAACATGAACAGCACGACGGCGATGGCGACGCCGAGCACGGTGGAGACGGTGGTCAGGATGTCCCCCACCGAGACCTTCCAGTGTTCGGCCATCCACTTGGAGAGTTTGGACGGTTCTTCGTCGTCGGCGACGGCGACCTCCGAGCTGCGCAGGAGGGATTTCATGCCGAGCACGAGGGAGGAGACAAAGCTCACCACCCCCCGCACGAAGGGAAACCGCATCCACTTCTTCTGTTTTTCGGGCGGAGTGATGCGCCTTGCCTCAAGCTGCATTTCTCCGGTGTCGTCACGCACACAGGTCGCCATGCCGCTCTTGGAGCGCATCATGACGCCCTGGATGACGGCCTGGCCGCCGATATAGGTGCGCTGTGTCTTCTTTCTCATAAGCCCCTTCTCAAAAAGTCCAACGCGCGCGCCCGCGCGAATCATACAAAGGTGCGCGCGTTCTCGTCCGCGCGCGCCCTAAACCTCGGAATAGACAAAACAGCTCCCTTGCTGCGGAGCTGTTTCCTCTTCGGATCTTCAGATCCCGTATCTTTTCTTGAACTTATCGACACGTCCGCCGGTATCGACGAGCTTCTGCCGTCCCGTGAAGAAAGGATGGCACTTGCTGCAGATATCCACCTTCATCACGTCGACGTCCTTCGTGGTACCCGTCTTGAACGTCTCGCCGCAGGCGCAGACGACCGTCACTTCATGATATTTCGGATGAATGTCAGGCTTCATTCTGTGTTCACCTCGCTTATAATGGAAAATACGAATGCTATTATACCCGTTTTCGCGGCTTTCGTCAACTGATTTTGGGAGACATTGCAAAAAAAAGCGCACGGTGCCTCCCTTCCCGCACGCGCGCCGCACGGCAATCGCGAAATTCTGCGGGAAACAGTTGCAAAATCGCGCCGTCTGCGATATAATAGCAACGGAAATGTATCGTGCGGGAGATTGCCCTTGCGGCTCGCGCAATCCCGCCGCGGCACTTATGAGAGGTATCGCTTATGTACGAGTGGAAACTCACCGCTCCCGAAAAACTCGAGCGCACGGAGACGGAAAACCCCGCCCGCGCGGAGGGAAAAGTGCGCGTTCGCGTCACGAAGGTCTTTCTCAACGGGACGGACGCCGCCATCTACCGCGGCACGCTCGACGCGCCCCGTCCCCTGATCCCCGGACGGTACGCCGTCGGTCTGGTCGCCGAGGACGGCAGCGTCAGCTATCTGCCCAAGGGAACGCGCGTTCTGCTGCACTCCGTGACCGCCCTGCCCGACTCCGGGACAAAGACAAAAAACTTTGCCGAGGACGAATTCCGCCTCCGCGGACGCACCGCCGACGGATATCTGCGCGATCTCGTCAACCTCGATCCCGAGGACGTGACCGCCCTGCCCGATTCCGTGAGCGACGAAAAGGCGCTTTTGCTCCACCACGTCGCCCTCGCCAAGTCGGCGGCGGACAAGCTGGGCGTGAAAAAGGGCCAGCACGTCGCCGTCGTGGGCGCCAATCTGCTCGGTCTGCTCCTGTGCCAGCTCCTCATCTATCAGCAGGCGGCACCCATCCTCATCGACGCCGACCCGGAGCGTCTGGAATTTGCAAGGAGCTGCGGCATCTACTACACGATGGCGGCGGACGAAAACCTGCTCGAAAACGTGGCGAACGTGACGGGCGGACGGCTGGTGAGCGGCGCGGTGTACATGGCGTCCACCCGCCGCAACGACCCCACCATTCCCTTCACCGTCTGCGCGCAGGACGCCAACGTCGTGCTGTGCGGATTCGGGGAAAATCTCACCGTGGACTTTGCCCTTCCCTTCCGCAAACAGCTTTCCGTCTACTGCGTGACGCACCGCGCCGACAATCTGGAGGCGGCGATCAACCTGGCCGTGAGCGGCGCGACGGACTTCTCCGCCTTTCACTTCTGCACCGAAAAGGCCGACGCCGTCGAGAGCATCCTCGCAAGCTATTCCGCTCTGTCGGTGGAGAGCCTCAAAAATATCCACGTCGTCTCTCTCGTATGAGCTCCCGCTCCCCGCATTCCGCGGGGAGCTTCTGCCGAACGGACATAAAATGACGAAAACGTCTCCTTTCAAACGCGGCAAATGCCCTTTGTCGGAACGGGAGGAGACATCCACAGGAACGTATGGTAAAATTTATTGCGACCGATCTGGACGGGACGCTTCTCAACGGGGAACGCAACCTTCCCGAGGAGATCTTCCCCCTCATCGGACAACTGAAAACGCTGGGGGTGCTGTTCGCCCCCGCAAGCGGGAGACAGTATGCAAACCTTCGCAAACTCTTTGCGCCGGTGGCGGACGACGTGCTGTTCATCTGTGAAAACGGCGCCCTCGTCAAGTACCGCGGCAAGACGCTGCATCTCACCCCCATTCCCGATCGGGACGTGCGCGACGCTCTGCGCGAAATCCGCCTCCTGCCCCACCTCTTTCCCATGCTGTGCGGCGCCGACTTTGCCTACATCGAGAACAGCGAAATGCCCTTCTTCCAATACGCCATGCTCTCGTACACCAACTGCAAAAAGGTGGAAAATCTCGATGACGTCATCGGCAAAGAGGACATCTGCAAGATCGCCGTGTACGACGAAATCGCCGCGGCGGAGAACTGCATCAAGGTACTTCCCCAGCGTCTGCCCCGCCTGCGCACCATTCTCTCCGGATTCGACTGGTGCGACGTCTCCGCGTCCGACGCCAACAAGGGAGAGGCGATCCGCTTCATAAGAAAGGCCTTTTCGCTGGAAAAAGAGGAATGCGTCGCCTTCGGCGATCACATGAACGACTTTGAAATGCTGCGCGAGTGCGGACGGGCATATGTTCCGGAAAACGCCTATCCGCCTCTCAAAAAGCTAATCGGACGGGTAATCCCCGCCAACACGGAGGGCGGCGTCCTGCAAAAAATCAAAGAAATCATCGAGGAGCTGAAAACATCGGTATGAAATACGTCATCGCATCGGACATTCACGGCTCGGCCTACTACTGCCGCCTTCTGAAGACCCGCTATGAAGAGGAACACGCACAAAAGCTGCTTCTTCTGGGCGACCTTCTCTACCACGGCGCGCGAAACGCCCTTCCCGCAGAGTACTCCACACTCGAAACCGCCGCCATCCTCAATTCCATGAAGGAGGACATCCTCTGCGTGCGCGGCAACTGCGACTCGGACGTCGACACCATGGTGCTGGAATTTCCCATCACCGCCGCGTTTGCCCTTCTCCCCGTCGGAGACCGCACCCTCGTCCTCACCCACGGCCACAACCAATATGCCGTCCTGAAAGAGGGAGACATCCTCGTCAACGGACATTTCCACGTTCCCGCCTTTGAACGGCGCGGCACCTATACCTACGTCAACTGCGGCTCCGTCTCCATTCCCAAGGAAAACTCTCCGCACGCCTACCTCGTGCTCGAGGACAACGTCCTCACCTGGAAAGACGTCGAAACGGGCAAGCCCTTCCGTCGGGAACAGCTCTGATCTCCGCCCCCTTCTTACAACGTCGCATTTTGCACACAACGCCCGCGGGTTTTCTGACCCGCGGGCGTTTTTCTTAAACCGAAAAGAACCATGATTTTTGCAGACAGCTCTCGGCCTTCTTCGCTTCACGCGCCGCGAAAAACGGCGAAAGTTCTCTTTCCCGTGCAGAAGGGGTGTCGTACGGAAAACAAAAAAATCCTGCGGCGAACCGCAGGATTTTTGTTTTGCATATGCGTCAGATGGGAATGATGCGCAGGATGCGTCCGCTGAGGATCATGAGGATGAGGTCGAGAATCCAGATGATGTTCCAGCCGAGGATGATACGCAGAATGCCCGCAACGATCTTGCCTTCCGAGAAACGCGTAATGAATCCGAGTGCCCAGGACGTAATGGGAATGATCGCAAGAATGATGCTGATCAGGCGTCCCAAGCCGAAATAATCGCCTTTGCTCTTTGCCATTTTTCCTATCTCCTTTCATATGGGAATCTACTATCATTATACCCAACTTGGCGGAAAATGTCAAGGCTTGCGCAGAATTTTGTTTCATTTCTTCCCACGGAAGAACAAATCGCACAAAATGTCCTCCCGCGGCGCAGCGCGGGAGGGCAAAGTCAAACGACAGTCCATGTGCCGGAGCCTGCGGCGAGACACATTCGCCCCGCATGACGCAGTGCATTCGGCCGTACTTACAAATCGAACGCGATCGCCGTGATATCGTCGTCAAACGTCCCGCAGAACTCCTTGAGGACGGCTTTGAGGCGCTCGATGAAGCGTTCGGCAGATTCCGAACGGCGAAGGACTTCCTCCACGCGTTCGATCCCGAACTGTTCGCCCGCGGCGTTCTTGCTCTCCGTCACGCCGTCGGTGAGGAGCACAAGGATGTCCCCCTTTCCGTAGCCGATCGCGCGGTCGGAATACACGAAGTCGGGAATCCAGCCCGAGATGGGCGGCGAGTTCATGACGATCTCGTCAATGCCCAATGCACTCTTCAGAAGCATGGGCGCGTTGTGTCCCGCCACGCTGTAGACGATCTCCTGCCGCGTCTTGTCGATGCGCACCGCCGCCGCGGTGACGTAGGAGGTCTCGTCCGGCTTGAGGTCCTGGAACTTGGCATTGAGGCCCATCAGCGCCTTTGCGGGAGAGACCTCTGTCTTGTCCCAGCCTGCCTTGACAAAAGCCGAGAGCATTCCCGCGGAAATGCCCTTTCCGGAGACGTCGGCGAGCAGGCCCATCGTCTCGCCGTTCACCTCGTACACGTCGGGCAGATCGCCGCCGATCTCGCGGCAGGGAATGTACATGAAGGAATAATGCGTCCCCGCACTGCTCTTGGCGGGCGGGAGAAGCCGCTGCTGAATGTCCTGCGCGGAGTACATTTCGCGGGCGATCTCCGTCGCATAGGCGTCGTCCACGATGCCGAGAACGTATTTTCCGAGCGGCGTCACGCGGATACGGAAGGAGAGATTGCCCTCCTGCGCGCGCAAAATGAGCTTGCGGAACGCGCGGCCGCCGTTCTTCATGGCATCCGAAAAGAGCGAACGCATGGGACAATAGGCGCACCGTACCCCTTCGCCGCACACGTCCTCCGACGTACAGCCCGTCGTCTCCTTGAGCGTCCCCTTCGGCCGAAGCGAACGGAAACACTCCCGAAAGGAGCGGTTGGTATAGCGCACCCGCATTTTTTTGTCCACGACGATCGCCGCCGTCGGAATGTTGTCGAGCACTTCCCGGTACAGGTTCATGTCACCCTCGGTACATTTTGAGTTTTCCGCTTACAAGGCGCGCGTCCAGCGTCTGCGTCTGTCCGATCTCGCCGTCGTACTGGACGAAGATCGGCCCGTCGGGCGAGGAAATCGTCGCCTGCGAACAGGGAATATGGTGGGTAATGGGACGCTCCAGAAGTTTTCCGCGCATGAGGCGCAGCAGCTCGAAGGGAATCCTCCGCCGTTTGGGACTGTCCACGACGACGAGCTCGAGCCTGCCGTCGTCCGCCTTTGCCACGGGACAGAGCGGAATGCCGCCGCCAAGCTGTCTGCCGTTGCACACGGCCGCAATGAGCGCAAAGTATTCCTTTGTCTCGCCGTTCACGGTCACGAGGAGCTTTGTTCCGCGGTAGTGCGCGAGCGTCGCGACAAGACTGCGGAAATACTTTCCCTTGTTGGTGCCGAAGCGCATTCCCGCACAGCGGCGCAGGATCTCCACGTCGATTCCCGTCCCGACAATGTTGATGCTCCTTCGTCCGCCGCATTCGATGTAGTCGACGGGCTGCGGCGTACGATCCAGAATGAGATCGAGCGCGCGGATCCCGTGCGGAATCTGCAGGCTCGCGGCAAAGTCGTTGCCCGTCCCAGCGGGGACAAGCCCCACGGTGCACACTCCGGGATCGGCAAGGCCGCTGATGACTTCGTTGAGCGTGCCGTCGCCGCCCGTGACGATGAACTCCCGCTCGCCCGCTTCCGAAAGAGAACGCGCAAATGTCTCGGCATCTCCCGCCTGTCGGGTGGGGAAAATGCGGTACTGCACGCCGTGCTCGCGAAAACGTTCTTCCATCGCCGCGACGATTTTTTTGACGCGGCGCGCATGGGCGTTTACGATCACGTTGTGCATGATGTTTCTCTCCCGTAAAAAAGTCTACGCGAACCATTATACTATATTTCTCCCGCGATTGCAATTTTTTTGCAAATCTGTTATACTCATTTCGGAAATTTTTTAAGGAGCCGTCCATGAACCAACTTCTTCCCCGTTCTCTGAAAGCGCTGGCGGCAGCCATGCAGCATCCGCTCTATGTCGTGGGCGGGAGCGTGCGGGACTATCTCGCGGGATGTTTTTCGGCGTCCGCCGATTGGGACATCTGCTCCCCCGCCGCCGAGACGGAGGTGGAACGCGCCGCCGCCGTATGCGGAATGCGCGTGACCTCCGTCTACCGCAATACGGGGACGGTCAAGCTGACGGACGAAGAGGGCACGGGGTTTGAATTTACCCGATTCCGCTCGGACAAATATGTGCGCGGCCTGCACACGCCCGCCGAGATCGAATTTACGGAGGACATGGTTCGCGACGCACGCCGCCGCGATTTCTGTGCCAACGCCGTCTATTATGAGATCGGCGCGGACGCATTCCGCGATCCGCTGGGGGGCATTCCCGACATCCGGAACAGGTGTCTGCGCACGGTGGCGCCTGCGGAAAAGGTGTTCGGCGAGGACGGACTGCGGCTCGCGCGTCTTGCGCGCCTTGCCGCGGAGACGGGTTTTTCGCCCGACGAAGAATGCCTTGCGGGCGCGACCCGAAATTGCGCGCTCATCCGCGACATCGCCCCCGAGCGCGTCTACGCCGAGCTGGACCGCCTGCTCCGCGCCGATCGGAAGGCGGGCGGCGCCCAAGGCCCCTACCGCGGTCTTTGCATCCTGCGCGCGACGGGCGTCCTGCGCGAACTGCTTCCCGAACTCGCCGCAGGCGACGGCATGGCACAGCGCGCCGACTTCCACGCATACGACGTGCTCGAACACAGCTTCAAATGCGTGTACTATGCGCCCCTTTCCGTGCGCTGGGCGGCGCTGCTGCACGACGTCGGCAAGCCCTTCTGCTTTCTGCGCGACGGCAACTTTCACGCCCATCCCGAAGAGGGCGCGCGGCTTGCGGCGGACATTCTCGCCCGACTCAAGGCGCCCAGGAAAAGCGCGGAGCGCGTTGTCCGACTCGTTGCCCTGCATATGCGCGACTTCGACCTCAGGATGAAGGAGAGCAAGGTGCGGCGGGATATTCTCCGCTATGCCGACCTGCTCGACGACCTCTTTGCCCTGCGGCAGGCGGACTATTCCGCGTGCAAGGACGACCTCTCCCCCGCCCCCGGCGTGGTAAAATGGCGCGCCGTGCTTGCCGCCATGCGGGCGGAGGGCGTTCCCTTCACGCTCAAAGAGCTTGCCGTGAGCGGCGACGACCTTGCCGCCTTCGGCCTGAGCGGAAAGCGCATCGGCGAGGCACTCGAAGACATGCTCTTCTACTGCGCCCAGGACGGCTCCCGCAACACGCGCGCCGCCCTGCTCAAACACCTCGAACACATATATAAGGAGAACGTATGACCGATATTCTCATCATCGTCTGCATCATTCTGTGCATTCTCAATGCGATCTTTCTCATCGCCCTGCTCCTCAAAAAGAGGAAAGAGGGCGACGGCGCCGCAATGGAAAAACTCAAAAAAATGGAGGAAAAGACGGATGCCGTCGGAAAACTCGCCGAGTACAACGCCCGCACGCTGGAGCGGTTGGAGCGCTCGACGGAGGCGCGTCTCGTCAACATTCAGAACCGCCTGACCGACGACATCAAATACGTCGTGGACGTCAACGCGCAGAACCTCGAACGCATCCGCCGCACGGTGGACGATAAGCTGACTTCCTCCATCGACGGGAAGCTCTCCGACTCCTTCGCGCGCATCACCGAACGCCTGGAAAAGATGTACGAGAGCGTGGGCGAAATGAAGGGACTCTCCTCCTCCGTCGCCGACATCCGCCGCGTGTTCACCAATGTCAAACTGCGCGGCACCTGGGGCGAAGCTCAGCTCGACGCCCTTCTCGAACAGATGCTCGCGCCCGAGCAGTATCTGCGCAGCGTCAAGCTCAATCCGCTCGACAACTCCCTTGCCGACTTCGCCATCGTCCTGCCCGCAAAGGACGGACATATGTACCTGCCCATCGACAGCAAATTCCCCGTCGAAGAGTTTGAACGGCTGGTGTCCGCTTCCGAGCGGGGCGACAAGGAGGGCGAGGACCGCGCCCGCAAAAATCTGGAGCGCGCCGTGAAGCTGCAGGCCGACTCCATCGCCAAAAAATACATTCTCCCTCCCGTCACGACCGATTTCGCCGTCATGTATCTGCCCAGCGAGGGTCTGTACGCCGAGATCATGCGCACGGACGGGCTTTCCGACTGGCTGCGGGCGCGCCGTATTCTCGCCGTCGGCCCCACCAACCTGGGCGCCCTGCTCTCCACTCTGCAGACGGGCTTCCGCACGGCGGCCATCGAAAAGCGTTCGGGCGAACTGCGCATCATGCTCGACTCCTTCCGCGCCGACTTCGTCAAGTTTGCGGAACTGCTCGACAAGACCAAGAAAAAATTGCAGGAGGCGCAGGACACCGTCGAAAGCGCCGAAAAGCGAACGGGTACCATCGGCAGGAAGCTTGACTCCTTCCGCAGCGTCGGCGGCATCCTGCCCCCCGACGAGGAATGACCGCTGCCCGCCGCTTCTGCCCGTTATCAAGAAAAGAGCCGCTGTTTTTCAAGAAGACAGCCTCTGTTTCTTGAAGAAGAACTCCCTTTTTTCAGATACCGCCCGCGCCGCGCAAAATTGCGCGGCGCAGGCAATTTTGCGGACATTTTACGGATTAAGAGAGGTTCTTTTCAAAAGGCGCACGGAGCGGGCGGTGCGGGCGGCAAAAACGCTTGCCTTTTGCGGCGGCGAATCGTATAATAGACGCATGACATTTCAGAAGATCTCTGCCCTGCCTGCGGAAATCGCCGTTCCCGCGCAGGAGAATTTCGGCGAGGCGCGCCGCGTGCAGAGCGGCAGCGTCAGCACCTGCGCGAATGCCGTGCGCATTGAAAGCGGCGGACGGTTCAAGCGCTTTTCGGACGGACGGGAGTACATTCTCATCGAGAAGGGAAACGGACAATTCAAATGGCGGCGCGGCGAGCTGCCCTTTCAAGAAGGGGACGTCTTTTACGCGGAGGCGCCCGAGGAATACGACTTTTACGGGTCGGGCGTCTTTCTCATTCTGAAGGCGTGAGGAAAAACGGGAAATTTTACGAATTTCCGTCACGACAGGCGGCAAAAGTCGTTGACTTGCGGACGGAAATATAGTAAAATAGAACGACAGGGAAAAATCCCTGTATTTTGCCTTGCATACCGAAAAGGTATGCCGAATAAGACCGGGAGGTGAAACATTATGCAGAAGTACGAAATGCTCCTTCTTCTCCGCAGCGATATGGAGGAAGAGGCACGTGAGGCGGAACTCAAGAAGTACGCCGACATCGTGACCGGCATGGGCGGTACCGTTGACGCAACGGACAAATGGGGCGTGAAAAAGCTCCAGTACCCCATCGCTTTCAAGTCGGATGCATTCTACGCACTTATGACGTTCCATGCGGACGGCGCTGCGGTCAAAGAGCTTGACCGTATCGCAGGCATTTCCGACGACGTTTTAAGGCGCATGATCACGAAAGTCGAGGAAAAGTAAGATGACAAAAGTCTTTCTCATCGGAAATCTGACGCGCGATCCCGAACTGACCGAGACGGCAGGCGGGGTGTCCGTTTGCCGCTTTGCGGTTGCAGTCAACCGCGGATTCGGCGACAATCGCGTCACGGATTTCTACAATGTGACCGCATGGCGCAAGCTGGGGGAAACGGTTGCCCACTTCACCAAAAAGGGCAATAAGATCGCCGTCTACGGCGACCTGCAGATCCGCCAGTACGAGGCAAACGACGGCACCCGCCGCACCTCGGTCGACGTCGTCGCGCAGGACGTGGAATTCCTCACGCCCAAACAGCAGGACGACGGCGGCTTCTACGACGCCCCCGCCACGCAGTCTGCCGCGGCTCCCAAAAAGAAGCCCGCACTCGAGGCGTTTGACGACGACGGGGATATCCCCTTCTGATCGGCGCCGACCATTCGTATAAGGAGATTTCATCATGGAAGAGAATACGGTTGTGACGGAACAGCCCGCCGAGACTGCCGCTCCCGCGACGTCCGCTCCTGCGGCACCGGAAGCACGCGAAGTCCGTGAGCGTCCTGCCAAGAAAAACTATAAGCGCCAGAATTATAAGAAGGTCTGCCTCTTCTGCCAGGAAAAGAGCACGATCGATTATAAGGAGACGAACAAGCTGCGCAAGTTCATCAGCGAGGGCGGAAAGATCCTGCCCAGCCGCATGACGGGTACCTGCGCAAAGCATCAGCGTGAGCTTGCCGTCGCCATCAAGCGCGCCCGCGTTGCCGCTCTTCTGCCCTTCAAGGCAGACTGAGCCAAACCTCTGCAAAAAAGCCTTCGGACTTCCGAAGGCTTTTTCTTTTTTGTTTTCAGACACGGTTTTCAGACACGCCGCCTTCCCCCTTTTCCCCCGCAGGCGCCGACGGAGGACTCCCGCCGCGCACCGTCTCGGATTTTTTAGGCCATTCCAAAGCAGATATGACAGATATGTCTGTCTAAAAACGGCTGCCCGTACATTGATCGGGCAGCCGTCTTGTTTTTCAATACGTCTGTATCATGACGCCTGTATCCTGCGCCGCTCACGCCTTTTTGCGACGGTCGTCGCGGTCGTCCCGCTCGTCATCGCGATCGTGCTCGTCGTCGTCATCGTCATCATCGTCATCGTCGTCGTCTTCCGTTTCGTAGAGATCCTCGATCTCATCCAGGAACTCGTCGAAGAGTTCGTCGAAGATGTAGTCGTCGCCATAGCGCTCGATGTCGCGGCAGAGCTCTGCAAATTCCTCTTCGAGGTCGCGGCGGCTCTCGTCGCCGTCCTCAAAGATGCAGTCCTCGCCGAGATAGAGGTACTTCGTGTTGAAATCGGCCTGCGTCATGCTGCCCGCGAACACGCTGTCCAGATCGGCGAGATAGGTTCCCGTCAGCTCGCGGACTTTCTGCGCAAACTCGGCGGACAGATAGGAGAGTTCGCGCTCCAGATAGTCCTCGAAGTCCCCCATCGCCGTCGCATCATAGGCGGCGAGGAGCGCATCGAAGTCGGTCTTGGAGAGCTCGCTGATCGCATATGTCCCGCCGTACTGTCCCGTCAGGCGCTCGCGGACGCGCTGTTCGATGGCGGCGCCGTCAGCGCCCGTCGCGTAGACCCCGATCCCCTGCGCCGTGATGAGGTGCTTCTGATCGGAGAGCTCCGCAAACGCCGCGCCCGCGTCCTCGGGCGTCATGCCGACGAAGTCCTCTCCGACGAGGAGCAGCGCCGCGTCACGGTTGAGCGCACGCACGCCCGTGACCTTGTTGTCCTGAACGGTAAATTCCACCGAGGGATTGATGCTGATATACAGATTGCCGTTTCCGCCGACGGCAGGCGTTCCCTTCTGCAGCGCAAAGGGCAGAATGCAAGCCAGCGCCACAAGGACCGCCGCAACCGCGCATGCCAACACGAGAAAGGGCTTGCGGCGGGTGCGCACCAGGACGTCCCCTTCCGCACGGATGGGCTGCGCCGATCGAATGCGGGTATAAACGTCGGGGGTGTGCTCCTGCGCCTCGCGGCGGAGCTCCGTCTCCAATTCGCGTCTGTCCACAACTCCTCCTCCGCGGGCAGGTTCCCGCTCTTCCGCAAGCGCCGCCTGCATCTTTCTGACGGCGCGGGTATAGTGCCATGTCACCGTGGGAAGGGGCATTCCGAGCAGTTCGGCGATCTCCCGCCGCTTGTAGCCCTCTGCCGCCGCCAGCATCAGGACGGAAAATTCCTCCCGCTTGAGAATGCGGCGCGCAAGGTCGATGAGCAGGCCGTAGTCGTCCACGTCGCGCGTGCCGAAGGGAAGCGGATTCTCCCGCTCGTCCACCGAATACTCGCGCGAACGGCGGCGCATGAGGTCAAGCGCTTCGTTGCGGGCAATGCGCGCGATCCACGCGGCGGCATTCGTCCCGCGGCGGTAGCGGGACGCATTGCCGAGCACTTTCAGATAGGTCGTCTGCATGACGTCCTCGGCGAGCATCCGCTCCCGCACGACGGACAGCGCAATGTAATACACCGTCCTGCGCGTCTCCTGATAGATCTTGTCAAAGGCGGCGTCATTTCCCTCCGCCAATTTTCCGAGCGCCTCGTCGAGCGTCAACTCTCTGCCCTCCCGCAATTCTCTCTTCCGTCAGTATAGCAGGAATGACGTCGCTTGTCAAGCCTGCCCCTTCCGCCTGCAATCCGTCCGATCAGTCGTCGAAGCGGTCGAAATGATCCTCGAAGCGGTCCTCGAACCGACTGCCGTCGTCAAACTGATAGACATACGTCCCGTCCGCGCGCTTGGTCACGACAAACCTTCCGTTTCCGTCCGGCGTCTGATACCGCACCCCGATCGTCGTCGTGCCGTTTACGCGCTCTTCGCGCTCCACTTCATAGCGGCTGCGCAGGCCGTCTTTGAGCATGGAGATCTCGTACTCCGTCTCGTTGCCCTGTCCCTCGTTCTCCGTCTCGAAGGAAATGCTCGTCTGCTCGGCAAGCCGCCCTTCGCGATAGACGCGGTACACGAACTCGCGCTCCGATTCGTTCTCGCGGCCGTCCTGCTCCGCCTCCGACTCCACGTCCATGCGCACATAATTGGAAGGATCGTTCGGGTCGGCCGCCTTGATCCAGAGCGACTCGCTCGTCTCCTCCTCGCGCCCCTCCTGCTCCGTCTCCGAAGCGCGGAATCCGCTCATCGCATAGGCAACGCCGTTCCACTCCAGCACGCCCTCGAGCTGATACGCCACGCCGCGCGTGTACTCGTCGCGATCCTCGTACCCCTCGTAAGAACGGGCCTCCGTCTCCGTGTAGTACATGGTGTACGACACCGTATCTCCGCCCAGAATCTTGCCTTCCACCGTCAGTTTGGTCGAAAATGCATAGGACGTATCGGTGTTTTCCGTCACCGTCGTCCTCAGAAGCCCTTCATCCAGGAAGGTGTCCAGCATCTCGAAATACTCGCTGAACGCCTCGACGTCCGTCGTCGGAAGGCTGCCCGTGCTCTGTTCGGACGCCGTCGCCGCCGCATCGACGGGCATGCTCGCCGCGAGCAGATTTGCCGTCGTGACCGCGCCGAGGGCGTAGGCGTTCTTCGCGCCTGCCTCCGCCTGCGTTCCCGCGCCGCCGCCCAGACCGCCGCCGAGCGCGTCCTTTATGCTGTCGCCGCTGCACCCCGCAAACGCAACGAGTGCCGATCCTGCCAGAATTGCTGCCGTAATTGCAAAAAACTTTTTCATGTTGATTTCTCCTTTTTATGCCGCCGTCTTGCGGCTGCTTACACCTATTCAACGCACAGAATCGGCATTTTGTTGGAGATTTTGCAAAATTTTTCAAAAATTTTTCTGCACAAAAAAATCGCACGTCGCCGTGCGATTTTTTCTCGTTTAACCGTTTGCCTCGTCCGGGTTGCCCGCGAACACGTCGCGATAGCCGCCCGTCGTCTGGACAGAGGTGTTTTTGTAGTCCTTCATGCCCGTACCTGCGGGGATGAGCTTGCCGATGATGACGTTCTCCTTCAGGCCGATGAGCGGGTCGCGCTTGGTGCAGATGGCCGCCTCGGTGAGCACGCGGCTGGTCTCCTGGAAGGATGCCGCCGACAGGAAGGAATCGGTCGCGAGCGCCGCCTTGGTGATGCCCAGAAGCACGCGCTTTGCGGTGGCAGGGATGCCGCCCTCCTGAATGGTCTTTTCGTTCTGCTCCTCGAAGGTGAACATATCGACGAACTGTCCGGGAAGAAGATCGGTCGTTCCCGCGTTCTCGACGCGGACCTTGCGGATCATCTGGCGGACGATGATCTCGACGTGCTTGTCGTTGATATCGACGCCCTGCGAACGGTAGACCGACTGGACTTCGTGCAGGATGTAGTCCTGAACGCCCTTGACGCCCTCGACGCGGATGATGTCCTGCGGGTTGACGGAACCGGCGTTGATCTGCGTGCCGGGAACCACTTTGTCGCCCGTCTTGACGAGCAGCTCCGCATTGAAGGGAAGCTCGTAGTCCTTCAGCTCCGCACCCGTGACTTCGTCGCGGATGACGACGTGCTTGGCGCCCGTGTCCTGATCGTTGACCGTGGCAACGCCCTTGAACTCGCAGATGGTCGCAACGCCCTTGGGTTTCCGCGCTTCGAAGAGCTCTTCGACACGGGGAAGACCCTGTGTGATGTCGCCCGTCGCAGCGATACCGCCCGTGTGGAAGGTACGCATCGTAAGCTGTGTACCGGGCTCGCCGATGGACTGTGCCGCAATGACGCCGACGGCCTCGCCCACCTTGATGGGAAGGGTGGTCGCCATATCCTTGCCGTAGCACTTCGCGCACACGCCGTAGCGCGTGGTGCAGTTGAAGATGGAGCGGATGGGAACGCCGCTCTCCTGATAACGGTTGAGCGCCGCGATGACCTTGGCCTTGCTCTCCGAGATCATGTCGTTGCACTTGACCAGCACTTCGCCGTTGTCGTCCAGGATGTCCTCGGCGGCGAATCTGCCCGTCAGACGGTCTTCCAGCGACTCGATGATGTCGCCCGACGCGTTGGTGATCGCCTTGACGAAGGTGGGACGGGGCTTTCTGCCCGCGCAGCAGTCCTCTTCGCGGACGATGACGTCCTGCGAGACATCGACGAGACGGCGGGTCAAATAGCCCGAGTCTGCCGTCTTCAGAGCGGTATCGGCGAGGCCCTTTCGGCCGCCGTGCGAGGAGATGAAGTACTCAAGAACGGAAAGGCCGTTTCTGAAGCACGACTTGACGGGGACTTCGATCTTTTTGCCCTGCGGGTTGACCATAAGTCCGCGCATACCGGAGAGCTGCTTGATCTGGTCGATGGAACCGCGCGCGCCCGAGTCCGCCATCATCCAGATGGGGTTGAACTTATCCTTGGCGCCCTGATCTTTGAGCAGTTTTGCGACTTCGTCCGTGGCGTCGTCCCAGACTTTGATGACGGCGTTATAGCGCTCCTCTTCGCGCAGAAGGCCGCGCGCGTACTTCTTTGCGATGCCTGCGACCTGTTCCTCTGCCTTCTCGACGATCGCCGCCTTTTCGGAGGGGATCTTCATGTCGAAGACGGACGTCGTGAGCGCCGCAATGGTGGAATACTTGTAGCCGCGCTCCTTGATGGCGTCGAGCACCGCCGCCGCCTTGGGCGCATATCCCGTCTTGAAGCACGCCTCGACGATGCGGGACAGGTGCTTCTTGCCGATGGCCTTCGCGCTGCCGATGAACTCGGTGGAGAGTTCCAGCTTCAGGTAGTCCTCGGGGTTCTCACGGCGGACAAACCCGAGATCCTGCGGCATATTGTCGTTGTAGATGATACGGCCGACCGTCGTCTTGATGGTACCCGTCACGCTCATGCGGCCCGTCTCCTCGTCACGGGTGACGAAGACGTGTCCGCGGATGCCGTTGTTGGGCACGTTGACGTCGCGGTCAAAGGTGCGCTCGTAGGGAAGCGGCAGGTCGTCGAACTTGCCGGCAGGCAGTTCCACGGTGCGGCGGACGTAGATCTCGTCCTCGCAGTGGATGTCCTTGAGCTGATAGCTCATGAGCGCTTCGTCGAAGGAGGCATAGACGGGCGGGATATACTCCTCGCCGTTCTCGTCGGGACGGAAGGTCTCGGGATTGTACTTCTTGCCCTCTTCTCTGCGCAGGATGGTCAGGTAATAGGCGCCGATGATCATATCCTGCGTGGGGCTCATGACCGACTTGCCGTCCGCGAGCTTTAAGATGTTGTTCGCGGAGAGCATCAGAAATCTTGCTTCGGCCTGCGCCTCGATGGAGAGCGGAAGGTGGACAGCCATCTGGTCGCCGTCGAAGTCCGCATTGAAGGGGCCGCAGACGAGCGGGCTGATCTTGATCGCTCTGCCCTCGATCAGGATGGGTTCAAACGCCTGAATGGACAGACGGTGCAGCGTGGGCGCACGGTTGAGCAGGACGGGATGTTCCTTGATGACGTCTTCCAGGACGTCCCAGACGAAGTCCTTGCCCTTTTCCACGGTGCGCTTTGCGCTCTTGATGTTGTGGCACTTGCCCGTCTCCACAAGGCGCTTCATGACGAAGGGCTTGAAGAGCTCGATCGCCATTTCCTTGGGCAGACCGCACTGATAGATCTTGAGCTCGGGGCCGACGACGATGACCGAACGGCCGGAGTAGTCGACACGCTTGCCGAGCAGGTTCTGACGGAAGCGTCCCTGCTTGCCGCGCAGCAGGCCCGACAGCGATTTGAGCTCGCGGTTGGAAGGGCCGGAGAGTGGCTTGCCGCGGCGGCCGTTGTCGATCAGCGCGTCGACGGCCTCCTGAAGCATACGCTTTTCGTTCTTGACGATCATCTCGGGCGCGCTCAGCTCGATCATGCGCTTCAAGCGGTTGTTGCGGTTGATGACGCGGCGATACAGATCGTTGAGGTCGGAGGAGGCAAACCGTCCGCCGTCCAGCTGCACCATCGGGCGAAGGTCGGGCGGAATGACGGGAAGCACCGTGAGGATCATCCACTCGGGCTTGTTGCCGCTCTTGCGGAAGGCCTCGATGATCTCGATGCGCTTGATCGCCTTCACGCGCTTGGGACCCGTCGCGTTGCTCTCGATGATCTCCTTGCACTGCTCGCTCTCCTTTTCGAGATCGACAGCCTGCAGGAGCTCGCGGATCGCCTCGGCGCCCATGCCCACCTTGAGACCGGTGACGGAGGGCTCGCCGATGAACTCCTCGATGTCGCGCACCTTGCGGTCGTTGATGACCTGCTTGTAGGTGATGCTCTCCCCTTCCAGCTTCATGATCTGCTCCATGGCCTCGGGATCGCCGACCGGGCAGCTCTTCATGAGCTTGGCGTGACGGCACTGGAGCGCGTACGCCTTGCCGTCCTCGCCGGGACGCTCTTTGAGCGAGTACAGCGCGACGATCGCGCCGTCGTTCATCTTGCCGAGGAGCTTTTTCATGTCGTCCGCCGTGCGCATTGCCGTCGGCGAGACGTCGTTGATGTCGTTGAGGTCGCGTGCCGCGGAGAACAGGTTGTCCTCGGCGGCGTTTTCGCCGGCGAGCGCCGCGGCATATGCCGCCTTGGCCTCCTGGCGCGCATTTTCGCCCGTGTAGATCTTGACGTCCTTGGCCTCATCGAAGCCGATGATGGCCGCGTTGTCCTTGCCGCCGAGCATGTCGAAGGCGCCGTCGTGCAGGAGCACCGAAATCTTGTTCAGGTATCCGGCATCGAGCACCGTATATGCCGCGAAGTAGATGACCTGTTCAAGTGCCTTCGGCCCCATATCGAGCAGAAGCCCGATCTTGGAAGGCACGCCGCGGAAATACCAGATGTGCGAGACGGGCGCGGCAAGTTCGATATGCCCCATGCGCTCGCGGCGCACCTTGGCGCGCGTGACTTCCACGCCGCAC
>CAJFMF010000014.1 GCA_904391375.1 Candidatus Gallimonas faecavium | reverse complement strand
GACGCCATATGTTACTCGAAAAATTCCTCGTAGACCGCCTTTAAGGTGCGCTCATAACTGTCGTTGTCCACGCCGACGATGATGTTCAGCTCGGACGAGCCCTGGTCGATCATGCGCACGTTGACCCCCGCACGGGCGATCGCCTCGAAGAGCCGCGCGCTCGTGCCGACGCTGCGCGCCATGCCGTGTCCGACGACCGCGATGAGCGCGATGTCGGAGATGACGCGGAGGGAATCGGGATGCACCGCCTCGCGGATCTCCTCGCACACGACGTCGAGAACGCCGTTCTTCATTTCGGCCCCGTCGATGACGAAGGACATGGTGTCAATGCCGGTGGGAATGTGCTCGAAGGAGATATTGTGCTTGAGCAAGACCTTGAGCACGCGATAGGTGAACCCGATCTCCGCATTCAGGAGGGATTTTTCCAGGAAAATGACGGTGAAGTTCTTCTTGCCCGCGATCCCCGTGACCCGCTTGCCGCTGTAAGTGTAGCGGGACGTCGGGACGATCTCCGTCCCCTCGTCCTCGGGACGGAAGGTGTTCTTGATGCGGATGGGAATATCCGCCTCGCGCACGGGGAAAATGGATTCGCTGTGCAGGACGTTTGCGCCCATATAGGAGAGCTCGCGCAATTCCTTATAGGAGAGGGCGCGGATGGGCATGGGATTTTCCACGATACGGGGATCGCACGCCAAAAACCCGCTGACGTCCGTCCAGTTTTCGTACAGATCCGCCCCCGCGGCGCGCGCCACGATGGCGCCCGAGATGTCGCTCCCGCCGCGCGAGAACGTCTTGACCTTTCCGTTTTCGTCCTCGCCGTAAAAGCCCGAGACGACGGCGCGCTTTTTTCCCTTCAGCGCCGCGCCCAGAAGGCTGTACGTCCGCTCGCTGTCCAGACGGCCGTCCGCGCCGAACTTGACGACATCGCGGGCGTCGATGAAGGGAACGTTCCAGAGCTCCGCCATGATGCGCGCCGAGAGATACTCCCCGCGCGAGGCGCAAAAATCCGGCGTCGCCTCTGCAAGAATGGCGGCCCTGGTCTCCGAAAGAAGTGTTTCGATGTCCATTTCCAGCCCCAGCTCGGAGACAATCCCGCGGAATCGGTCGCAGATCTTCTCGAACGCCTCGCCCGTGTCCCCGCTCATCGCCACGTTGTCGTACGTCTCATACAACAGGTCGGTCACCTTGGCATCGCCGCTGAAGCGCTTCCCGGGCGCGGACACGACGACATAGCGGCGCGTTGCGTCGCTGTCGAGGATCTTGCGCACGCGCAGCATCGTGATGCCGTCCGCCATGGAAGTTCCGCCGAATTTGCAAACTTTAATCATAGCTGATCTCCCTGCCTTCCAGATAATATCGCTTTTCCTTTGCCTCGCCCAGCGAGAAGGTCTTCTTGGGAAAACTGTCGCCCTCTTTGAGCGCGGGGAAGAAGTCCCCTTTCTCCATCGCCGCAAGCTTCACGCCCGCACAGCCCTCTTCCGCGGCGCGGCGCGCCAGTTCTTTGTCCCCGTGGACGTAGTCGATCGTGCCGCCGTTCACGCGCACGAAGGCCTCGCACAGTTCGTCCGTCCTGCGCACACCTTCCGCCCCCGCGGGCAGCGCGGGAATGAGCACGTTCCCCTCCCGACGGCATTTGACGTTCTTCATGAAGAAATCGCAGAACGCCTCCGTCTCCACCTCTTTCATGAGACGGTGGATGGGATAGAACACGATGGCGGGATCGTAGAGATTGACGAGCTCCGTCAGCATGAACCGCGCGGGGTGCCGCGAGAGCTCTTCCTTTTTGAGCGTGGGCTTGAGTTCTTCCCAATACGCCTTTGCCGCCGCGACCGAATGGTTTCCGTCGGCAACGGCAAACGTCGGCTCGCCGCGCGTATGCAGGAGCTGTACGATCTCCTCGGCCAAAAGCTGCGGCACGAACCAGCCCGTCAGATGTCCGCCCCCCTCCATGAGGTCGAAATCGTAGAGCTGTTCGAGTTCCTCCCGCAGGAGCATCTTGACCGCGCGGTCCTTCTTGTCATGATAGAAAAGAACGGCGTGCGGAAATTCCAGCGGCGCCTTTCTGCGCTCCTCGATGCGGGGCGCAAGGCGGGCGGGAACGACCTCCTCCGACGCGCGGATGGGCGCGACGACGCCCTTTTCCGCGGAGTACTCCTCGAGATCGATGCAGGCGAGAATGCCGCGGCGGATCCCCGTGCGCGTCGTGCGCTCGGTGAAGACAAGGCCGCGCGTCAGCTTGGAGAGCTGATCTTCTTCGAGCGCCGCGTACATGTTCTCACGGATGGCGGCGATGCGCTCTTCGTCCTCCTCGCCCAGATACACTTCGGGCAGAATAAAGCGAAGCGTGGAGGGCGCGTCCGCGACGCACTGCTCCACACGCTTCCAGTATTCGCGATCGGTCGTAAACTGATCGCAGGCGATGACCGCCCACTTTTCAAACCCGTCGCGCGGAATGAGCACGCGGGGAATGCGCAGACAGTTTTTCATACGGCATTGATGACAATGACCGCCGCCACGGCGAGCACCGCGGCAAGCAGTTTGAGAAGAATGTTATGCGTAAACAGTTTTCCGAGAAAAGAAAGGAATTTCATGCTCGTTTTCCCCCGCTGTTGAACTCTTTCCAGTAGTAGTCCTTCAGATAGCGCTTGAGGCTCTCCGAGTCGACGTATCGCGTGATCTCGCCGCGGCGCACATAGGAGACGATGCCCGTCTCCTCCGAGACGATGATGGTGGAGACGTCCGCGACCTCCGTCACGCCGATCCCCGCACGATGGCGGGTGCCGTAGTCCTTGGGGAAGTCCTTCTGCGTGAGCGGAAGGAAGCATCCCGCCGCCTGAATCTTGTCGCCGTAGATGATCATGGCGCCGTCATGCAGGGGCGCCTTGGGAATGAAGATGCCCTCGATGAGCTGATTGGAGATATTGGCGTCGAGCGTGACGCCGCTGTCGATGATCTCCTTGGGCAGGTTGCCGTTGGAGAGCACGATGAGCGCGCCCGTGTTGTTCTTGGAAAGATTCTGCACCGCCTTGACGATGCCCGAAATGTATTCGTCCGCGCGCGCGGCGACGGCGTTGTGCTTGGCCGCCTGCGCCCCCGCGACGGGAACGACGCGCTTTCCGGCGACGTTCCAGATGCTGCGCTTGATCTCCACGCTGAACAGGAGCAGGAAGAAGAGCGACATGAGCATGATGAACACATAGAACACGACGACGGTGACGTGTTCGGAGAAGAGCGCGACGACGCCCGTGCAGATGAGCAGAAACACATACACGGGAATGAGTTTTTTGGCATTGTTCTCAAAGAGCGTCTTCAAGACAAAGTAGATGAGCAGAAAGAGAAAGACGGCCTCGATGACGATGATCCAGTTTTGCGAGAAATTGGCGAATACCGCCCGGATCCCCTCTGCGACTTCCTGAGGCGAACGCACAGCAGCTCCCTCCTTTTTCCGCCGCACGGCGGAGGTTTTTCCTTATTATACAGAATTTGCAGAAAAATGCAAAGTATTTCGTCACGTTTTTTCGATCAGGCGAAAAATATTTCGGCGATGGCGGAAAAAAGCGCGCCCGTCTTGCCGTAAATCCCGCTTTTTGCGCCCGACGAGAGCGCATACAGCTTTTCGTACATCGCCTGCACCCGCGCCGCGCCCAGGCGGGCGTACGTCTCGCGGTTCTTCTGCACCGCATACGGCTTGCTCCCGAGCAGTTTTGCCGTCTCCGCATCCGACTTCCCCGAAAGGCCCGTCTCGGTGAGCGTGCGGAAGTGCGCGATGAGCGCCGCAAGCACCGCATACTCGTCCGAGCCCTTTCCGAGCATGTCGGAGAGGATCTCCGCAAACTGCGCATAGTTCCTGCGCGACGCCGCCTGCGTGAGCTCATAGATCTTATATTCCACGTCTTTGGCGACGTATTCCTCCACTGCCGCGCGCGTCACGCGTCCGTTTTCCCCGAGGACGTACGCGAGTTTTTCGGTCTCGAACCGCATTCGGGCGGCGTCCTGCGCACAGTAGCGCACCAGAAGCTGCGCCGCGTCCGCATCCATCTGCAGTCCCCGCTTGCGCGCCACGCCGAACAGCCAGCGGGAAAGCGTCTCCTCGTCCTCGCGGGAGCAGTCCACGAACGTCACGCCCCCCTTGCGGGAAAGCTGCGCCGCATTCGCCTTCTTCGCGCTGTTCACGATGAGGAACACCGTCGAAGGACAGGGCCGCGCGCAGTAGTCCTTCAGATAGGTGTCCCACTCCTTTTCGGTGGGATAAAATTCGCAGGCGCGCACCAGACGGCGCTCGTCCAGAAAGGGCAGCGTCCCCAGCGCCCGCACGAGCGAGGCGATCGCTTCCCCCTTGAACGCGTCGCCCTCATAGCGCGCGTCGTTGAGCATGGGATTGCCGATCCCGCACGCCCGACGGATCATATCCACCGCGCTGTCACGGAAATAGGTCTCTTCGCCCTCGATGAGATAGACGGGAGACAGCCCCTCTTTGAGGCTCTTTGCAAGCTGCACGAATTTCATAACGATCTGATTATACCATCTTTTATCCGGTATTTCAAGCGTCCGCCGCCCGCTCCGACAAACAAATCGGCAAAAACCCGCTCCTCGCCGCCGAAGGAGAACTCCGTCACGCAGCCCTGTACCGTGAGCGTCAGACTGTCCGCCTCCTCGTAGTAAAAGGCGAGCTCCCCCACGCAAAACGATTGCGAAAAGCGGATGTCCGTCTCCGAAAGACCCGTCTCCGCAAAACGGGGCGCATAGATGCACGCGGCGGGAAGAAAGGCTGCCACGTTGACGGCGCGCACCGTATCCTCCGTCACGACGCACACGGCGTCCAGCTCTCCCCCATACGTCCGCGCGAGGAAATCCTCGCACGCGGAGAGCGACACGTCGCCGTCGATGAGAAGGACTGCGGTATCTCCCGCACGCACGAGGGCGCACGCTCCCCTGTCCGAGGCGGAGACGTCGATGCGACAGCCCGGAAAGACCGCGTTCTCCAAGACGACGCAGAGCGCGAACAGGAGCGCGGCGGCAGAACACACGGCCGTACGCACACCTGCACACAGGCGCACTTTTGCACATAACGGCACATTGAGCGCAAGCCAGACGCCCACGCCCGCCCCGAGCGAGAACCCCGCGAGCACGGCGGTGAAATCGGCGGCAGAGAAGAGGAAGAGCACGGCGGACAAAAGTCCCTGCGGCAAAGCGAGCAAAACGCCCGCCGCAAAGGGAAAGACGAGCGAAAGGAGCGCGCAGGCCGCCAGCGGCAAAAAGAGCACGGGGAGCACGGGAATGATGAGCAGGTTGAGAAGCGTCCCCCATACCGAGACATATCCGAAGGTCTCCGCCATGAGCGGAAGGGTGACGAGCTGGACACAGACGCCCGAGACGAGGCCCTGCGAGAAGCGCCCCGGAATGCCCGTGCGGCGCAAACCGCGGGAGAGCGGTTCGGAGAAGATGCAAAGCCCCGCCACCGCCCCGTAGGAGAGGCGAAAGCTCATCGAGAAAAAGCGGGCGGGCGCGACGAGCAGCGTGAGCACGGCCGCCAGCGAGAGCGAAGAAAGCGCGTCGTACTTTCGGCCGAAAAAGCGCGAACCGCCCGCAAAGGCACACATGAGGAGGGCGCGGACAGAGGAGACGGTGAACGCGCACATCGAGGCATACCCCGTCGCGAGGAGAATTGCGGGAAGAGCCGCCCATCTTCCGCACCAACGCCGCAGAAGAAGCACCACGGCGCCGTAGAGCATTCCGATGTGCAGACCCGAGACGGCAAACACATGGGCAATGCCGCCCGTGCGCGCCTCCTCGGCAAAGCCCGCGTCCAGCACGCGCATGTTCCCCGTCAGAAGCGCGTATGCGAAGTTGGCGGTGTCCTGCTCCATTCCCGCCTGCAGACGGTCATAGAGCGCCCCGTTGAGCCGCAAAAAGACATTCCACGTCCTGCCCGTGACAAGATATTCCGACGGCGACGCGGCATACTTCGTCCCCGCGGCAAAATCGCTGCGCGCATAGCGGTCTCCGCCCGACAAGGACGCATTCCGCGTCACCGTTGTCGTGAAAACAATGACATCGCCCGCCCGCACCCCTTCTCCGGGAAGCGTGAGATCCATCTTCCCCGTCGTGCGTTCGCCGTCGAAATACAGCGCCGAGAGCGTGACGGAGGCAAAGCCGTTTCGCACCGCGGCGGATTCCACCGTCCCCGAGACGGTGTATTCTCCCTCCGCCCTGCCCGCGGCATAGTCGCGCGCGGCAAAATGGACAAGCCCCGTTCCGAGCAGCGCAAAACACAAAAAGATTCCGAGTGCCGCCGCCGTGCGCCGAAGGGAAAAGGGCGGGAGCAGGAGAAGGAGAAACAGGACGAACACGGCAAACCCGGCCGGGCTGCCCTCGCCGAACGCGAAAAATCCGTAGAGCGACAGTCCCGCGAGCATTCCCATCGCCGCAACCAGTGCGGGCCGAAAATTCATGTGCGGAAGCGCACATGTTCTCTTCTTTTCCCGTGATGCCGCTGCGGACATTCGCCCCTCCTTTGCTTTGATTGACAGAAGCCGAAAAATATTTTATAATGACGGTATATGTTTACCCATCTGCTCTTTGATCTGGACGGGACGCTCACAAACCCGTTTGAAGGCATCTCCAACGCCGTCTGTCATGCGCTGGAAAAGCGGGGCATCCGCATTCACGACCGAAAAAGCCTTACATCCTTCATAGGCCCGCCCCTGCCCGACTCCTTCATGGAATTCTGTCATATGACCCGCGAAGAGGCCCTCGCCGCCGTAGAGGATTTCCGCGAATACTACGCCGACAGAGGCTGGTACGAAAACATTCCCTATCCCGGCGTCGCCGATATGCTCGCAGCGCTCTGCGCGCGCGGGAAAAAGCTCTTCGTCGCCACGTCCAAACCGGAATTCTTTGCGGAGAAGATTCTCTCCCGCTTTGCCCTCGCCGACTACTTCGACGGCATCGCCGGCGCGACGATGGACGAGACGCGCACCAAGAAAGCCGACGTCATCGCCTACTGCCTTGCGCGCTTCTCCGTTCCTTCCGAAAATACTATGATGATCGGCGACCGCAAACATGACATCCTCGGCGCCAAGGCAAACGGTTTGCACAGTCTCGGCGTCCTGTACGGCTTCGGCAGCCGCGAAGAACTGCTCGACGCGGGCGCCGACCTCATCGCCGAAACCCCCGCCGACGTCCCGAGCGCCATCGACAAAAGGCGTTAAAAAAGTATCGCGCGGGCGCACAGCGCCGTACGTCTGCAAAATGTCGCGCAGGCGCACAACGCCGTCCGTCTGAAATGTCGCAGGCCGCACCGCCGCAGGCGTGTACGGCACCGCCGACTGAACAATGCGCGCGGCCGCAGATGAAAAAATGCTCGAAACAGATCGGGGTATGTCCGCAGACATACCCCTTTTTGATGTTTCAAATGCAATCAGAGTTTTTCAAAGACGGGGATGACTTCGACGGGGGCGTTCACGGTGATCCATTTCCCGCCCTCGAGCACGTTTCCGGAATTGAGGTCGCGCCAGCTTCCGGAAGGCAGATAGACGTCGCGCTTGGTCATGCCCTCGTAGAGGACGGGCGCAACGAGGTACTTGCTGCCCAGCATATACTGTTCGTCCGCCGACCAGCATGTCTCGTCCTCGGGGAACTCGTAGAACATGGCGCGCATGACGGGCGAACCGTTTTCGCTCGCCTCGCGCATGACCTCCTTGAGATAGGGCTTCATGCGTTCGCGGAGCTGTACATAGCTCGTCAGAATCTCGCAGACGTCCTCGCCGAAGCTCCAGAGCTCGTTGGGAAGCCCTTCATGGCAGAAGCCGCCGCCCCATTCCCGATCGTCAAGCGGCTCGTCCACCCAAGGCCCCTTGTCGCCGTGCATGCGCAGGACGGGACAGAAGGTCGCCCACTCGAACCAGCGCAGCAACAGCTCCCGATACTGCGGCTCCTTGACGTTGGCAAAAAATCCGCCGATGTCCGTCGTCCACCAGGGAATCCCCGCAAGCCCCACGTTCAGGCCCGCCGCGAACTGGTCGCGCAGGGCGGGGAAGTTCCCCTTTATGTCACCCGACCACAGTACGGCGCCGTATTTCTGACTGCCCGCCCACACACAGCGGATGAGATTGCAGATGTCCGTCTGCCCCGCGGCGCGCTGTCCCTCAAAGAAGGCCCGCGCGTGCATGACGGGATAGAGATTTCCTACCTGAAGATCGGTCCCCAAATAGTAGCGGTAGTTGTCAAAGTCGTATGCCGCGTACTCCGGCTCCGCCTCGTCCAGCCAGAACATATCGATGCCGTCCTTGTAGTAGTTGGCACGGCACTTTTCCCAGAGATAGCGGCGCGCTTCGGGATTGGTGGCGTCGTAGATGTACGAATCGCCCAGAAAGTCGAAGCACTGACTGCCGCGCTCGGGACGGATGAGCAGGCCCTTGTCGAGCATCTCCGAAAAGTTTTCGCTCTTCTTGTCCACCGTCGGCCAGATCGAGACCATGCAGCGCGTCCCGTACGAGGCGAGCTCTTTGACCATCGCCGCGGGATCGGGCCAGTAGATCTTATCGAATTTCCACTCGCCCTGGCGCGTCCAATGGAAGAAGTCGATGACGATGACGTCCAGCGGAATGCCGCGCCGATGGTATTCGCGCGCGACGTCGAGCACCTCTTCCTGCGTGCGGTAACGCAGTTTGCATTGCCAGAGTCCGAGCGCGTTTTCGGGAAATTCGGGCGCACGCCCCGCAAGCGCGGTATAGTTGCGCAGGATCTCCCGCGGCGTGCCCGCCGTCACCCAGTAATCGAGCTGTCTTGTGCTGTCCGCGTGCCACTCCGTGACATTCCTGGCAAACGTCGCCTTGCCGACGGCGGGGTTGTTCCAGAAGAACCCGTATCCCGCAGAGGAGATGAGCAGCGGCACGCTCGCCTGCGAATTGCGCTGGGCGAGTTCGAGCGTACAGCCCTTGAGATCGAGGCAATCCTGCTGATACTGCCCCATGCCGAAGAGCTTTTCCTCCTGCGGCTCAAAGCGCACGGTGAGCGCATAGTCTCCGCCCGGCGTGGGACGGAATTCACGCGCAACAACGCGCAGCGAAGGCGTGTGCGGCGTGTCGTATTCGTAACAGCGATAGTATTCTTCCAGAACGAGCTTCCCGTCCGCAAAGAGACGGATCTTTCCGAGACGGTCCACCGTCGCCGCCATCCGCCCGTTCTCGATGCGGGCCTCTTCCCCGATCTCGATGTGCGCGGGAAGATGTTTTGCGCCCTCCAACGCCCAGTCCGTCGGCGCAAAAGCAGGCAGCATGGTCGCCTGCACGCGCAGAGCGTCCTGTCCCTGTGCAAAGATGCGCAGCGTCTCGCCGCGGCGCGTAAAATACAGCATTCCTTCCCGTTCGGAAAACATACCTTTCCTCCGTCAATTCGTTTCACCCGAAATTATACTATATCTTTTCCGCGTTTTCAAGGATTTTACCGAAATATTTCAAAAACAATTCAAAAACGAGCGCGCCCTGCGGCGCGCTCGTTTGGTCGGTTTTTATGAAAATCCGCGCTTCAATCGCTCGAATACTTGTTCTTGACATTGAGCCGCGCAAGCGCACGGGCGAGCCGTGCCTGAGCGGCATGATGCTCTTCGATGCTCTTCTTCTGCAAGAGCGCCTCTTTGGCCTCGTCGGCGGCACGGCGCTGGCGCATTTCATCGATGTCCTCCGGCCGTACGGCAGAGTCCACAAGAACGAGCACCTCTCCTTCCTCCACCTTCATGATCCCGGCGGCGACAGCGGCGGCGTGTTCCGTTCCGTCCGGCGTGCGATAGGTCAGCGTCCCGGGGACAATCGCGAGAATGATGTCGCAATGCCCTGCGAGCACGCCGTACTGGCCGTCCAGCGTAGGCACGACGAGCGATTCGCAATCGCCCTCATAAAAGGGCTGATCGGCGGCAAGAACGTGCAGAGGAAACATATTACAGCTCCCCCGCCTTGATCTTTTCCGCCTTGGCGCGCACGTCGTCCAGCGTTCCCACGTTGAAGAACGCCGCTTCGGGGAGGTCGTCCACTTCGCCTTCGACGATCGCGCGGAAGCCGCGCAGCGTCTCCTTCAGCGGGACGTAGACGCCCGGAATGCCCGTGAACTTCTCGGCGACGTGCATGGGCTGCGACAGGAAACGCTGCAGCTTTCTTGCACGGTAGACGGTGATCTTGTCCTCTTCGGAGAGTTCGTCCATGCCGAGAATGGCGATGATGTCCTGCAATTCGCGGTACTTCTGAAGGATCTCCTGCACGCGGCGGGCGATGCGGTAATGCTCTTCGCCCACGACGTCCGCTTCGAGGATACGCGACGTGGATTCAAGCGGATCGACGGCGGGATAGATGCCCTGCTCGGCGATCTTACGGCTTAAGACGGTCGTCGCGTCGAGGTGCGAGAAGGTGGTCGCAGGTGCGGGGTCGGTCAGGTCGTCCGCAGGAACGTAGACCGCCTGCACGCTCGTGACCGAGCCGTTCCGCGTCGAGGCGATGCGCTCCTGCAGAGCGCCCATCTCCTGGGCAAGCGTGGGCTGATAGCCGACGGCGGAGGGCATACGCCCGAGCAGCGTCGAGACCTCGCTGCCCGCCTGCACGAAACGGAAGATGTTATCGATGAAGAGAAGGACGTCCTTGTTTTCGCGGTCGCGGAAGTACTCCGCCATCGTCAGGCCCGTGAGCGCGACGCGCATACGCACGCCGGGCGCCTCGTTCATCTGTCCGAACACGAGCGCGGTCTTTTCATGGACGCCGCTCTCGTGCATCTCCATCCAGAGGTCGTTTCCCTCACGGCTGCGTTCGCCGACGCCCGTGAAGATGGAATATCCGCCGTGCTCGGTGGCGATGTTGTGAATGAGTTCCTGAATGAGCACCGTCTTGCCGACGCCTGCGCCGCCGAACAGACCGATCTTACCGCCCTTGGAATAGGGTTCCAGAAGGTCGACGACCTTGATGCCCGTTTCGAGGATCTCCACGGCGGGAGACTGCTCGACAAAGGAAGGCGCCTGACGGTGGATCTCCCACTTTTCTTCCGCCTTGACCGGTTCGCCTCCGTCGATGGGCTCGCCTAAGACGTTGAACATTCTGCCGAGCGTGCAGGTTCCGACGGGGACGGTGATGCCGTGTCCGTCCGCAATGACCTGCATGCCGCGCGCAAGCCCCTCGCTGCCCGAGAGCATGATGCAGCGCGCCGCATTGCCTTCGACGTGGCGCGCGACTTCCATGACGAGCGTCTTGCCGTTCACTTCGACGCGCAGCGCCTCCCGAAGGCGGGGGAGCTGCCCTTTTTCAAATGCGACGTCCACGACCGAGCCCGCGACGCGCACAATGGTTCCCGTACTCAAATTCCATCCTCCTCACTTCGCTGTGCCTGAGCGCCCGCCGAGATCTCCGTGATCTCCTGCGTGATCGCGCCCTGCCGCACATGATTGAAACGCATCTGCAATTCATCGAGGATCTTCTGTGCGTTTCGGTTTGCCGCATCCATTGCCGTCATGCGGGCGTTCTGCTCGCAGCAGAAACTGTCCACGAGCGCGCTGTAAATATAGCCCGCAAGATAGCTGGGGATGATATTGTCGAGCACCTCTCCCACCGAGGGAAGGAACTCAAACGGCGCATGCTTTTTCTCGTCCCCGTGCGTCAGGAAGTCGGCGCGGTGGAACGGCAGCAGACGCGTCACGCGCACCTGCGCATCCAGCGCGTTTCCGAGGTCGGTGTAGACGATGAAGATCTTCTTCAGCCGCCCCGTGTCGTACGCCTCCAGCAGCACCGTGGCGATCTCCCGCGCACGCTGCATGGTGGGATTCTGCGCCGTATAGAGAAAGCTCTTCTGCACCGGCACGTCGTGGCGCAGGCAGTACTGTCTGCCGTACTCGCCGACGACGAAAAATCCGACATTCCCGCCGAACTGCTTGCCCAGTTCCTGCGTCGTCTTGATGACATTCTGGTTATACGCTCCCGCAAGGCCCTTGTCCGCCGTAACCACAAGACAGCCGACCGTTCCTTCGAGCTTGGGCTCTCCTGCCGGCGGATAGAAATAGCGGTTCTCCACGCGCGCGTCCGTACGGAAAATACGCTTGATCTCCGCCTGCAGCGCCTGAAAGTAGGGCCGCGTACGGCTGAGGTCTTCCCGTGCCTTGCGCAGCTTCGCCGACGCAATGAGGTACATCGCGTTGGTGATCTTCTGCGTATCCCGCACGCCCGCCATACGGCTGCGGATATCCTTGACGCCCGTCATACCTGCGCCCCGGCCGCCGCCGTACCCAGATAGCGGTGCATGAATGCCTCGGCCTGCGTCTCGATGAACGTCTTATCCTCGTCGGAGAGCACTCCCGTCGTGCGGATGCGGGTGCAGAGCTCGGGGCTGTTCTGTTCAAACCAGCCGAGCAGCTCCTGTTCAAACGCGGCGATCTTTTCGAGCGGGACGTCCTGCATGACGTGGTGCAATGCCGCGACCAGCGTGATGACCTGCTGTTCGCGCTGCATGGGATGGAACTGCGGCTGACGCAGAAGGCGCATCAGGCCCTGTCCGTAGACGAGCTGACGGCGCGTCGCGTCATCGAGGTCGCTCGCGAACTGGGTAAACACTTCGATCTCGCGGTACTGCGCAAGGTCGAGACGGATGGCGCCCGCCGCCTTCTTGACGGCCTTGGTCTGTGCGGCGCCACCCACACGCGAGACGGAAAGTCCAACGTTGACGGCGGGACGCTGTCCCGCGAAGAAGAGCGAGCTCTCCAGGAAGATCTGTCCGTCCGTGATGGAGATGATGTTGGTCGGGATATAGGCGGAGACGTCGCCCCCCTGCGTCTCGACGACGGGAAGTGCCGTCATGGAACCGCCGCCGCGCTCTTCCGAGAGATGCGCCGCGCGCTCCAACAGACGGGAGTGCAGATAGAACACGTCGCCGGGATAGGCCTCACGGCCGGGGGAACGTCCCAGAAGAAGGCTGAGCGCACGGTACGCCACCGCGTGCTTGGACAAGTCGTCGTAGACGATGAGCACGTCCTTGCCGCGCTCCATGAAATATTCGCCGATCGCGCAACCCGCATAGGGCGCAATGTACTGCATCGAAGCGGATTCTCCCGCCGACGCGTTGACGATGATGCAGTAGTCGAGCGCGCCGCGCTTTCTGAGCGTCTCGACGAGACGCGCAACCGAGCTCTCTTTCTGGCCGATCGCGACATAAATACAGACGACGCCCTTCCCCTTCTGATTGAGGATGGTGTCGATGGCGATTGCCGTCTTTCCGGTCTGGCGGTCGCCGATGATCAGCTCACGCTGACCGCGGCCGATGGGGAACATGCTGTCGATGGCGAGAAGTCCCGTCTCCAGAGGACGGTTGACGGGCTGACGGTCAACGATGGAGGGAGCGGGCGCCTCGATGGGACGATATCCGTCCGCCTCGATCGGGCCCTTTCCGTCGATGGGATCGCCCAGCGCGTTGACGACGCGTCCCAGGAACCGCTCGCCGACGGGAACGCCCGCGCGCTTCTTGGTGCGGCGGACGGTGCTTCCCTCTTCGACGGCGCCGTCGTCCCCGAACAGAATACAGCCGACGCTGTCGCGGTTGAGCGTCTGCACCATGCCGCGCACGCCGTCCGCAAAGAGCAGGATCTCGCCGTATTCGGCATTGGCAAGTCCGTCCGTCACGGCGATGCCGTCCCCGACGGCCTGCACCGTGCCGACTTCTTCCGCAATGGCCTTGGGCGTCCAGCGCTTTAAGGTCTCCCGCATGAGGGGAATGATACTCCCCTCTTCGCCCGCGACCTGCGTGAGCGTGTCACGCAGCTGACGGAACCGGCCGTTGACGCTCCAGTCGTAGATCTCTGAACCGACTTCGAGACGGAATCCGCCCGGAAAGAGTGCGCTCTCGCGGAACTCCAGGTCGATCTCCTCGCCGTACTTTTTCTTGAGAAACGCCGCAAAGCGCGCCCTCTGCTGTTCATCGGGCGCTACGGCGGCGTATAAAATTGCGCGGCGCGTCGTCATGCCTTCCCTCCGTTCTTCTCGGAGGCCGATTTCTCGGCGGCATCGAGGAATTCATCGTACGCTTCGGATGTGCTCTCCTTGAGGACGAGCTTTTCCGTCGCCTCCGTCACCAGCCCTGCGATCTCGCTGCGGGCATCGGAGACGGCGCGTTCCTTCTCGCGCGCGGCGTTTTCGCGCGCGGTGCTGACGATGGCAGATGCCTCCTCTTCCGCGGCGCTCTTGCGCATATTCTCGTAGTTGTCCAGCTCCTTGCGGGCAGCGGCGCGCTTTTCTTCGATCTCCGCATCCGCCGACGCAAGTTTCTGTTCATATTCGGCACGCTTTTCTTCCGCCTCGGCGCTCTTTTGCTGCGCGTCGGCGTCCATCTTCTCATACTTCTCCCTGCGCCCGTTCATGAACTTCTTCACAGGCTTATAGAGCAGAAGCCAAAGCCCCGCAAACAGGATGACAAAGTTGAGAAGATGCAGCAGGATCTGCTGCCAATCGATGTTCAAAGGCATAGCTGCCTCCTATCAGAGTACAAAGATGATCAGGATCGCAACGACCAGCGCATAGATGATGGCGGTCTCGATGAAAATGAGGCCGAGCATGAACGTGGAACGCAGTTTCCCGTCGGCCTCCGGCTGACGCGCGATGGATTCGTTGGTCTTTGCAATGGCGATGCCCATGCCGATCGCACCTGCCGCGGCGGCAAGGCCGATCGCAATGCCGGCCGCAATGGCCTTCCAGCCCGTGGAATCGGCTTCGGCGGTCTCGGCGGCGGCAACGGGCGCCTCGGCGATCGTCTCATCTGCCGCGGCGACCGTCTCGGTCTCCGCGTAGGCAGGCGTCGAGCCGTTCTCGCACAGGCCGACGACGACCATCGCTGCCAGGACAAGGGCAACGATCATTCCGATCATGAGAAACAATTTGCTGCGGGTATTCGTTTTCATACATTCACCTCAGGTTTGGTTTGTTTATTGTTTTCCTTGGAACGTACCTTGGATTTTTTGACATAGGGTTCCGTGACTTCTCCGTAGATGAGCGCCGTCAGCGTGGCAAGGACGTATGCCTGCACCAGCGCGTGCATGACGGTGAACAGGACACCGACCAGGACGGGCAGAACAAAGGAGAGCGTCATATAGGAGTAGACGAGCTCGCTCACGAGCAGTCCGCTCAGAAGTGCGCCGAAGAGACGGAAGCTCATCGAGATGGGTAGCGAAAATTCCTTGAGCGTGCGCCCGAGTCCGCGGACGTGGGTGGAGAGGATGCCTCCCGCCAGGATCACGAGATAGGACAGACAGCCGAGGGAGATTGCCCCGTTGATGTCGGAGAGCGGCGCAGGCAGCGTGACGCTCTTTTCCGCCACGGACTGCCACGGGAAGCCGACGAGCTCGAAGAGCGTCCCGACAAAGATATAGGCCGCCGCCGCAAAGATGTAGGCGCCGAGGAACTTGTTCCTGTGCGGGCTGTTGTTCTTCGCCATGCCGTCGAACATTCCGACGGCTTCCTCCAGGACGAGCTGGAATTTTCCGGGGATGATCTTGAAGCGCGGAATGACGGCAATGCGCACGATCGCCGCAAAGATCAAGATGACGGCGGTGACGAGGTATGCGGAGATGAGTCCGGGATTGACCTGCATTCCGAAGAACCAGACCTTGTCCCCCTCATGCAGAACCGCATCCTGCATGGATTCCTGAATGTTGACATTCTTTTCATAGAGTCCGTCGGTCAGCACAATGCCCACGATGAGCGCGGCCAAAAGCAAAACGACGACTGTCAGAAAAATGCCGAGTTGTTTTTTTGTCATGCTTCCTCCTGCGGCGTACCCCCCGCCGCGAGCGCACTTATTATAGTACTGCATTTCTTCATTGTCAAACCTTTGAAACGTCCTGTTTGCAAGAAAATTCGTACAAATTCCGCATTTTTTTCATGTCTGTTCATCATAATGAATGATTATTTGCGCGTTTTGTTTCGTCATTTGCAATTTTTCGCCCGATTCGCCCTTTCTCGCCCTGTCCCCGAAAGGCAGCGCGCCTGCCCGCTTTTTCCGCCCCTTTCAGAGCGGGTTTTCTTCCCCGAACAAGCGTCTTTTCCTCCTGCCGCGCGGCTTTTCGGGGCGCGGTTTCTCGGGGCTTATTTTCTTGCCGCGCGGTTTCTCGGCGCGGCAGCAAATCGGAAACGTCTTCTGCGCGCGGACTTCAATCGCGCGGGGAAAAGCGATGGCGGAACCGCATCCGCGCACAGGTGCAGACCTGCTCGCAAAACGCCTCGATCGCCGCATCGGAATATGCTCCGAAATCAAACACAAAGGTCTCCCGCCCGCCGTCCGCGAACTCCGTCTCCAGGCGCACGGCAAACTTCGGCTTGGGCAACTCGCGCGCAAAGCGATTTTTTGCGATCGCTCGCTCCGTCTGTGCCTCATAGACGCGGTCGGCACGGGCATCGAAGGTCACCGCAACAAACCGCGGCACCCCTTCCCGCGGCGCGCCCGACACGATGAGAATGTGTGCATCCCCGCGCAGGAAGTATCCCGCCACGTTGTCCGCAAGCCGACAGATCCGATGGTACAGATGCCGATGCTCCGCACAAAACGCCGCGTCGGCCGCCTCCTCTCCGAGGCGGCAGGTGATCGTCTCGCCCGCGCCTTTTCCCAATCCCCGTTTCTTGGGTTCCCTTGTCTTTTCTGCGCTTTTCTCGTCCATATTCCTGTTTTCGGGCAGAGATTCGTCCGATGTCCCTGCGAAAAGGCTCCCTCGCCGACGGCCGAACCGATCGGTACCGCCTGCGTCTTCTTCGTCCGATTGAATTTCCTTGCCCTTGCGGTTCCCGACGAACAAGTTCTCCGAACTTCCGTTTTTCCGAACGTTTTCTCCCGCCGTGACGTTTTTTCTTTGACTATATTATGGTATATTGCGTCCGAAATTGCAAGCGCTCTCCCGCTTACCGCCAAAAAGGGCTTAAACAGTCAAAAAATCACACGGCGTCCGCAACAGAGGAAATACAAATTGCAAAAAATCCGCAAAAACAGCTGTATATTCTGCAAGAATCTTGCAAAACACAAAAGACGGGTCAAGTTTGCCATGCCCCGTCTTTCCGTCCATACGTATCCGCCTCTTATGGTCCGACCTTGCGAAAAGCGCATACAGGCGTGTGATATTCGCCGTCCTGTACGATTTGCGGAAAACCCGATTCCGTCGTATCGTACTCGCTCCTTTGCCGTCCGTCCCGAAAGTGTGCGCCCCGCAAAAGAGCCCACCCGCAGCAAAAGACTGTCTGTCTGCGCCTTCATGTACCCGAACGCCGTCCGATTTTGTCCTGATGGGCGTAAAAGGGCGAAAATTCCGCCGAGTTCTCCGCTATGTCCGGCGCTTTGTCTTTGTTCCGCATCTGCTCAGCGCTTTGGGATTACGTCAGTTTTTCGCCGTTCGAGCGAATCACCTCCGAATAGAAGTATGCCGAATCCTTCGGCGTGCGGATCTGCGTTTTATAATCGACATGAACTATCCCGAAGCGAGGAGCATACCCCTCTGCCCATTCGAAGTTATCGAGCAAAGACCAATACTGATACCCGAGGACGGGGATCCCCTCTCCAATGACGCGGGCAACGTTAGAGAGATACTCACGGAGAAATCAAGTGCGAATCGAAAAGGCCAAACAGCTTCTTCTCAAGACCTCTCAGCCTATCGTCAACATCGGAGCGGAAATCGGATTCAACAACCGTCAGCATTTCTGTAAGGTTTTTTCTGCATTTACAGGGATGTCTCCTTCGGAATATCGCAAACAGCAAAAAGAGTCGGAATATACCATGCTTTTTGACCAGAAAGTGCAGACTTTTTTTGAAGAATTAGAGGATCCCACAGAGGACATATAAATCAAAAAAACGACGTCTTCCTTTCAGACGCAGAAAACAGGAAGAGCTCCGCGCGGATTTTATCCGCGCGGAGCTCTTTTCTATGTTCGCTGCAATGGCTTCTTCGTTGTTGTTTTACAGGACGCTTTTTCTGTATTTGGAAGGCGTTACGCCCACATATTTTTTGAAGATCTTGATGAAATAGTTGCTGTCGTTATACCCCACCCGCTCGCAGACTTCCTCGACCGACCGTCCTTCCATCAGAAGTTCTTTCGCACGGCCTACACGCACCTTGATGAGATAATCGCTGAACGTCACGCCCATCTCTCTTCGGAACAGATGACTTAAATAATAGGTGCTGACAAAGACATGCTGTGCAAGTTTGGTGAGATCGATGTCCTCAAAATAATGCTCGTTGATGTACTGGATCGCCTTATAAAGGTGTCCGCTCGCATTCTTTTTCCCACGGCTCTGATATACGGCTTCGAGAAAGCCATCCAAGACCTCTACCGTTTCACGGCAGATGTCCGAAAAATCGGCGTTTTCCAACAACAGATGGGAACTCTTCTTGATGACCGCCGTCAACGCGGACACAGGTGCGCCCGCCTCGACCGCGCTCCGCGATAGAAACGCCGTAAATTCATACAGCTTTGCCTTGACAATTTCCAGATCTCCGCTTGCAAAGGAAAAGATCTCGTTCAGGAATTTATTGATGATGAGCGTTGCCTGATTTTTGTCCCCCATCTGAACATAGGAGATGAGTTCCTTTTCCAATTCGATGGGATATTTGTTATAGCGCGGCTGAGCCTGACGGATCTGCATTTCCTTGGCCGCACGGAGGCGCTCGATGTTCAGCCGTGATATTTCCAGTCTCTGACGGATGTACTTCTTTTCCTCCTGAAGCATATAATTGAGGAGCATCGTGAGCGTTTCGGAAACGCTCGTCATGCTCCTGCAATCGATCTGGCGGATCGAAGAGGGATCGAACGACTTTCCGCGGTAGTCAAATCCTACTTTCATACAATTTTTACGGAACTCTTCCATAAAAAATTCGTCTTTTTCCCAAAGCACCACCGGACCGGTCGTTATATACCCCAGCGTTTCCCCCTCAAAAACCAGCGCGGTAATGCACATGATCAGACCGCAAGGCGTCTCATAGATATAAGCGGAATGAAGTTCTTCCGATTTTTTCCCGCTGTAAACAATGCTTTCACGGCAGGAGAAATTTCCCTTGCCGAATTTGCAGATACAGCCGGGACTGCGCACACAGAGCTGTTCCTCCCCGTCCGGATCATACAGCGCAACGTCCAACCCGCTCGTAAGGGAGTAGTTTTTCAACAGCTTTTCCAGTTGATTGAAACTGATAATGTCACTTAATCTGGTTTCGCCAAGGTTCATTCACTTCCGCCAAGAAACACCAATGTAAAATAGGTAACGGTATTTTCTCCATTAGTATAATTTATTTTTGCGGTTTTTGCAAGAGAAACTACGTTAATTCCGCAGGCCTCCACCGATGTCTTTGCCTTTTCGGGAAAACGGCACGGTTCGGGAAAGGCGCACTTCTTGCAGACATTGCACCCGCCCGCACCCAATACCTGACTCCCCGCGGGAAGAACGGGACGAATCAGATCTTCCACTTTATCGTGTTCCACCCTCGCCTCAAACATCCCCTCGATGTCAAAACTGTCCTCAATTGCGTGCTTCGTCGTAAACACAAACGCCTGCAGATATTGCGTATATTTTGCCTTCAGTTCGTCAAGCGTCCCGACGTTGGGCGGACATCTCCACGATTTGTTATAGTTTCCGCAATAATTTGCGCGACAGGCGGCGACGACTTCCTCCGAGAACTCGACGTCCTCCGTATTCAGCTCGGCATATTGCCAAATTTTATCCCCTGCGACATCCAGTATCGCTTTCGTGGAAGCTCTCATATCATTCTCCGAAATACATATTTTCGACGTATGGGTCCATAAACACGTCAGACGTCGCGAGGTCAAGATACTCTGTCTCACGGGCGATTTTTTCCGCCTGCGAGATCGTATCACGCCTGCACAGACATTGTTTGGCCCCCGCAAGCGCCGTATTGCCGACGACGGTGAGTTTGCTCTCCAATTCGGGAGGGAACAGGCCCACCGCAACCGCATTTCTGAAGTTCAGATAAAATCCCAGGCCTCCGGCGATATAGACCCTCTTCAATTCATGAGCCTGTATCCCCGCCGCAGAGATCAATGCGCGCATTCCGGCGCATATCGCGCTTTTGGCCAACTGAAAATTGCGGATGTCCGCCTGAGAGATGTATATTTCATCGCTGATATAAAACCTCTGCTCCTGTGCGGTGAAGGCACCCGTTTCGTCGATGATGCCCTTTTTCAGCATCAGCGCGACCGCATCGACAAGTCCTGCCCCGCAGATTCCCTCGGCTTTCCCGCCGCCGATTACCGTATAACAGATCTTTCCGTCCCGCTCAAAAACGCTGTCGATCGCTCCGTTTACGCCGCCAATGCCGCATTCGATGTTCGCGCCTTCAAAGCAGGGCCCCGCCGCGGTAGAAGCGGCATACATTTTTTTGTTGACATGGAGCAGCATTTCGCCGTTTGTCCCGATATCCGCGAGCAGGCTCGTTTCTTTCCGAAGATTCACGACGACACCGCCGATTACGGCGTCTGCACCGAAATATGCGGATAAGGAGGGCAGCAATACCACTTCCTCCGCTTCCAGATTTAACTGTGTCCCGGAAAAACGCTGCGTATCCAGAAAAGATGCGGTAAAGGGATACCGACCAATCCCGCTCACGTCTGCGCCCATAAAAAAATGGAGCATGGTGGTGTTCCCGCAGACCGTAAGCCTGCGCACCCGTCCGTCCGGAATTTTTGCGCGAAACCGGGAAAGCGCTTCGCGCGTCTGGGAAAGAATGCTTTCCTGCAACGATTGTGCTTTGCCCTGATCGGCGGCAGCAATACGGCTGAGTACGTCCGCCCCGTATGCACCCTGATGATTGAGTACGCCGAAACGGTCGGTCTCTTCGCCCGTTTTGAGGTTCACGAGGGAATACGCAAGCGTTGTAGTGCCGATATCCAATGCCACGCCGTACCCCTCTTCGCCGTCCGTCTTTGAGTCCTGCACGAAAGAACGCGTAAGTCCGCTTCCTTTTGTCTCAAAAACTTCCACATATGCGTCGCGGGAAATATGCGCCAGACAGGCATACGCATATCCGTTTTCCTGTCCCTCAACCCCGCCTTCCAAAACGCGTACTTTGCACTTGCCGCACTTCCCGTTTCCGCCGCAGTTTGCGGCGATCGCATATCCTTTTCCCTGCAAAAAAGTCAGCAGATTTTCGCCGCCTTCACAGGAATACGTTCTGACATCCGTTCCGGACAATACTCTCAGTTGCATGGCACTTCCCATCCGTTTTCCGCAAGAAGATCCACACACGCCTCAACGGAATATCCGCGGTTGTGCGATGTCTCCGCCGCACAGTCACGGGGATTGACCCCGTATTCGGCATACAGCTGATTGACGCCGGCGAGCATTGCCACGGGATTGACTTCGTGTACATTCATGGACACCGCAGGCCGAACGGCAAGCATTGCAACCGCCGCGATTTTCGCAAGTTCGCGGGAAGAGATCGTGCCAGCGTGTTCTTTGCGCGTACCCCGCACGCCGACGCGACGCATCACCGCCATGTACCGAACCTGCAGCTGACGTGCGCGCAAAATCTCCGCAGCAATTTCCTCATAGGTATGTTCGGGCCCGATCGGTTCGACACAATAATAGAGTTCCAGTCCTGCCTCCGCGATCGCCTGCAGCGTTTTTTCTCTTTTTCCGGGCGAAATATCCGTATCTTCGCCCTCGCGCAGGCGGACGATGTGATATGCGCCCGTCGCACCGCTTTCGCGCAATTTGCGCGCATACGCAACATCAAAATCCCCCGTATTGACGACCAGACGCACCTTCTGAGGCAATATCGCCCGCGCTTTTCGGATGACTTCCAGAAAAACTTCTCTGTCATAGCATTCCGTCGTCATCAGAAACAAATCGCTCACCTGAGGCGTATACGCCTTTACGATTTCCTCCGCAGTCTCCTCCGGCGAGCGGGTAAATCGCTTCTCTACGCAAAAATGATCCTTTGCCATCGAGCAGAAGGCGCAGTTCCCGGGACAGGGATTGCTGTCCAGCCCGATCTGGCAGAACACATACCCTCTCTGAAACGTCGCCCGGGCATATTCTTCCGCCGCCGCAAGCAGGCGATAATACTCCTTGGAATGCACATCTGTTTTCAAAAGCGCAAGAATCTCTTCTCTGCTCCGTTTTTCATTATCCGAAATCAGCATAACGTAAATGTAACCCCCGAACGTTGCAATATTTCTTTTGCCTTCCCCGCCAGCGAAAACTTGCCCGCCGCCAGCAAAATGAGGAAATTTCCAGCTTTCTCGGTTGCAGTCAAGCGCTCTTTTCCGTCCGTAAATTCATAGACGGCATAGCCGTTTCCGCATCGGAGAATCCCCTTGATCCGATGGCAAAATACGGCAAGCTGTTCGCACAGCGTTTGCCGCTGCCGCGCAGAAATTCCGTCGGGAAAGACAATTTCCGCCTTCTGAACGGTAATGTCTTCGATATAGGGCGGAAGCGCCCGTTCCCGGACGGGGAAGTCGTCCGTGGGGAGTTCGGCCCCCACCGTGAAGTATCGCGGCGCATCCGCGTTAATTTCACTTACGGCACGTTCCACGCGGGAGAGCGTTTCCGCACACACCAGATCGGATTTGTTGATCAAGATCACATCCGCCGCCGCAATCTGCATCTTTACGGCATTGAGCGAGTACAGAACCTTTTCGACGTTTGCGGCGTCGACAATGCAGATTGCGCCCGCAAACTCAAACGGGTTTGCGGCGCGATCGTTGATATATCTGAACAGCCTGCGCATCAGAAACGGATTGGACAGACCGGACGTCTCCACGACGACGTTGTCGAACTTTCCTTCCGAAAGGTGCAGCATGGACTCGACAAAGTTTTCGCTGCGACAGGAACAGAACACCGAACCGTTGAAAATGCTCTCTACTTTCTCGGCAGTACCTTCCAGAAGCACGCTGTCCACATCCTCCGCCCCGAAATCGTTGACAAGCACCGCGTTCTTTCCCCTGCGCCCGGAGAGAAATTTTCCGACAAATGTCGTCTTTCCGCTCCCGAGATAGCCGAGCACAAACCACACCTTTGTCATCAGAACTTTTCCTCGATCGCCTTACTCAGCTCATCCAGTCCCGGAATAATGGACGCATATCTGAGTTCTCCGTTGATATAGATACTGGGCAGCTGCTTTACCCCCATCTTTATCACGCGCGCAATGTTTTCTTTTACCGTAAATTTATATTCGACGACATCGATCCTGTCGCCGTACTTTTCCTTCGCATCGTTGGCAATTCCCATCATGTACGCACATGCCGCACAGCTGGACGAATCAAGCGTAAAAACTTCAAGAAGCGGTTTTTTCAGATGCGCATAATCGGGAAGATCAACATGGATTTTTGTGTAATCGGTCGATTCATAATTTTTGACAAGCTCTTTGACCTGATCAAATTCAAGCACCGCCTGTGCAACGCCGATCGTGTTCTCCACGGGAGTCGCATAGGGCATATCACACCCCGGAGATACGATAAAATTGTGGCACGGATCCTCAACGCTCTCGATGAGTTCCACGACATATTTCATGTTATCCTGCTGGGAGCCGTGCAGCATGACCGTCGTCAGGGGAATATTTCCGCCCACTGCCACATTGTACTTTTCGGTAATGGGACGAATATCGGAAATTTTAATGTTTTCATCCACGGAAATGGAATCAGGTCCGGTCTTGCACATACTCTCGATGTTGCGCGTCGCATCTCCGCAGACAAAGAAAGAGGTATATGCCCCCATCTTATTGATTGCCTGAAAGATTTTCGTATAAGGCTCCGCCAAAAATTCTTCAAAATGATCGGAACTGATCTGAGAGACAAGAGGATCCACGACCGCTATGACATCCATGCCGGCCGCAACGTATAATTTCGCCTCTTCAATGATGAAATCCGCGCAATATGCGATGAGATCGGACACATATTCGGGTTCATCAAACATATCGATAAAAATCTCCGTCCCGCGCAGATGCGACGCAAGCGTGAACGGCCCGCATACCAGTCCGTAAAGTGCGGTCGTATCCCCTACGCTTTTTATCATCCGCTCCATGGTACGCAGGATCATAGGCAATCTTCCGCTGTCTTTGGTAGGCATTTTGCAACGGCATGGAATGAGACGCTCTTCGTCATAGGGATGCGTTTTGACCGTGGGCGGCGTATCCTCCGACCACTGCAATTCACAGCCGAGGATCTCCGCCTCCACCTGTAAATCAAACAGGACGGGCTGACCGTCGGGGCGGTACAGTTTATTTACCTGCATCAACGCCTCATAGAGCTTGTCCTCGTCTTTAAGAACTTCGATCGCCGAAGCTCCCGTCAGCTTTCCTGCATGAATCCCCGCAAACGGAACCCATGCGGGTCGGTCAACGTGTTTGTGGTCAAGAATATCAAAAATAATTTGTTTGCCCATAATCTCATTTCCTTGTATTTTATTTCTGAAAGAAAGAAAGGCAGCCTAAGCGCTGCCTTTTCGTCTTTTCGGATTTCATGCGAAATAGGAACGCGCCTTTTCCGCCGCCGATGCGGCATCGGGCGTATATGCATCCGCCCCGATCTCGTCCGCAAATGCCTGCGTCACAGGAGCGCCGCCGACCATGACCTTTACCTTGTCTCGCAGCCCCGCCTCTTTCAGCGCTTCGATGATATCTTTCTGATACATCATCGTTGTCGTAAGAAGAGACGACAGACAGACGATATCCGCATTGTACTCTTTGACAGCTTTTACGACTTTATCGGCATCGCAGTCCACGCCCAGGTCGATCACGCGGATCCCCGTACCTTCGATCATCATCTTGACAAGATTCTTCCCGATATCATGCAGATCCCCTTTGACCGTACAGATAACCGCTGTCCCGACGGGATCCACTCCGGCCTCCGCAAGCGCAGGCTTCAGGACTGCAAGCGCGGCATTCATCGCGCGCGCCGCGATGAGCACTTCGGGAACAAAGATCTCGTTGTTCTTAAATTTTTCTCCGACGATCCCCATGCCCACAATCAGCCCGTGCGTCAGAATGTCTTTCGGCGCAGTTCCTGCCGCCAGCTCTTCTGAAACGAGCGCCGCCAGATCTTTCGCCTTACCGCGCTGCAAAAGCGTGGACATCTCTTCATATTTTGCCATGTTGAAAATAACCTCCCGCAAGCTTTTGGCAAATTATACCACGCTCCCTCGCAAAATGTAACGTAAGGAATTGTTACAAAACAGTAAAATCTTGCTCTTAAATTGGTTTTTAGCCTTCAAAACAGCAAATTTTTGCTCTTCACAGTTTTCGCACGGAATCAACAATTCCATCAGCCGAAAATATACCGCGGTCTTCCGCCTTCCGCCGATGTCCTCATTTTAGCCGATAACTTGAAATAAGTACAGGGTCTGTATTGCTATAAAACAGCAATCATTTGCGCAGTCCCCGATTTTTCAAAAACGACGCAGAGCTGTTATGCCCTCTATTACGCTGCCTGAATCCCATCCCGCGAATCGTCTATATGAGAATTTCAATCCCGCATTTACGATCAGTTTTTCAATTTAATTTTACCACTTTTGTCTAAATCCATATTTGTTATAACGGTATAGCTTGGAGTACATCCCGCCATAATGTCTACAGGGAAGTGAAATCCCGAAAACAGACATTCCTTGATTGTTTTTTCAAGCGATTCGTTTGCCTGCCTCTCTATTGCGTGAATAAAGATTTCAAGCCGTTTTATCGTAATGCCGGTCAAGGGATAAAGCAAATATTTTTCTGACATACAAAGCTCGATTTATTGCCCCTGAAAACATTTTCACCTTGACGTCTAAGGTTTTTTCTGACACTCTTCCTCTCCAAAAGAAAATCAATCCTTTTTTTCAGATTTTTATCTGCGGCCTCCCCCGGGCTGGGGGAGGCCGCAGATGTCATCAGGCGCTCTCCTGTTGGTCCTCCGTGTCGTCGGGGAGTTTGCGCACCAGCACGGAGCGGATGCGGTGGTCCTCCACCCTCTCCGCCTGGAGCTCCAGGCCGTGGACCTGGACCAGGGGACGGCTGCCGTCCTCGGGGATGGTGCGCAGGCAGCTGAGCAGCATGCCGCCCACCGTGT
>CAJFMF010000013.1 GCA_904391375.1 Candidatus Gallimonas faecavium | reverse complement strand
GCAAGCCGTCAAGGAAGAGGGGGAGGCAGAAAACGGCATATCGTGTGCCGCAGAAAAAATCATTGCGTTTAGGGCATGAAAAAAGCCGAGCGCATGGCTCGGCTGAATGTTTTCGGCGATGATTTTTTCCCTTGACGGCGCAGACGCTTTTCTGCTACCATCTTTTCCCTGAAACAGAAAAGGATCAGTTTCATGATTTGTCCGTAAGAATGAAACATGAGCGGGGCTTGCACCGTCGGCTTTTGCTTGGTCAGATACAATCAAAATGCGTTCCGTGCAGCATCATGATCATATTTTTTCGGAGATCCACACGGATACTCCGCTGCATTCTTCGTCATAATTTTTTCCCGCTTCGGCATAGTCGCATACAATGAGCTTCCCGTCCGATACAGGGATATCCAGCGTGAGGTTTGCATGAAAGAGCGTATTTTGGATGCGTTTGGCATGTATGCCGTGTCTGCCTTCGCGCAGCCGCACGGGGCGGGCGAGGTCGTTTTGAAGGCGCTTGTCGGCGGCAAGAACGAAAGGACCCTTTGTCAGGGCGAATTTCCCGTTCAGCCGATGCACCTTGACGGCGTCGTCCAGGAAGAGATCGAACTGATTTTGCGGCCCCGGAACGGACAGCGTGACATATCCGTTTTCTGCCTCGGGCGCGCACTCTTTTCCGTCGACGGCGATGCGGAACGTCCTGCTCCACGCGGGGATACGAAATTTGAGCGCGGGGACTTTCCCCGTTGTCCTGATGCGGACATGCCCGTTCTTGTAAAGATCGGCATGGATCCCGATCAGGAAGGGCGCACCGTCAAATTGCATCCGCACGGAGCAGGAGTTATACAGATTGATACAGACTGCATCCGCACCGCACAGGACGCCGAACGATCCCGCGATCGCCGTGCCTGCGCTTCCGATGCACGCGCAGCATCCATAGGAGCGTCCCTGCTGCATCCGTTTGAATCCGCCCACCTTTTCGCCCCTGCGGCTGTTGAAGAGGGGGCTGTAGCTATCGAACGGGAAGGGCTCGTGCGGGACGTTCTCCGCTTCCCCGTTTGTGTAGACCATCGCCTTGGCGCGGAACATGGTCTGCCGTTCGGAATTCAGGGCGCCCGCCATGGCGTTGAGCGCGGACTGCTCGATTCTGTCGGCATAGCGGCTCTCGCCCGTCAGGAGCAGCAGGCGGTAGTTGAGCTTCATCCATGTGACGGTGACGCACGTCTCCTGCATGACGGTATCGGATGGCTCCGTCTGCCTGACGGCGGAGTGGTCGAACAGTTCATGCGTACAGCCCGCGCAGCCGATGATGGTGATGTCTGTCTCCGCGACCATGTCGGCGAAATTGACGGCGGCATCCCTGTATTCGCGGATCCCCGTCACCTGATAGAGTTCGAGCAGCCCCTCAAAGCAGCTCATCATCTCATACGCCTTTGTATAGCGGAACTGATAGGGATAGGCTTTTCGATGGAGACAGGTATCGATGAGATCCATGCCGCTGCACAGCCCCGTGTCGGCTATGGAACGGGCAAACGCGAGATAGCGCTCCATGCCCGTCTTTTCATAGAGCAGGACGAAGGGCTCCAAGATGGAGGCGGAGTTCATGCCGCCCCATACGGCGGAGGTCTCCAGAACGGGGATCTGTCCTTCCCGAGGCCCGACTTTTTCCACGACGGCGTCTGCATGGCGCTGCAGCGCGGTCAGGATCTTTTCCTTCAGCTTTTTGTTTTTGCAGATGTCAAAGAAGTACAAAAGCCCGAGCATGACGTATTTGCGCACCCACAAATCCCAGCCGCACAGCTCTTTTTCGGCGGGGTAGGTGGTGATCCTGCCGCGTTCGTCCTGCGTCGAAAGCAGATCTCGCACGCTCTCTTCCAGAACGCGGTAGAGCGCGCCGTCCTTCGTGCAGGCGTAGGTCATGCAGCCGCCGCGCATCATCTTGCCCCAGTATTCGCCGCGCCAGCAGTTGTCGCTGTCCGAGTGCAGGCGGAACTGATCGACGAACATCTTCCACGTCGCCTCATCGAGCAGCTGGTGTCCGATGGGAAAGCGGATCATGCCGTCAAGATAGCCGCGGTATCTGACCGCACCCGGGGCGAGGGGGGAAAGGGCATTCTGGATTTTTTCGATGGTGGATTTATTACAGGCGCACATTGGAAATTTTTTCCTCCGTTTATGAATAAAATCGAAACCGACTACTTGTTTTTTTCTATTATATATGATATAATGCGAAAAAGCAACAGGATTCGGAAAAAATGGCAGCTTTTGAAATTATTTTTTTGGGAACATGCGCCTGTGATTTCAGCCCGCGCCTGAAGGGCGACTGCAAGGACCGCTTCGACAAGGACGTACGCAGGTCGTCGAGCATTCTCATGAACGGGCACATCCTCGTGGACTGCGGCCCGCATACGCCCGGCTCGCTCGCCATCGCCGGAGCGCCGCTTGCGTCGGTCACGGATATCTTTGTAACGCACCTGCACGACGATCATTTCGACGCGGAAAACATCGGACGGATCGCCTCGGCAAAGGAGGAAAAACTCCGCCTTTGGGTACGGGAGGACGCACAGTTTGCCCCGATCGCGAATACCGAAGTCGTGCGTATGCGCATCGGGCAGCGCTATGACGCGCGGGACGGGACCGCGGTAACACCGCTCGCGGCGAATCACACGGCGTATCCGCAGCATCTTATCTTTGAACGCGCGGGGAAGAAGATATTTTACGGGCTGGACGGCGCATGGGTGCTGACCGATTCCTTCCGTGCAATGCGCAGGCAGCAGTTCGACCTGCTCATCCTCGACGGGACGGTGGGCGACTACGACGGCGATCTGCGCATATCCGAACACAATTCCATTCCGATGGTGCGCATGCTTTTGAAGTCGTTTGCGGCGGTCGGGATCACGGGCCCTTCGTCGCAGGTCTATCTGTCCCATCTGGCACCGTCGCTGCACCGGCCGCACGCAGAGACGGAGGAGATCTGCATTGCGTTCGGCGCGCATGCGGCATATGACGGACTGAAACTTTCGGTCTGAAGGGGGAGAGATTGCTATGTCAATGGTGGAGAAGCGGAAAAAGGAGCGCATCAACCTTGTCCTGAACACAATAAAGACGCATCCCGACGCCTCAAAGACGGAGATCAAGAAGATCTCGGGGCTCTCGATGGAGGCCGTGCTGCAATATATCGACTATCTCACGGAGGCGGGGCTCATCCGCTGTTCGGGGGCGAAGGCGGAGGAGGAAGCCAAGGTCGGCAGGCGCGCCGACCGCTATCGTCTCGATCCGGACGGCGGAAAATTCCTCGGCGTCAAGTTCACGGCGCGGCGCATGAGCGGGGTCGTCACCGATTTCTGCGGGGACGTGATCGCCACCTACGAGCTGGAGCGCGAGATGCGCCGCGTCACGCCGCAGGAACTCATGGAGCGCGTCTTTTACTGTATCGACCGCTTGACGGAGACCTTTCCCATCCGCACGCTCACGGCGATCGGGCTGGCGGCGCCCGGATTCGTGAACAGCGAGAGCGGGGAGCTGCTGCGCTACAACAACCTTTTGAGCGATGTTCCGCTTCCGCTCAAGGCAGAGGTGGAAAAAAGGTACGGTGTTCCCGTTTTTGTGGACGGCACGACGCGCGTCAAGGCGATCGCCTATCATCTGAACGCGGGCAAGAATATCGAGAACTTCGCCTACATCTTCATCGGCTCGGGCTGTACGTCCGCCTATATTTACAAGGACAGCCTCTACCAAGGGGGCAACGGCTTCGACGGGGAACTGGGGCACCTGCCCGTGTTCGGAAAGACGAAGGAATGCAGCTGCGGGAAGAAGGGCTGCCTCGAGACGGTGGTGGGGAACGGCTACATTATCAAGGAAATGCAGGAGCGCGGCAGGGCGTGCCGCACGATCGAGGACTTTGTGTCGGCGTTTGAACAGGGAGACGCGGTCGCCGCGGAACTCATGGAGGAGATCGCCGCCTGCATCGCCTATGCCGTCTCCGCTGTGATCACGCTCTATGACCCGCGCTACCTCGTTCTGTGCGGCGACTATGTCGCGGATGAAAAATTCAAGGCGATCTTTTTGCGCGACCTTGAACGGTTCTGCCTGCACGACCTGTTTGAACGCACGCAGATACGGTTCATCAAAAACCAGCGGGGGGACAACGCGTCGGACGCGGCTCTTTTGTGCTATTACAATCTTTATTATAATAAGACCCTGATCTGAACATATGGTTTCGGAAGGCAGCGCCGCGGCGCGCTGCCTTTTTTTGTTTGTCCTTCGGGGCAGAGGGGACATTTCACAATCGTAAAAAGATTATTACATTTACGGCGGAGAAATTTTTCTGAAAAGTATTGACAAACTATGCATTGTATGATATGATGGGTGTGTAATTAAATCGGTATCGATTAAATTACAGAAATTTGTGGAGGAAGAATGTATGAGCAAAGCAAGGGTCACGATATTGTCGCTGCTTGCGGCGGCGATGTTCGGCTGCACGGCGTTTGCGGCTGCCGCTCTCCCGGTGCGGGCGGCGGATGTGACGTCTGTCGGGCAGGTGCAGGCATTGTTCGAAACGGAGAACACGGCGGCATTTTCAGCGGCTTTCAGCAAGAACAACATTGTCGTCACGCAGGATCCCGAAACGGTGAAGGCGGTCACTCCGGCGTCGTCGGGCAGTGCCGATGGCACCCACAACCAGACCACGACGATCACCTATAAAAATCCCATATACATCGGGGACAATTCGGATGAAGTGCCCGTCTTTTCCTATTCCGTCTACGGGCAGGATGCTTCCAAGCGCGATTTCGACGCGCTGATCGTCACTTTGACCGATACGGAGGATCCCTCCGTATATGTGAGCGTGCTGGTCGGGTTCTGGAATGTGAATAATTCGAGCGCCTATTCGACCGTCTATGCCAGGGGCAGCGGACAGACCTATAAGGGATATCACTACGCCGCGACTTCAAAGTCGTTTGCCGCGCCTCCCGAGCAGGGCACGATGCTGGACGGGAAGGTGGAATCCGATTATACCAAGACCTGGTCGATCTATTACGACAACGATACAAAGCGCGTCCTCGTCGACGGCGGCTGGTCGTCATATGCCGACCGGAACGGATCGTACAAAAATGACAGCGGCGCCACCCTGACAACGGTGCGCGATCTGACGGACACGACGACTTCGGGCGCCGATACTGCCGCCTTCGACAAGGATATGCAGACGGCGTATCTCTCCGTCACCACGGTGCGCGGCTGGTTCGCCTATGACGGCACCGCACCTTCCATTTATAGCAGTGCGTTCCGCGGCGGCAGCGCGTCTGCGCACACGCTGAGCGAACAGGGCGCCCGCTATCTGATCCGCTCCATCGACGGGATCAATTTCGGGCTCGGCGCAAGCGGCGATCTCATGCAGGACAGCGCCCCCGTCTATCTCGGAAGCAGGCCTGTCAGCGGGGCGGGCACGGTGCAGATCCCCGCGATGAACCGCTACACCGTCCTCAGCGGCATTACGCCGGACAAAGAGTACACGCAGGACCTCTATATCGAAGTCACCGATGAGGACGGGACGCCCGTTCAGGTCGTGGGCTTGCAGGACGGCAAGTGGACGGAGGGGAGCGGCTTTGCCGGGGAGAACGGCTCCTACACCATTTCCTACTATTCGGATGCGGCAAAAGAGACGCTTGCAGCGAAGGTCACCGCGACGCTGTACCGTCCCGATTTCACGTCCGCGGAGAAGATCGCCGCCCCCGATAGCTTTGAGGGAACGGAAAGCACGTTCGGCTGGGAGAATATCCGCGTCGGCAAATCGGCGCTCTATAGCGGCGTCACCGTCAGCACGGGCGTTGCAAGCACCGTCGTATTCCAAAAGGACATCGATATTTCCGACAACACCAAGGATGACGTCCTTCTGGAGTTCATCGCCATCCCTCACGAGGTCGGCGTGGCGGACTTCACCTCCATCACCTTCAAATTCAGCGACATGAACGATCCCGATACCTTCTTTACGGTCAAACTCGGCAGCGGCCCCTACGGCAGCACGGGCATGGGCGGCCTGCTGGCAGCCGGGGACAATCAGAAGGGCTACGGGCTCAAGCTCATCCGCGAGAATGACGAATATGACGGCGACACGGGTTCCGTGCTGTCCCAGACGCTTGGCGGGGAGAGTTCTGGCTCCAACATCTATTCCTCCGTCTGCCTCTATTACGATAAGACGGAGAACGCGCTGTACACGTCGCAGATGTACAATTACAGCAACGCACAGGCGCAAAAGTCCCTCGTCCGCGACTTTGACGATACCACGCTGAAAACCAACAAGGACGGCGCCACCGTTTCGCAGGAGGCGTGGGGCGGCTTCACGTCGGATACCGTCACGCTCGAGATCACGGTCGACACCGTTTCGGAGGGCGAGACGGCGAAGTACGGGATCCTCACGGTAGACGGCGAGCGCTTCACCAAGCGCCTCAGCACGACGTTCGCGTATGACGGCATCGAGGGCTATGAATACCGGCTGCCCGCTCCCGTCTATGTGAGCGGACTCACGGGCGCGGAGACCGATTTCAATTCGGTCGGCTCGGGTATGCGCGTCCTCCTCGGCGATGAGGAGATCCCCGTCGTCGGCGGCGTGTTCACGCCCGGAGAGGCGGGCAGCTATACCGTGCAGTATGTGGTGGAGGAGGGCGGCAAGACATACCTCGCCGAATTCCCGCTCACAGTATATGCGAAGGACGCTGCGCCCGCGGTGGACTTCCACCTCACGGGCGGCGTGGGCGAAGGGGATGTCATCTACCTTGGCGGCGGCATGACGGGCAGCGTCACCGCCTCGACCAAGCTGCACCACGACGGAAGCCTGTGCCCCGTCACCGCACAGCTCAAAAAGGACGGGGAGAGCGTTGCGGGCTTCGTCTATGAAAACGGCACGTTCTCCCATGAGTTCGGCGAAGTCGGCGAATATATGCTCGTCTTTACGGCGGTGGATCAGGTGGGCAGGGAGAGCGTCAAGGAGATCTCCTTCACCGTCTCGCGCACGAGCGTCGCGCTCGCCGATCCCGAAGATCTGCAGACGCTGCTCGACCGCACCGATACGATCGGGTTCTCCGCGGAGGACGTCGCGGTGACGGACGTACACGTCGAGGACGGGCAGACCGTCAGCAAGCCGCAGTCGGAACTGCTTTCGCTTCAGGTCACCATCGACTACGCGTTCGGCGACGGTGAATTTACGCCGTGGTCTCCGGATGCGGACATGAGCGCGCTCGGGGACTATAAGATCAGATACTCCGTCTCCTACCGTCTGGTGGCGGACGGGGAGGTATATACCTCGGAATTCGTGCGCACGGTCAAGGTCGTCGACAACACGCCGCCCGAACTCGGGGAGGCGGCGGCGCCCGAAGGGAACGTCAAGCAGGATATGGAGCAGTCGACCGACGCCGCGCAGTATTACCGCGCGATGACGGGCGGGACGATCACGATCGCGCAGCTCGGCGCCACGGATGCGCGCGCCGATGCGCCCGTCGATCTGTCGTCCGCCGTCAAGGCAAGGCTGACGGATGCGGATAAACAGGTCACGGACATCACCTTCACGGACGAAACATTCACCTTCACGCCTGAAAAAGCGGGCACCTACTATGTCACGTTCACCGTCAGCGACGGCGTTCTTGAAGATACGTTCGTCTATGTGTTCGAAGTCAGAAGCGTCTGGCTGAGCGCCTCGTTCGAAAGCGATACGCTCGCGGATGCGGAATACGGCAAGGCGTACACGCTGCCTTCGCCCGCGTTCACCGACTTCAACGGCGATTCGGTGACGGGCGTGCAGGTCAGGATCGAGATCGTTCCGCAGGGGGGGGGTACTCCCGTTACGGCAGAGGGCAACTCCTTCACGCCCGACGCGACGGGTACTTTCACCGTCCGCTACACCATGAGCCACAGCGGGGAGACTGTCGTCAAAGAATTCACGCTCACGGTGAAGGACGTCACGGCGCCCGTCATCTCCTTCGCGGAGGAAGTCCCCGGAACGGCATACGTGGGCGAGACGTTCGTCCTGCCCGCCGTCACCGTGTCGGACGACAGGGACAAGGCGCTTGGCTATACCATCTGGCTGGAGTTTGATGGAACGCGCACGGAACTCTTCGATCTCTCCTTCCGTCCGGAGCAGACGGGGACGTACAAGATCGTCATCGAGACGAACGACACGGCGGGCAACCCCGCATCCGTCTCGGCGGAGATCACCGTTACGGAGCGTCCCGCGCCCGACTACGGATGGGTCATCGCGGTGTGCTGCGTGGCGGGCGTGCTGGTCATCGGCGGGCTTGTCACGACGATCGTGCTGATGAAAAAGAAGCATTCGGCGAAACCGGGCAAATCGGACAAGTAAGGCAAAGCGGGGGAAGGGCGGAGTTCGCCGCCCTTCCCTAGAATTTTTGAACGAGGTGAAACATGAAGAAAATTTTGACAAAAGGCGTTGCGCTTTTTTCGGCTGCCGTCCTCGCGCTCGGGCTCACCGGCTGCAGCGGGTTTCGCAGATTTGACCCGAACAAGACACAGCTCTACGTCGGGCTGTACAACGGCGGCTGGGGGAGCGAGTGGCTGAACGATGCCAAGGCGCGCTTCGAGGATGCGTACCCCGACTACGAGATCGTCATCACGGCGATGAAGGACGAGTACGAGTATGCGACGCTGAAGAACAATATCGCGACCGACTTCAACGATATGTATATCACGGCATGCTCCTACTACAACTACATCAAGGACGAACAGATCCTGGACATCACCGACGCCGTCACCAAGGACATGGCGGATCTCGGCGAAGCGGGCGAGTCCGTCGAGTCCAAGATGGACGAGGGACACCGTTCCTTCTACAAGACGGCGGAAGGGAGATACTACGCCGTGCCGTTCGGCTCCTCGGTGTGGGGGCTCAACTACGACGTGGACCTTTTCGAGGAAAACGAACTTTTCATCTCTGTATCCGACGGCTCCGGGAGCGGCATCACATGGACGACCGGCAAAGAGGGCGCAGCCGCAAAATCGGCGGGGCGCGACGGAAAAACGGGGACGTATGACGACGGCTGCCCCGTAACGTGGAAGGATTTCCAGGCGCTGCTGCGCAGGATGAAGTCCAAAAATATCACGCCCTTTATCTGGTCGAACGAGGTCGGTTACCGCAATCAGATGTTGCTTTCCCTGTGGGCGGATTCGGAGGGCGCGAAGAATTTTGAAAAGATCAAGACGCTCTCGGGTACCTTCACCGATTACAAGGGGGAGGAACAGACGCTGAGCGAGGCAACGGGATATAAGATCAATCTCATGCAGGGGAAATACAACGCCGTCGAGTTTGCGGCTTACATTTCCTCCAACGAATATTACGATCGTTCGACGGGCACCTTCGGCTTTACCGAAACGCAGGACGTGTACATCGAGTCCCGCCACGCGGCGTCCCTCGGGGACAGGAACCGCATCGCCTTTCTGGTGGACGGCGGGCACTGGTACAACGAGGACGAAGCGTACATCGAGGAGACCAACCACAGCCGCTATCCCGACGACTACGGCAAGACGGGACGCCGTTTTTCCGTCATGCCCTTCCCCGTGTTCGGCGATGAGGTCAACACGACGGCGACTTACCTGGAAAGTTCGCACGAGTTCGCCATGTTCGTCAATGCGCAGACCGAGCGCGCCGAACTCGCCACGCTCTTCATCCGCTTCCTCTGCACGGACGAGAGCCTGCGCAGGACGACGATGATGAGCGGACTGCACAGGAACTACGAGTACACCCTCGACGAGGACGAGATCGCGCAGATGCCCTATTATTATCAGCAGCTCTACAAACTGCAGTCCTCCGAGGATGTCGATATCGTCAACGTGCGGCAGAGCAACGATTTTTACATTGAAAACCAGGAACTTGCGAGCATCATCGGCTGGGTGTTCCAGGGGTCGTTCACGAACAATCAGGGCAAGAACACGAGCCTGAACGAGCCGTTTGACGACTTCATGTATTACGCGAAGGACGGGCTCACCGTCGATAAATACGTCGAGGGGAGCTATAAGTATTACGAGAGCCAGTGGGGGACGATGTATCAATGAGCAGACGGCAAAAGGAGACGAACGGCTCCGGCTGGCGCGAGAAACTCAAGTGGGGCGTATATGACGTTCAGTGCGCCCTGCATAAAAAGTTCAGCCGCCCCGCGGGGTCCAAAAAAACAGCAACGCTGCGCAAATCGCGCGTCAATGAGATCCTCTTCATCATTGCCGTCCTCATCTTCCCGCTCACCATCTTCGGCGTGTTCTATGTCGGCGTCAATATCAACAGTATTCTCCTCGCGTTCCAGGAATACGACATCCGGACGGGGGAGTACATCTGGTCTGGCTTCGGCAACTTTGCGGAATTCTTCGAGATGCTCAAAACGGAATCGTTCATGGGGCACGCCTGGGTGAATACGGTCATTCTGTTTGTGATCAACCTTGCGATCAACCTGCCCTTCCACATTCTGAATGCCTACTACGTCTACAAGAAAAACCCGCTCTTCAAGACCTTCCGCATCCTGCTCTTCCTGCCGTCCATCCTTTCGAGCGTCATCACGGTGACGATGTTCAAGTATTTTTTGGTCTACGGCCTGCAGGATATCTACGACCTGTTCGGGTTGGGCACGGTGCCGAACTATATCTACGACCCCGAAACGGGCTTCAGCACCATCGTCGCCTATTCCTTCTAGGTGAACTTCGGCGGCTCCATCATCCTGTTCCTCGGGCTCATGAACAGGATCCCGCCCGAAATTCTGGAGGCGGCGTCGTTGGACGGCATCACACCCGTCAAGGAGTTCCTCTACATCATCCTCCCGCTCATCTTCCCCACGATCAGCATCTATATCATCAACCTGCTTGCGGGGTTCTTTGCGCAGCAGGGATCGCTCTATACCTTTTACGGGTCGGATGCGCGGCAGGAATTTTACACGTTCGGGTACTATTACTACATTCAGGTCCTCGGGGAAGCGGGCGTCGCCAAGTATCCCGTCGCCTCGGCTGCGGGCCTTCTGTTCACGCTGGTGACCGTTCCCGTTACTCTGGGCGCGCGCTGGCTCATGAACAAACTCTGCCCGTCGGTGGATTATTGAGGTGAAAGGATGGAACAGGAAAACATTCTCGAAGTAACCGCGGCACCCGTGGCAGCGCCCGAAGCGGAGGGCGGAAAACGACCCCGCAAAAAGAAAAATCATCTCAAAAGGGGCAAGTGGGGCGTGTTCCGTATCGTCATGCTCCTGCTGCTCTCCGTCTATTCCGTGACGATCATCTTCCTCATCGCGTGGGTTCTCTTGTCCTCTTTCAAATCCAAGATGGACTTCAGCGACTATCCGCTCGCGTTCCCGCCGAAGTTCCATTTTGAGAACTATGCCAACATTTTCAGGGAACTGAGCATCAAAGTGACCGTCCCGGGCATGGGACAGCGCGACATCCTGCTGCCCGAACTGTTTTTGTACTCCCTTCTCTACAGCGTCGGATGCACGGCGGTCTCCATCATTTCCAAGGCGATGGTCGCCTATGTGGTGGCAAAGTATAAATTCCGCTTCGCGTCCGTGCTGTACACGGTCAACATCATCGTCATGATCATTCCCATCGTGGGAAGGCTGCCCAGCGAGCTGCAGCTCATGCGCGCGATCGGATTTTACGACAACCTGCTGGCGCTGTGCATCATGAAGGGGTCCTTTACGGGCATGGATTTCATGCTCCTGCACGCGACGTTCAGCTCCGTTCCGTGGGAATATGCGGAGGCTGCCAAAATGGACGGGGCGTCCCACTTTACCATCATGTGGAAGGTCATGTTCCCGATGGTGAAGCAGGTCATGCTCATCCTGGCGCTTACGAATTTTATCACCTATTGGAACGATTGGAACGTAAACGTCACCTATATGCCCAGCTATCCCACGGCGGCATATGCGCTGTATGCGTTCCAGAATTCCAACATCAACTCGATCAGCCTGGGCGGCGTACCCTACATTCTGTGCGCCTGCACGGTGGTCATGCTCCCCATTTTGGTGCTGTTTGGAATCTTTAACAAACAGCTTTTGGGAGAAGTCAGTTTCGGAGGGATCAAAGGATGACAAAGAAAAGAAGCGTTGCGATCACGGCAGCCGCCTTAACGTTTGTGCTGGCGGCGGGCGCGGCGGGGCTCCTGATGCCCGAGAAGAAGGAGGCTTCCGCATTGACGGCGAACGATCTGTTGAGCGGCTCCTCCGTCACGATACAGCAGAATGCGGCGCTGCCCGCTTATATGGAGAAGATCTGGTGGAACGGACAGGAGTACGCTTCCGGAGATCTGACAGCCGTCCGCATCGAAACGGACGGGGCGGCGACCTCGGCGACCGTCAACTACAACAGGGTGATCGACCTTTCCGACTGCGACGAAAACAGCCGCATCTTCGACTTCATCATCGCGCCCGCAAGCGGCAGGGAATTTAACGATCAGGTCGCGAGCGTGACGACCGCGGACTATGAATTCCGCACGCTGCGGGTGACGCTCACGGACGTACACGACAGTTCCAACTATGTGTCGTTCGATTTTGAACGCAGGCAGGATTTCTATTATTACAGCTCCATCCGCGTCAGCGCGCCCGGCATGACGAGCGCGGGGTGGGTGGAATCCAGCCAGGCGCTGCGCGAAAGCCCGTTCGGGACGCCTCTTACCTCCTCGTTTACGGGCTGCCCCGCAAACGCGCAGGGACAGTACGGCGTGATCTCCACATTTTTCGACTATGCGGACCGCGCCGTCTATGCGCAGCCCTACGGCTCGCTGCAAAAGACGATCGTCCGCGACCTTGACGGGACCGAGCATCTCCTTCCCGGGGAAAGCACGCTCTGGAACGGGTTTACGACGGGGGAAGTCCGCCTCTCGTTCAGTTTTGAGACCATCAATCCCTCCGCAAAGGCGGCGATCTATCTGTTTGCGGTCAACGGGCAGGACATGACGGGGGAGACGATCGTGGACAAGACGCCGCCCATCGTCAAGCCCGACGACGAAAATCTCGCGCAGGGCGTTCCCGAGGGAGAAGTCGGCAGCCCGTACCGCGTATTCGAGGCATCTGCCTACGACGCGCTGGACGGAAAACTCGACCCTTCGGCGATCGACGTGAAGGTGCTTTCGACGGACGGGCAGACGCCCGTCGGGATCGAGAACGGCTGCTTCACGCCCGACGAGACGGGGACGTACACCATCCGCTACAGCATCTCCGATTCTTCGGGCAATACGGGGACGTACGACCTCCTCGTGACAATCCGTGCAAAACTTGCCGATTTGCAGATCACGGTGGAAAACAACACGCTGCGGGAGACGTGTTCCGTGGGCGAGACGGTGGCGATCCCGCAGAAGATGACCGTCCGCGGCGGGGCAGGCGCCTACAAGACGTCCATAACGGTCACGGACCGCGCGACGGGCGAGGCGCTCGAAGTCCCGGACGGCAGCATCGTCTTTGAAAAGCAGGGATACTATGAGGTCGCATACCGCGCCGAGGACTATATCGGCAATGTGGCGGTGCAAAAATATTTCCTGCTTGCCGAGGGAAGGACGCAGCCGTATGTGGACGAACCGTCCATGCCCGCGGCTGTCCTTGCGGGCAAGCCGTTCACCTTCCCCGCATTTACCGCCACCGATTACAATTCCTATGCAGGAAAACCCGTTGCGGCGGAAAAGTATTACGAAGTGACGTCCGACGATTGGGAAAGCAAACAGACCTATCGGGAAGGCGACGTGTTCACGCCGTCGGAAGGGGAGTACCGTTTCAGGGTGTGCGCCGAAAACATTGCCGACCCGAGCCAGAAGTACATCGGGGAAGAAGGGCGGTTTTCGGCTGTCCGCGCGGTGAACATCGGGGAGTATCTCTGCGACGTGACGGGGGCGGTCAAAGCCGATTATTCAGCGAATGAGGAGTACCCGCGCTATATCGTAAATCGTGATACATCCCTCGAATTCTTGAACCTTCTTAGCGCGGAGACATTCTATCTGACCTTCACCGTCCCGTCGGGGCTCGACGCATTCGGGGCGATCGAAGTGCGCCTCCGCGACTATGCTTCGGCGGCGCAGGACGTGACGATTTCGATCGAAAAGCAGGGGGATCGCTGCGAGGTTCTTCTCAACGGCGAGCGGACGCTGTCTCTGAATACGGCGTTTACGGGAACATCGTTTGAAGTATATCTCTCCAACGGCTTTGCCTATATCAACGCGACCCTCATCGCCGATCTCGGGACGATGTTCTCCTCCGGGAAAGTCTATCTGTCCGTCGGGCTGCGGGACGTGACGGGACAGGCGGGCATAGAGCTTCGGCGCGTCAACAATCAGACCTATCTCGGCTTGTTTGAGGAGGACGAAAATTTCGACGTGACCGCGCCCGTGGTCGTGCCGTCCGACGACATCTCTCTCGTCCGCTATGTGGGCGACACGATCGTCGTTCCCGGTGCGAAGGCTTACGACGTTCTCGATCCCGTGTCCTCCGTCTCCCTGCGCGTGCTGCGCAACGAGGAGGAGATCCTCGCACAGGACGAGGCGGAAGGGGGCGTCATCTATGCGGCTCTGCCCGGCGAGTACAGGATCGTCTATACGGCTGCGGACGCTTCGGGGAATACGGCGAACGCCATCTATACGGTCAAGGTGTTCAACCGCGCCGATCCCGTCCTGAATGTGGAAGGCGCGCCGCCCGCGCACGTCTCCCTTGGAGACAGCGTGTCCGTTCCCGGGGCGGCTGCCGCCGATTTCGCGGGTGAGGAGCTGGACGTCTTTGTCTATGTGATCGATCCCGACAACTATATGCGGCAGGCGGACAGTTCTTTTACGGCGGAAAAGGAGGGGACGTACATCGTGCGCTACTACTGCTGCGATGGGTACGGATGTTATACGATCCGCGATTACTATGTGGAAGTTCTCGGAGGTGAACAATGAAAAAGCTCAGATATATTTTCTGTGTGGGGTTGGCGGCTATGATGATATTATCGGCGGCGGCTTGCAATAAAGCGCCTCAGGAGCAGCAGGATGCGCACGTCAACATCGACGCGTATACCGTTTCCTATACCGAATATCCGCTCTTTGCAAACGGAACGAGCAAGTACAGGATCCTGCTTCCCGCACAGCCTTCCGCGGCGGAGCAGTATGCGGCGGAGGAACTTTCGTCCATCTTTGAAGAATCCACGGGTAAACCGCTCCCCATCGAAAACGAGGGCGGGCAGGCGGCTTCCTCCTATATCTCCATCGGGGATACGAAGGCTGCTGAGAAGGCGGGGATCGCCGTCTCCGAGCGCGAAATGGGCAACGGCGGCTTTGTCATCCGCACGGAGGGCGAAAACTGCTTCATCAACGCAAACACGGAAGCGGGAAAGATCTACGGCGCACTGTTTTTTGCCGAGAAGAATCTCGGGTATATGTATTACAGTGAGGATGAGATCAGATATACCCGGTACGAGGACGTCATGCTCGGGGATTTCGATCTCGTCTATAAGCCCTCCTTCGACGGCAGGAACGTGGACTCCTACGATACGCTCTACAACAGCGAGAATGCCGTGCATCTGCGCGTGAACGGGGTCGTCTCCTCCTGGGACGAGAAATTCGGCGAGGCGTCGATGTGGTCCTCCCTCCACGACATGTCCAACGTGTTCCAGCTGCTCTATGTCAAGGATTACTACAACGACCATAACGGCTGGTTCTATCTCTCGCCGCAGTACCGCGACACCGATTTTTCGCAGATGACGGACAACGAATGTTACACCATCGTGCAGAAGCATTCGCAGCTCTGCTACACCGAAGGGTATTACGAGGACGACGAGGGCGGAATGTTCGATACCTTCGTGCAGAACCTGATCGGCTATATCCAGAGGGAGCCCGACGCCAAGCTGTTCATGCTGGGCATGGGGGATAACGAATACTTCTGCGACTGCGACCGCTGCCGCGAGGACGTGGAGAAGTACAAAGAGAGCGGCGTCATGATCCGCTTCGTCAACAAGGTCGCAAAGGAGATCAAGCGCTGGCTGAAAGAGGAGAGTGGAACGCCCGACAGGGAGATCTATCTCGTTGCCTTTGCCTATCTCACGGTCATGGAGCCGCCCGTCAAGTACGAAAACCGTCAGCCCATTCCCATCGACGAGAGCGTGGTGGCGGAGGACAACGTATGTATCCGCATCGCGCCGCTCACCAATTCCAACTTCTATTGGACGATCGACGATGCCGATCACAACACGTTCATGCGCAACAACATCGCGGGCTGGCAGCAGATCGCTTCCAACTTCTCCATCTGGGATTACAGAGTGTACTACCATAACGTCGTGGCGCCCTATCCCTATTGGAACACCGTCAAGACGAACTTGCAGGTCTATAAGGACATGAACGTCATCGACGTCTACCATCAGGGCATTGCCCAGACGTCGGGCGTTCCCTTCGGCAGGATGGACGACTATGTGCGTTCCCGCCTGCTCTACAACCTGGACGCCGACGTCAACGCGCTCATGAACGACTTTATCGACGCGTATTACAAGCAGGCAGCACCCTATATCCGCGAATATCTTGCCTACCTTCGGACGTACTATGAAAATCACGTCGTGCCGGCAGGATACAGCGGCAGCGTGTACACCACCGTGTTCACGACGGAATTCTGGAGCCTTGAATGCCTGCTCTCCATCAAAAATATCTTCGACAAGGCATACGAAAGCATCTCCGGGCTTCCCGAAGAGGAGTATGAGAAGATGAAGGGGCGCATCGATGTGGAGAGCCGCTTCTACCGCTTCGGGCTTCTGGAGCTGTATTCGTCGTACTTCACGAAGGATGAGATCGCGCAGATGATCGATGACTGGGAACAGGCAAACGTCTTTAATCCACTGATGCAGAATGAGGTGCGCGTCGATATCTCCACCAAGGTCGACGAGTGGAAGGCGCTTCTCAAATAACACGTTTGGAAATGAGGAACATGACGGATTTTCGCGAATTCGGAATTTTGATCGGCTGTGCGGCGAATGCTGTGCCGCGTATCGAAACATTGGAAAAGTACGCGGATATCATGCAGGCGCTCGGCTATAATACGCTCTATCTCGAGACGGCGGATACTTACAAGATCGAGGGGGAACCCTACTTCGGATACATGCGCGGCGGGTACACCGCCGCGGAGATCCGCCGTCTGGATGCGTATTGCAGGGCGCGCGGCATCGAACTCGTCCCCGCGATCCAGACGTTGGCGCATCTGCATTTTCTCAAATATTATCCCCGCTATCAGCCTGTCATCGATGTGGACGATATCCTGCTGGCGGAGGAGGAAGAGACATATGCGCTCATCGACAAGATGTTTTCCTCCATCGCCGCCATGTATTCCACCCGCAGGGTGAATATCGGCATGGACGAGGCGTATTTGCTGGGTGCAGGCAAGTATCTCTACCGCCACGGCTTCCGCGACAAGACGCAGATCATGCTCGGACACCTTCGGCGGGTCCTCGGCATTGCCGCAAAGTACGGCTTTCATTGTGAGATGTGGTCGGACATGTTTTTCCATGCGATCAGCGGAGGAAAGGTATATGAGACGGGCGGGCGGGGCGTGCCCGACGGATGGAAGGAGATGGTTCCGCGCGATCTGACGCTCGTCTATTGGGAATACTTCGTCCCCGATCCCGAAAGCTGCGGGCACATGATCGATCTGCACAGGCAGATCTCCGACCATGTCAAATATGCGGGCACGTTTTTCCGCTGGCACGGCATCGCGCCCGCGAACGCCTTCACGAACAAGGTCATGAAAAAGGCGCTGACGGCATGCAGGGAACGGGGCGTAAAGGATGTCCTGTTTGCGCTCTGGGCGGACTACGGCGGCGGCGCGAGCCTGTTTTCCGTGCTTCCCGCGATGTACGCGATGAGCCGCTTTGCGTCGGACGGCTGTATGCCGACGGACGACATGAGCGGTTTTGAAAAGCTGTTCGGTATTCCCTACGAGGATTTTGCGCTGCTCGATACACTCAATTATCCCGCCACCGATTTCTCGAAAAAACAGGTCAGTGACCGCAGGCTCAACAACAAGAGCTTCTTCTATCTTTTCAACGACGTCTTTTACGGCACGTTTGACAGCCTGCTCTCGGAAAATATCTCCGCACAGTATGCAAACGTCTGTAAACATCTCAAACAGATCGACGGAAAGGAGTATGCCTATCTCTTCGATACGCTCGCGGCGCTTGCCGATGTGCTTTCCGTCAAGGCGGAACTCGGCAAACGCATCCGCCTTTCCTACGGCGGAGGAGACAAAGCGGGGCTGCGCGCCATTGCGGAGCGGGATATCCCCGCGCTGCTGCAAAAGCTGGAAGTGTTTGCGGCAGCGTTTGAGCGGCAGTGGATGAAGGAGAACAAACCGTTCGGGTTTGAGGTGCAGAATATCCGCCTGGGCGGGCTCAGGAGCAGGCTGGAATATGCGGCACGCACCCTCTGCCGCTATCTCGGCGGAGAACTGGATACGATCGCGGAACTCGACGAAACACAGCAGCCCTGCGGCTATGCCCCTTCGCAGACGGAGGACGACTATCAGATCACGCGGTATCTTCCCGCGGTCACACATGGGTTTTTATGATGAAGAGCGGTTTTTTCAGCAAAGAACGGTTGGGCGGCTATACCATAACCGATCGGGACCTCAAATATTCCTATGAGTATATCTTGCTCAACCGCGATATCCTCGTGCGGCTCGACCAGAACGGCATCGTTCTCGTTCAGGCTGCGCCGCCGTGCGGAATGGTGCTTTTGCGCCGTGAATACGGGGAAAAGTTCGGCAAGTGGATGACCTTTTTCCTCTGCGGCAGCAAGACATACTGCAATTTCCCCGTGCCGGGCTCGGAACGCCCCGCCGCAACGAAGATCGAGTACCTGCCCGAACAGGCAGTCTATCGCCACACATATGAGGCGTTGGAGATCGAGACGCACATCTTCGTCCCCGCGCGGGGCGGGGACGCCGTCTGTTCGGTCAAGGTGAAAAACCGCAGCGGCGCGCCGCTTTCCGTAAAGGCGTTCGTTCAGGCGTGTCCCGTCATCGCCCCCGTGACGGCGGGCGGGTGGGATAAGCCCGAGTGGTATGTGCGCACCTGCGTCCATCATGACGAAGCGCACGCGCTCACCTTTTTCAGCCGCAGGATGGATCCGCGCGGGAATGCGGCAAACCGCCGCAATGCCGCCATGCTGATGAGCGGCGGCGCGTGCCGTGCGGAGTATCTTCTGGAGGACTACACGGGCGCGGGGGATTTTCTGCATCCCGACGCGCTCGGCGGCGGAACATGGAACTACGATTTTTCCGTTTCCCTTCCCTTCGGCAGGGCGGGAGAGGGGAACAGTGTTGCGGGGTTTCCGTTCGTCTATGCGGCGGAATACGGCTTTTCCTTGAAGGAGGACGGGGAGCGAGAGCTTGTGCAGGTGCTGTCCGTCCTGCCGCAGTGCGGCGGCGCGATCCCTCCGGAGAGCGAGGCGGTACGGCGGAAGCAGTATTTTGAGGAGGGTTTCCGCCGCCGCGCCGCATTGGAGGCGCGCGAGGAATGGGAGCGCATCTTCCGCCTCGATCGGGTCGATACGGGGGATGAGAGGTTCGACGGCTACGTCAACGGATTTCTGCCGCTGCAGATGCAGTGGGTCGCCATCCTCGACAGGGGCTGGCCGACGGGGATGCGCGGCACGCGCGACGCCTCCAACGACTTTATGGGGATGCTGCTCTCGGACAGCGCGTTCTCGCGCTCCGTGCTGCTGCATCTGTTTGAATGTCAATGCCGGAACGGATGGTTCCCCCGTCAGGTGGGGGAGGACCGCAAGGGCCCGCACGACATGCGGGGGTATGTGGACGGCGGCGTCTTTGTGCTGGAATTCCTGTATGAGTACATCTGCCATACCAAGGACTTTGCCGTCCTCGACGAGGCGCGGGCATATTCCGATTCCGACCTTGCGGAGAGCATAGAAGCCCACGTCCTGCGGGCGCTCTCCTATTATGCGGCGGAGGAGAACATCGGCGAGGACGGGCTCTGCAAGATCCGCGAAGGCGATTGGTTCGACGGCGTCAACCTGGCGGGACTGCGCGGCAGGGGAGAGAGCGTCACCGTAAGCTGCCAGTTCGTCATGGCGGTCCGCTATATGAAACAGATCTTTGCGGCGGCGGGTAGGAAAGCCGACCTGTCTGCGGCGGAAGGGGCGGCGGAACGCGCCGCGCGGGGCGTGCGGGAAAAGGCGTTCAACGGCGCGGGATTTTTCAGCGGGCTGAAGAACGACGACGGCGCGTGGATCTTTTCCGACCGCGATCCCGACGGCGAAACGCGGATGTATGCCGTGCCGAATGCGTTTGCGGTGTTCTCCGGCGTCGCCGATCGGGCGCAGAGCGCCCTCGTTCTCAAAAATTTTCACAGGTTAAGGACAGACATCGGCTATAAGCTCTTTCTTCCGCCCTTCCGCGGCGGTGTAGAGAATGTCGGCAGGATCGCCTGCGGGGACGTCGCGCCCGGGCTGCTCGGAAATTCCACCGTGTACAACCACGGTTCGCAGGCGTTTTTGTGCCGCGCCTGCTGTGCGGCGGGGGATGCAGAGATGGCGGAGGAGGTGCTGCGCTTCCTTCTGCCCTACGACGAGGCGGTGCATCCCGAGGAGGAGACGGGCGCTCCGCCCTATGCCGTCGTCAACTGTTATCAGGACGTCCCTCCCTTCCGTCAGCGCGCGGGTTTTTCCTTCCTGACGGGGACGGTGGCGATGGCGCTGCGCATTGTCTATTCTTTCCTCTTCGGCATCCGCCCCTGCACGGAGGGGATCGCCCTTCGCCCCTGCCTTACGCCAAAGTACGACGGGGCGCGGGTGACGTATCATTACAACGGAAAAGAACTGAACTTTTTCTATTGCAGGCGCGGTTTTGTGCAGGTCAAGGCGGGCGGAACGCTCTGCACGGAGACGGCGGAGGACGTCCTCACGGGCGAGCGGCTCCCGCTCATTCCCGAGGCGCTCATCTCGGACGGAATGGAGATCGAAATCAGCTATTGAGGTGAAATATGGAACAGTACGATCTGATCGTGGCAGGCGGCGGGCTTTCGGGCGTTGCGGCGGCAGTTGCCGCGGCAAGAGAGGGGACACGGGTGCTGCTCATCGAAAAAAATGCCAATCTGGGCGGTGCGGCGAGCAACTGTCTCATCAATCCCTTCATGAAGTATTCGCTGAAAAAAAAGGATGCCGACGGCAACCCGTATTACGAACAGCTCAACTGCGGACTGTTCAAAGAGATCACGGACAGGCTGCGTGAGGCGGGCGCGATCAACGAGAGCGATATGTTCGCAGTCGCGTTCAACATCGAATACATGAAAAAGATCCTCGAGGATCTCTGCGAGGAGAGCGGCGTTGAACTGCTCTACAATACGACGGTGACGGCGGCGGATGTCGCGGAGGGGAACGTACAGTCGGTCACCGTGTTCAACTGCAGCGGCTTTAGCAAATTGACCGCGAAATATTACATCGACTGCACGGGGGATGGCGATCTGTGCGTTGCGGCGGGGGCGTCCTTCCGCCTGGGCAGGGACGAGGACCATCTCTGCCAGCCGATGACGCTGTGCTTCTGGATCTCCAACGTCGATATGGAGCAATTCAGAAAGGACAGACCCAACATCAACGATGTATATAAGCAATGGCAGGCGGACGGAAAGATCAGGAACCCGCGCGAAAACGTGCTTATTTTCAGGCACGTCGCGCCCGGGATCCTGCATTTCAACACGACGCGCATCATCAACATGAATCCCGTCGACGCGCATGACCTGACGCGGGCGCAGATCGGGGCGCGCAAGCAGGTTTTTGAAATGTACGACTTTCTGAAGGCAAACTTTACGAGTTTCAAAGACAGCGTGCTGCTCATGTCGGCTCCCGAGATCGGTGTGCGGGAGAGCCGCATGATCGACGGGGAGTATGTATTCTGCCTGGACGACATTCTCGCCTACAGAAAGTTTGAGGATTCCGTTGCCTGCGGCTGCTATGAAGTGGATATCCACAATCCGAGCGGAACGGGGACGCGCCTCATCTACCTCAAGAGCGACGATTATTATACGATCCCGCTGCGCTGTCTTCTTCCGCGCGGGCTGAACAACGTCCTTGTGGCGGGGAGGTGCATCTCCTCCACGCACGAGGCGCAGTCCGCATACAGGATCATGCCGATCGTCTGCAACATCGGCGAGGCGGCGGGGCTTGCCGCGGCGATCGCCAACCGGCACTCGGTCGCGCTTCGCTCGATCGATGTGGAAGAACTGCACGCGCTCCTGAAAAAGTACGGCGGCAGATATTGAAAAAGTATGCAGATTACGGAACAGTTCATCAAGCTCGACACACCCTCCACAAGTCTTGTCTTCCGCAGATACAGCGAACTTCTGGAGATTGTCTATTACGGGGCGAAGATCGGGGACGCGGCAGACTATGATATCCTCTCCTCGCACAAGCGCAAATATGCCCACTCCTGTGCGGACGACGTCATCACCGCCAACATGACGTTCTCTTGTTACGGCATGGGATGCGACCGCGTCTTTTCCCTCTCGCTCAAAAACCATGACGGCGGCTATGCCAACAAGTTCCTGTTTCGCGGGGCGCGGGCGGCGGAAAAGCCGATCATCCCGGGACTTCCGTCCTCTTACGGCGCGCGAGAGACGCTCATGCTCGTCTATTATGACGAAGATTACGATCTGGAACTCAGGCAGTATTATTCCGTGTTCGAGGATACCGACGCGATCGCCGTGAGCAGTGCGATCGAAAACAGGTCGGCGCACGATGCGGTGCTGCGCTCCTTCGCGAGCTGTCAATTGGATACCGACGGCTGCGGCTATACGGTCTTTTCCTATACGGGCGCATGGGCGCGGGAGAGATATCCTTCCGTCACGCAGCTTTCCGTCGGGACATTTGAGCAGGGGACGAGCCGCGGTTCATCCTCTCATGCGGTCAATCCGTTTCTGATGCTCCGCCGCCCCGCCCGCATGGGGGGATATCTCGCCTTCAATCTCGTCTATTCGGGGGACCACAGGGAGCGCGTGGAGTGTACGCCGATGCACACGACGCGCATTACCGTCGGCATGGACGACGCATTTCTGGAACATCTGCTGCCGTCTGGCAGTGTGTTTCATTCTCCCGAGGCGGTCATGCTGTTCGGGGAACACCGCGCAGATATCTCCCTGCAGATGCACAGGTTCGTGAACGGCCATATCGTTCCGCCCTGTTTTTTGCGGGAGCGGCCCGTTGCCGTCAATCTTTGGGAGGCGTGCGGATACCGGTTTGACCGCGGAAAGGTGCTGGAATTTGCGGACAGGGCCGCGGAGATCGGCGCGGAGCTGCTCGTCGTCGACGACGGCTGGTTTGGGCGGCGCGATGACGAGAAAACATCCCTCGGGGACTGGACGGACAATGTGGAAAAGACGGGAGGGCTTAAGTCGCTTGCGGAGGAGGTGCGCAGCCGCGGACTTAAATTCGGGATATGGATCGAGCCCGAGATGGTCAGCCCCGAGAGCGAACTCATGCGCAGATTTCCGCAATACGTATTGCGAAATCCGCGGCGAGAGCCGATCCTTTTGCGCGACCAGTGCGTTCTCGATCTGACCCAAAGGGAGGTATGGGACTATGTTCTGCGCTGTCTGCGGGATCTGATGGAACTTTGCTCTCCCGACTATATCAAATGGGACTATAACCGCTTCATCACCGACGCCTATCATGCGCCGACGTCGGCGGGGGAAGAATTTTCCCTGCGGTATATCAAGGCGCTCTACGCCCTGCTCGCGCGTTTTAGGGAGGAATATCCCGGACTGCTGATCGAATCGTGCGCGGCGGGCGGCGGGAGGTACGATCTCGGGATGCTCTGCTTTACGCCGCAGATCTGGACGAGCGACATGACCGATCCCGTCGAGCGCATCCATATTCAGGAGGGAACGCTTGCAGGGTATCCGCAAAGCACTTTGTCCGCGCATATCGCAAGCGAGGTCTGTCAGAAGACGGGAAGGCGGACGCGCCTTCGTGACCGTTTTGCGCTTGCGCTGGAGGGTGTGTTCGGGATCGAATACGATCTCACGCAGTGCAGCCGCGAAGAACTCGCCGACTTAAAACAGGCGGTCGCATTTTATAAGGAACATCGCGATCTTTTGCTGTACGGGGACATGTTCTTCGCGGAGCGTGCGGAGGACGGGGAAGCCGCCGTCCACATCATCGTATCCCGCGACAAGACGCGCGCCGTCGCCCTTGTGTTCAGGCTGCGGCAAATTTTTAACTGTGAACAGGACAAGTACCGCCTTTGCGGGCTCAGAGAGGATGCCGTCTATCGGGTCGGCATATACGGCTCGGATCGGACATGGGACGTACAGGGGAAGCTGCTTCTTTCGCACGGATTGGATCTGGGGGCTTATTTTCCGAAGGACCGCAGCGGCGTTTTTTCCAATGAGATCAATTCGCTGGTGCTTTTTTTGCGGCAGGTATGAACAACATGCAGGGTATTATCTTTGATAAAGACGGGACGCTACTCGATTTCGAGGCATTCTGGCTGCCCGTAACGGAGGGCGCGCTGGATGCGCTTATTAAGCAGTTCGGGCTTCCGGAGGATGCCGCTTTGCGCGCCGCGCGCAGGCTCGGCATCGCGGAGGGCAGGGCGAAGAAGGACGGCATTCTCTGCGCGGGAACTTATTCCGCGATCGCCGCGGAAGTGTTGTCTGTCTTTTCGGAATACGGAAAACAGATCGCAAAAGAGGAGATGGAGGGGGCGGTCCTGCGCGCGTTCGAAGAAAACATGTGCAGGGGGGAAGTTGTGCCTGCGGTGCCCGATCTTGCGGAACTTTTGCAGGCGCTGCGCTCGGAGGGGAACAGGCTGTTTGTCGCCACAACGGATGCTCCGTTCGGTACGGCTGCCTGCCTGAAGGCGCTCGGGATCGACGGGCTCTTTGATGCGGTCTATACGGACGGCGGGGGCTGTCCCGTCAAACCCGATCCCCGTATTGTCGAGGACATCGTACAAAAGTACGGCATCTGCCGCAGCAGGCTGGCGGTGGTCGGGGATACCCGCACGGACCTCGATTTTGCAGAACGTGGCGGCATTTTCGGGATCGCTTATCTGCGCAGGGCGGGTGAAGATGCCGCGTTTGCATCCCGTGCCGGGCTCATCATCCGCGATCTGCATGAACTGCGCGGCGTATGGGATATCATCAGAAAGGAGGAAGGATATGTCTGACGGCGTTCATATCGTCAGGTCGCGGCTCGCGGTCGGGCTTCCTGCGCCCGTGCGGGTGATCCACATCTCCGATCCGCATCTGACCATCGTCAGCGAGCGGGACAACGAGCGAAAACATCGGCTGTGCGAAGCGCGCAAAAGGGCATTCCCGCTCCAGTCCGCCGTATTGCAGACGGCAAAGGAGATCTCGCTCCGGGAGCATATCCCCATTGTCTGCACGGGGGATCTCATCGATTTCGTCTCGGACGGCAATCTGGCGGCGGCGAAGCGGTTCATGCGGGAGACGGACGCCCTGTTTGTTGCGGGCAACCATGAATTTTCGCAGTACGTCGGGGAAGCAAAGGAGGACGCCGCCTATCGGGAGCAGAGCCTTCCAGAGGTCGAGGCTGCGTTCGGAGGGGATGTCAGGTTTGTTTCCCGCCTCATCGGGGGTGTGAATTTCGTCGGCATCGATGACGGCTACTATCAGTTTGATGCTTGGCAGTCGGAACGGCTGCGGGAGGAGATCGCAAAGGGGTATCCCGTCGTGCTTCTCCTGCATGTTCCGCTCTTTGAGGAAGCGCTCTTGCGCCGCGTCATGTACCGCGGAGAACCCTATGAAACGGGAACGCCCTGTGCGGGGAGCGCCGAACTCGTCGGCGTCGGAAGGGAGTGGATGAAGGACTATTCCGCATCCAAAAGGGAGGCGCAGCTCCCGACGGCCGTGACGAAGGAGACGGTGGAATTCATTGAATCGTGCGGTCGGGTCGCGGCGATCCTGACGGGACACTGGCATTTCGATCATATTGCGAAAACGGCGCGCGGCATCCCGCAGGTCATAACGGGGTGCGAGACGGTGCGCATTGTGGAATTTGTCTAGGCATGCGGTTTTCTCTCTCCAAATACATTTTGCCCTCCGTCATCTCGATGGTTCTGGTGGGGGCATATACGAATATCGACGGGCTGTTCATCGGAAACGCGGCGGGCGACGACGGGATCGCGGCGATCAATATCGTCTGGCCCGTCGTCGCCTTCATCACTTCCCTCGGAACGGGCATCGGCGTGGGCGGCTCGGTCATCGTCAGCAGCCTACGCGGAAAGGGAGAGGATGCGCGCGCCGGGAACGCGCGGCGCACGGCGCTGCTTCTCTTGTTCTGCGCGGGGATTTTGTCCACCCTTGTGCTGTTCTTTGCTTATTCACCCCTCCTGCGCCTGCTGGGGGCGGCGGGACAGGTCCTGAAATATGCTGAAAATTATGCCTTTGTCGTCACGCTCGGCTCTCTCTTTCAGGTCGTCGGCGCGGGACTTGTGGTTTTGCTGCGGTGCGACGGCAAAACGGGGCTTGCCATGCTCTATACGGCGGCGGGGCTTGCCATCCACATCCTCCTTGACTGGCTGCTTGTAGGAAAGTACGTCCTGTACGGCGTTGCCGTCTCCACCGTGGCGGCGCAGGCGGCGGTCATGCTGCTCGGGCTGTGTTCCTTCCGCGTGCGGTGCGGCATCCGCATGAACATGGCGTCCGCGGGCGAGATCGTGCGTTCTTCCCTCGCCCCGTTCGGCGTCAATTTTGTCTCCTCGCTTGTTCTTCTGTTCACCAACTACTTTGCGCTGCGGTCGGGCGGAACGGCGGCGGTGAGCGCCTACGGCGTGATGAGCTATGCCGTCTATACATACGACTACGTCTTTCAGGGCGTGTGCGACGGCGTGCAGCCCGTCATCAGCTATTGCGCGGGGGCGGGGGACACGGAACAGAAGAAGCGCGCGGTGCGATCTTCCGTCCTGCTGCTCGCGGGGCTTTCCGTTCTGTTCGCGCTCATTACGCCGCTCATGATCGGGTGGCTTCCAAAGCTCTTTGCGGTCTCCGCGGAGGCGGAAGCATTCGTGCGCAGCGGGCTTGTCATCTATGCCTGTTCCTATCCGCTCAAGGCGGGCGTCAAATTCTTGTGCGCGTATCACTATTCGCACAAAAGGGTCTGGCTTGCCAATGTGTGTACCTATATCGATCCGCTCATCTTCACGCCGCTCTTTCTTGCCGTGCTTCCGCTCGGAATGGGGATGAACGGCATTTGGGCAGCGCTTCCGCTCACGCAGCTCGCCGTCTTTGCGATCGGCGCGGGGCTGACCGCTGCCGCATTGCTGCGCCGTCCGCCCTCCCGTGGCGGCGCAGAAGGGGATCTGAAGGAGAAAAGAACATGATCTCATTTCAAAAGCTGACAATGCATGAAAAACTGCGCCTTATATGCGGGGACGGGGTATGGAATACATCGGATCTGGACGGAAAATTGCCGCGGCTGCTGCTATGCAACGGGCCCGTCGGGCTTCGGAAGGTGTGCCGCGACGAAAAAACTGGGCAGGAGTTCAGCCAAAGGTCGACCGCCTATCCGTCGGTCCAGGTCCTCGCCAATACCTGGAGCAGGGAGTGCGCCCGCAAGATGGGCACGGCGCTTGCGGATGACTGCCTTGACGCAGACGTC
>CAJFMF010000012.1 GCA_904391375.1 Candidatus Gallimonas faecavium | reverse complement strand
AGCTCAGTGGTAGAGCGTCACCTTGCCAAGGTGAATGTCGCGGGTTCGAGTCTCGTTTCCCGCTCCAAACACGATTTCCGCGCTGTTTTTTATTTTCCCGAAGAGGGAAAATCGGCGCCATAGCCAAGAGGTAAGGCAAGGGTCTGCAAAACCCTGACTCCCCGGTTCAAATCCGGGTGGCGCCTCCAGAAACGGTTCGCGGGAGAGCTTCTCGCAGACCGTTTTTTTACTTTCTCGAGATTTTTCCGCACTCCTCGGCCGTCGGCTTCGGGCTGCGGCCCCTCTCCCTGCCCGCGCAGTTTTACCGATCATGCCCCTGCGCGAAGGAAACGGAAGGAAACGCCGGCATGGGGTATGATCTTGTGGGAAGTATGCGTTTCCGCGAGGCACGCTCTCGTGGAAAGTGTGTGTTTCCGCGGAGAACGGTCTCGTGCAAAGCGTGCGTTTCCGCGGGGTACGGTCTCGTGGGAAGTGCGCAACGGCATGGAGTGCGTTCCTATGCAGAGGATGCGTCTGCATGGAGCGCGGCCGTGCAGGGAACACTTTTTTTGGGGGAATGCCCCGTAAACAAAGAATTTTCCCGCCCGCAGGGGCGTGAGAATTGTCAGGAAATCATATATGGAGGATATGTCAGTTGGAGTACCACAGTCTATCGCAGGATGAAGTTCTGTCATCCCTCGGGACAAATGCCGAACAGGGGCTTTCGTCCGCACAGGCGGAGGAACTGCGCGCCAAGTTCGGCCCGAACAAACTCGCCGAAAAGAAGAAAAAGCCGCTCATCGTGCGCTTTCTGGAGCAGTTCAAGGATGTCATGATCATCATTCTGCTCATTGCGGCATGTGTGTCTTTCGGCGTCATCTGCTATCAGGTGTTCGTCACGAAAGAAGGCGAGCCGCTGGAGTTTGTCGAGCCCGCTCTCATCGTGTTCATCGTCATTCTCAACGCCATCATGGGGCTCGTCCAGGAGAGCAAGGCGGAAAAGGCGCTGGAAGCGCTCAAGAATATGTCCGCGCCGCACGCGCGTGTCGTGCGGGACGGCAAGGAACAGTTCATCCAGGCCGCCGACCTCGTTCCCGGGGACATCATCATTCTGGAAGCGGGCGACTTTGTCCCCGCCGACGCGCGTCTGCTCTCTTCCACGAACCTGAAGTCGGAAGAGTCCGCTCTGACGGGCGAGAGCGTCCCCTCCGAAAAGGACGCCCGCGCCGTCGTGGATGCAAAAGCCCCCCTGGGCGACCGCGACAACATGGTCTTTTCGGGCTGTTCGGTGACCTACGGCACGGCACGCGCCGTCGTGACCGGCACGGGCATGAACACCGAAATGGGCAAGATCGCAGGCCTGCTCGCGGGGGAAAAGGAGACCAAGACCCCTCTGCAGCAAAAGCTCGCACAGCTCGGGAAGTACCTCGGCATCGTCGCCCTCGCGGCGTGCGCCGTCATCTTCATCATCGGCGCCTGCATGCCGCACCCCGACTGGATCGAACTGTTCATGACGGCCGTCTCGCTCGCCGTCTCGGCCATTCCCGAAGGCCTGCCCGCCGTCGTCACCATCGTGCTCTCCATCGGCGTCACGCGCATGGTCAAGAAGAACGCCATCATAAAGCGCCTGCCCGCCGTGGAGACGCTGGGTTCCGCCTCCGTCATCTGCTCGGATAAGACGGGAACGCTCACCCAGAACCGCATGACGCTCGTCAAGACCTACCTCGACGGCGGCACGGTCCAATCCTTCGACGCGGCAAACGCCTCCCCCGAAACGCGCAGGCTCCTCGACTGGGGAACGCTGTGCTGCGACGGCTCCGTCGAAATCGAGGACGGAAAGGAAGTTCACCTCGGCGACCCCACCGAGACCGCGATCGTCTACGCCGCCTATAAGGCGGGCAGCACGAAGGACGCCCTCAACGAGGAATATCCCCGCGTCGCAGGCATCCCCTTCGACTCCGACCGCAAGCTCATGACGAGCGTCAACCGCATCGACGGAAAACTCGTCGCCATCGTCAAGGGTGCCTTCGACGTCATGGCCGCCAAGTGCGTGGCCGGCGACATCGAAGCGGCACGCAAGGCCAACGACGCCATGAGCGCGGACGCCCTGCGCGTGCTCGCCGTCGGATACAAGTATGTCGACAGCGTCTCCGACAACCCTACCCCCGAAGAGCTGGAAAACGGGCTCACCTTCCTGGGACTTGTCGGCATGATCGACCCGCCCCGCCCCGAGGCTAAGGCGGCCGTCGCCGTCTGCCGCAAGGCGGGCATCAAGCCCGTCATGATCACGGGCGACCACGTCGTCACTGCATCCGCCATTGCAAAAGAGCTCGGCATTCTTCTGGACGGCGACAAGGCCATCACCGGCGCACAGCTGGACGCCATGAGCGACGAGGAACTCGACAAGGAAGTCGAGCACATCTCCGTCTATGCGCGCGTCTCGCCCGAAAATAAGATCCGCATCGTCAAAGCCTGGCAGAAAAAGGGTCAGGTCGTCTCCATGACGGGCGACGGCGTCAACGACGCGCCCGCCCTCAAGGCCGCCGACATCGGCTGCGCCATGGGCATCACGGGCACCGACGTCGCAAAGGGCGCCGCCGACATGACCCTCACCGACGACAACTTCGCCACCATTGTCGACGCCGTCAAAGAGGGACGCGGCATCTATTCCAACATCAAGAAGGTGGTCGGATTCCTGCTCGGCACCAACATCTCCGAGGTCATCGTCGTCTTCCTCGCCATGTGCATCTGGCAGATCTCCCCCTTCATCTCCATTCAGCTTTTGTGGATCAACCTCATCGGCGACTCCCTTCCCGCCGTCGCACTCGGCATGGAAAAGCTCGAGCCGGACGTCATGGACCATAGACCGCGCTCCAAAAAAGAGAGCATCTTCGCCCACGGCTACGGCATTCAGATCGTCCTTCAGGGCTGTATGTTCGCCGCCCTCGCACTCGCAAGTTACTGCATCGCCCGCTTCGGATTCCACCTGGAAGCCGAACAGTGCAGTGCGGCAACCTTCCTCGTGCTGGCGCTCTCTCAGTCCCTCCACGCCTACAATATGCGCTCGGGACATTCCCTCTTCAAGGTCGGCCCCTTCTCCAATAAGGTGCTCAACTGGGTGACCCTGCTCGCGATCGCACTCATCGCGTTCGTCCTCTTCACCCCCGGCGTCATGACCGTGTTCGGCTTCGGCTCCGCCTATATGCCTTGGGAAGTGTACGTCATCGGCGTGGCGCTCTCCCTCGTCCCCATCATCGTCATGGAGATCGCAAAGGCGCTCGACCTCGTACGGCATCACAAATAATGTTTCCGCACGCAAAGGCGTGTAAAATGTACGTAAAATAAAAAAACCACCGAAGGGGCCGTGCCAAAAGGCACGGCCCCTTCTCGTTTTCTCCCTGCGGCATCTTGGAACTTGCACGTCTTTCCGATCTGTGACCTTTTTTCCGCATTCGGCCAAACGGCAAAGAACGGACAAAAAAAATCGCCGCTGCGTAGCGACGATTTTGTTATTCTTTTTCTTAATAGACGCTGACCTGCTTTTTGTCTCTGCCTTTGCGCTCGAACTTGACAACGCCGTCCTTGAGAGCGAAGAGCGTATCGTCTCCGCCGATGCCGACGTTGTTGCCGGGGTGGATCTTCGTCCCGCGCTGACGCACAATGATGCTGCCCGCGAGCACAGCCTGCCCGTCCTGGCGCTTGACACCGAGGCGCTTTGCCTCACTGTCACGGCCGTTGTGGGAGGAACCCGTTCCCTTTTTATGCGCGAATAAGCTGATAAAGAACATATTCGTTATCTCCTTAATCGAAAATTTTCGGGCAAAATGCCCATGCGTCAAAGAGCGATCTTCTCGATCTTGACAGCGGTGAACGGCTGACGATGACCCTGCTTTTTACGCTCGTTCTTCTTGGCCTTGTACTTGAAGACGATGATCTTCTTGTACTTATCCTGCGCCTGAACGGTTGCGGTCACCTTGGCGGATGCGACGTCCTGGCCGACCTTGACGGCAGACCCGTCCGCGATCATGACGACGTTGAAGGAAACCTCCGCGCCCACTTCGGCGTTGAGCTTCTCCACTCTCACCACGTCGCCCTCGGAAACCTTGTACTGTTTCCCGCCGTTTTCGATGATTGCGTACATAGCTTTTACCTCCTCTTCCCAGTCTCGCAAGCTGCATAGGCGGCCCGTATTGCATGACCCTTGGTTGCCCGTTCTTGGCGGCTCGGAGATTACTTTATCATATCCCGCCGAAAATGTCAATCGCTTTTGCCCGTCTTTTTGCGTTTTTCGGCGCATATCGCGCGGAATTTGCGCACATACTGCCCGAAAAGGAGGAAGCTATGGAACTCAAAAAGAGCGAAGAGGTTTTGGCGGAAGTACACCGCAACTGTCAGCTTGCGCTGCAGTCCATTTCGGACATCCTGCCCGAGACGGAGGACACGGAACTGCGGGAGGAGCTGCTGCGCCAGCACGAGGACTACGAAAAGATCGGCGGACGCGCCGCCATTCTCGCCAAGGACAAGAACATCGAACTCAAAAACCCCGGCCCCATCAAAAAGGCGATGATGTGGTCGAGCATCAAGATGAGCACGATGACCGACAACTCCCGCGCCCACATCGCGGAGATGATGGTTCAGGGAACGGTCATGGGGATCACGGCGCTCAAGAGCACGCTCGGCGAAGTGAGCGAGGAGGGCGACGCCGAGATTCTCTCCCTCGCCAAAGAACTGCTCTCTGCGGAGGAGTCCTTCGAGCAGAAGTGGAAGTCGCTGATCGCCTGACGGTCCGCTGATGCGTTTTGCCCGAAACGCATCGAAGAAAACGCGCCGCGGCGGGGGATTTTCCCCGCCGCGGCGCTTTGTCTGTCATTCACTGTGTTCCGCTGTTTTCAACGATTAAAATGATTGGAAGGCCGTCCGTATGAAGACCCGATCGCGTGACGGACGACTGCATGAGGCTCGACTGCGTGACGGACGGCCTCGTAAGATCGGCCGCAGAGCATCTGTCCGCCGATCAGTACAGGATCTGTGCGGTATCGGGCAGGGAGAGCACTTCGGCGTTGTCGCCGCGGACGGTGAACTTCTGATAGTTCCAGTCCTCGTGCGGAACGAGGTAGATGCGCCTGTCCGACCACACGCCGCGCACTTCCTCGGACAGATAGTGCTTAAAGAGCAGGCTGCGCATGAGGTCGCGGTTGCAGTCGACGATGACCGCGCGGTAGTCGTCGGCGAAGAAGTCGGAGATGTCGCCGCGGATGCTGATCGCCAGGAAGATGTCGGAGAACACCGTCCCGAGCCCGTTGCAGTGGCGGCAGGTCTGCAAAAAGAAGTCGGCCGCGTCGTTGTTGGTGCGCTTGCGGGTGAACATGGTGACGCACATATCCCCCATGGGCGAGACACGGCTCTTGGCGCGGTCGAGCGCGAGCGCCGTCTCGAGCGCTTCGTCCACGGCGCGGCGGTGTTCTTCTTCCGCCATGTCGATGAAGTCCACCGCGACCAGTCCGCCGATATTGCGCAGACGCACCTGCCGCGCGATCTCGCGCGCGGCGACGAGGTTGGTCTCGTACACCGTGCTCTCCAGATCGACGTCCCCCACGAATTTGCCCGTGTTGACGTCGATGACCGTCATCGCCTCCGTCTTGTCGATGACGAGGTACCCGCCGTTTTCCAGCGGAACGGTGCGCTCCGCCAGCTTGTGAAGCTGCTCGGAGATGCCGTGTTCGCGCAGCATCTCCCGCTTGCCCTGGTAGAGCGTGATCTTGCGCTCGCCCACGTCTGCCCGCATCCGCGCGAGCTGCACCACCCGCTCGTAGGTCGTCTTGTCGCTCACATAGATGCGCGTGACGCCGCCGCCGAGACTGTCGCGCATGACCTTGAAGGGAAGATCGAATTCGCGGTACACCACGTCGCCGACGGCCGCCGTCCTGGACGCCTTCTCCACCGAATTCCACACCCGTTTCAGATATTCCGATTCAATCTTGAGATGACGCTTGTCCACCTCTTCCGCCGCCGTGCGCACGATGAACCCCGCGCCCTTTTCGCGCAGCTTGTCCGCGTCCCGCAAGAGCTGCTCGCGCACCTGCGGATCGACGATCTTGCGGGAAATCCCCAGAAAATCCGTCTGCGGAAGATAGATGAGCGTCTTTCCGACAAAGGAGAGGTCGCAGGTCACCTTGGCGCCCTTGGTCCCGCGCGGCGGCTTGACGATCTGCACGAGGATCTCGTCTCCCTCTTTGAGATCGGGCGCGTGGACGGGATTTCCCTCCCCGTCATAGGACGTAAAGCGCGCGGCGCACTCTCCGAGCGGCAGATAGCAGTTCCGCTCCAGCCCGCAGGAGACAAACGCCGCCTGCATTCCCGGCACGAGATTGCACACTTTTCCCTTATAGATATTGCCCGTCAGCTCCGCACAGTTGCCGCGCTCGAAGACCGCCTCGACGATCTTTCCGTCCTCTGCGTACACCGCGATCTCCGCCCCGCAGAGACGATCGAAAAACCATTCCTTCCTCATTCGGAAACGTACCCTTTCGCCCCCGTCGGGGGCTTTTTCAGCGACTTCCCGTCACCGCCTTCTATCATACCATAGATTGTGTAAATTTTCAAGTCTTTTTAAAATTTCGGTAAAATTTCGGCGAGCGGAGTCTTCCACTTTCCCGCCTCCACCGCGCGCAGATACTCCTCCTCGGAGAGCTCCCCCATGAACTCGCCGTCCTGATAGAGCACGAGCACGAGATATTTCTCCTCGCGCAGGTAGCGGAAGGCGTCCTGCACCGTCCGATCGCCCGCAATGACGACGCGCCGCTCCTCCAGCCCGCGCGCAAGGCTCTTCTCGCGCGAGAAGGCGATGCGGCCGTACCGCCCGCCGCCGAAGGCCCCCGCCGCCAGCAACCCCGCAAACAGGAGTGCCGAAAAGACGGGCCGCGAAAAACACGTCCACACGAAATACGCCGCGATCCCCGCCGCGATCACGAGGGTCACGACGCGGCAGAGAAGGCGCGCGCGCCGCTCTCCGAGCGGGGCGAGCGCAAGGTGCAGGACTCTTCCTCCGTCCAGCGGATAGGCGGGCAGGAGATTGACGACAAAGAGCGACAGCGAGACCTGCGCCGCCGCCTCGGTATAGGGATAGGTCTCGGGATACAGCCACCAGAGCGCCGCAAAGCCGAGCGCCGTCAGCGCGTTGGCGAGCGGCCCCGCCAACAGCACAGACAGCTCCTGCCGTCTGCCGATGCCCGAGATGTCCCCCGACAGGACGGCGCCGTACGGCATGAGGACGAGCCGATCGAGCGCAAATCCGTAGCGGCGCGCGACCATGGCATGGGCGCACTCGTGTTCGAGCGCGGCAAGGGTGGCGGCGAGAAAGACGAGCAGATCGCCCGTAAAGACGGACACCAGCCCCGCCGCCAGAAACAAGGGATGGATGCGGAATCGGAAGCGCTCAGCTCCAGGCAAGCGTCCCCCCTTCCACCGTCACGCAGTCGAGCAGGCTTCCCTCCTCGTAGAACGTCACGCGCACGGGATGCGTCCCGTCCGTATAGGCGAGCGGCACATTGCTGCGCACGGTCTCTCCTTCCGCGAAATACACGTCGGTCAGTCCGCTCATGACCGTGGAAAACAGATCGGAATGACGCAGTTCCACCGTATAGCCCGTCTCCGCGTCCCCGTTGACCGCCACCACTTCCCCCTCACAGGGCGCATACACCGAACACGCCGCCGTAAAGGACAGCACGCCCGTGTCCGAAACGGCAAGCTCCACGTCGGAGAACTGGTTGACGACGGGCGAGAGCGTAAAATCCGCATAGGTGCGCGTGTCCGCCGTGTCGGCGGTTCCGTTCCACAGCCCTCGCACAAACGTGTTGATCGCACTGTCCGTCATAAAGATGTTGGTGAGAAAAATCGTCGCACACAGCGCGCACGCCGCGGCAAATTCCCCCCACAGAATGCGCCGCGCCCGCTTTGCCCGACGGTCCGGCACCGCCTCCCGCTCGATGGGACGGCTCTCCGCATAGGCAGGATCCGCCGTCTCCACGCGGTCATTGACCGTGTCCACAACCTGCTCCGCAATGTCCTCCTTTGCGCGGCGCTTCTTTTCCCTGCGGTTGACCGTCACCGTCTCCACCGGGATCTCCAGCATCTCGGCATAACTGAGTTCTTCGTTCATACCCCACCTCTTTCTGATTTTCGTTCGGGCGAAGAGCTTCCCGCTCTTTTGCCAAGCTATCATAGTCTATGCCCCTTCCCCGCGGTTTAGAAGAAAAAAAAGCCGTCGAACCACGTCGACGGCAAAAAGATATGCTCGAATTTTTTCCTGCCCGCACGCCTGCACCGCGCACGGCTCTTTCCTTCGGAACGCTTTTGTCGTTCCGCGCCCGCCAAAGAACGCCCTGTGCGGGCCGCTCGGCTTTGCTCCGCCGAAACACCGCCGCAATCTTTCCTTCGGAGGACGGAGTTGTCCGACAATCAGTCCACCGGATAATCCACCGCGACGGAGCGCGTCGTATCGGCGACCGTGTGCATATAGGGTTTGACGGTGTGCGCGTGATAGCCCGCCGTCTGGTAGCGCTCGAGGGCGGCGAAGTCCTCCAGCGTCACGATGAGAATGAGGTCGTACGAGCGCGCCGAATGCAGGGCATCGATGCCCACTTCGACATTGAGCGCCGTCTCCTCTTTCCCGCGCATGGAGAGCAGCATCTTCTTGGCCTCCTCGGCGGATGCTCCCTCTTTCAGCTTAAAACATACTACGTGTCTGATCATGATATGCCTCCCGTAAATTTGCGATAGCTCTGAATGACGATCTCTGCCGCCGTGCGCGCCTCTTCCTCCGTCGTCTGCATCCCGAAGGAAAACCGCACGCCGCGGAGCGCCTCTTCTTCCGAACGTCCCATCGCCGTCAGAACGTGCGACGGCTTTGCGCTGTGCGCGCTGCACGCCGCCCCCGCCGAACAGGCGACCCCCGCCAGATCGAGTACGTCGGGAAAGGCCGTTCCGCCGCGGGCAAAGGTCAGGTGGGAGACGTTGGGAACGCGTCGGGCGCCGTCTGAATGCACTTCCGCGCCGAGGGCGTCCAGAATGCTCTGTTCAAAGAGCGTGCGCACCGATTCGGTATGCCGCACGAAGGCCTCCCGCTCCGCCTGCGCGAGCAGGAGCGCCTGCGCAAATCCCGCCGCGCCCGCCACGTCGGAAGTTCCGCCGCGCAGGCCGCGTTCCTGTTCGCCGCCCGCAATGAGCGGCGCGAGCGGCACGCCCTTCCTGACGATGAGCGCTCCCATGCCCTTCGGCCCGCCGATCTTGTGCGCGGAGAGCGCGAGCGCGTCGCAATGGCGCGCGAGCTCCCTGAGATCGCACGCAGACGCCGCCTGCACGCAGTCGGAAAAGAAGTACGCCCCGCCCGCATGCGCCGCCTCCGCCAGTTCTGCGACGGGCTGAACGCACCCCGTCTCGTTGTTGACCGCCATCACGCAGACAAGACCCACGGCGGTGTTTTTTGCGAGCAGATCGCGGACATGGTCGGGGGAGACAATGCCGTCCTCCCCCACGCGGCACACGATCGAACGCGCGCGGAAACGGGACACGGGTTCGAGCAGGGCGGCGTGCTCGATCGGCGAGACAAGAACGGCCTCCTCCGCGCCGCAGGCAATGCCGCGCACCGCCCAGTTGTCCGCCTCCGTTCCGCCGGAGGTAAAGTACACTTCGGCAGGCAGGACGCCGAGCACTTCGGCAACGGTGTCCCGCGCTCTGCGCAGCGCCTGCGCGGCACGCCGTCCCACGGCGTGCAGGGAATCGGGATTGCCGAATTCCTCCGTAAAATATGGCAGCATGGCTTCCGCCACTTCCCGCCGCACGGGCGTGGTGGCGGCATAATCGAGATAGATCATTTCACCAGTTCTCCGACGATATACCCCGCCATCAGCAGTCCCATGACGGGCGGCACCCAGGGCAGCGAACCGACCGTGTCCGCCGTTCCGCCGACGGGCAATTCGTCCGACCAGACAACGGGAAGCCGCTCGACGCCCCGCTTTTTGAGCTCGCGCCGCAAAACGCGCGCCAGCGGATCGGTATGCGTCGCGTACAGATCGGACACGCGAAACGCCGACGCATCCTTCTTGTTTCCCGCCCCCATCGCCGAAATGACGGGAACGCCTGCCGCATTTGCGGTACATACGAGATGAATTTTCGCCGTTACGTTGTCGATGCAGTCGGCGAGGAAATCATACCCCGCCAACGGGACGAGCGCGGCCGTCTCGGGAAGATAGAAGAGCTCCTTCGGCTCCGCCCGACAGGCGGGATTGATGTCGCGGATGCGCTCCGCCATGACCTCCGCCTTGGGCTTCCCGATCGTGGAATGCAGCGCGACAAGCTGGCGGTTGAGATTGCTCTCCTCCACCCTGTCCTTGTCGATGAGGACGAGCGTCCCCACGCCCGCCCGCGCGAGCGCTTCCGCACACCAGCTCCCCACGCCGCCCAGCCCGAATACGGCCACGCGGCTTTTCTGAAGTTTTTCCGCCGCCCCCTCGCCCAGAACGAGCGCGGTACGGCAAAATTGCTCCTGCATGCCTCTATTATAGTCCGCCCCGCCCCGTTTGTCAAACACCGTACACCCCCGCCCGCAATTTCCGCGCCGAGGCTTCCGCCCGGAATTTCCGCGCCGACGCCTCCGCCCCGCCCGCAAAAACTTTCTCCCGCCTTTGCGCCACGGACGACTCCGGCAACACCGCCCCGCAACGCCGCACCGAACGGCCGCGCAGGAGGACAAAAAGAGGCCGCGCCCTTCGGCGCGGCCGTGTGTACGGATTGCGTTACTGCCAATCGCAGACGTTGACCCACTTGTCGAGGAACTCCTTTTCCTCGGGCTTTCCCTTGACGGACTGAGACGCCGCCACGATGGGAAGAATGCGCTGGACATACTGGATCGCCGTGTCCGTCTTGGAGCAGAAGAGGTTGAGGTACTTCTCTGCGAGGGCGTCCTTTCCCTGCAATTTGAAGATGAGGTAGGTACGGGCGGCATCTGCCGAGCCGTTGCCCTGCGTTGCGTGCGACCAGTCCACGATATAGGGCGTGCCGTCCGCCGTGATGATGATATTGCTGGGCTGGAAGTCGCCGTGGCAGAGTTTGTTGTGACGGGGCAGGCCGTCGAGGCGCATATGCAGGTCGTAGCGCACCGTTGCGGGGTAGGCGCTGGACGAGATCTTCATGTGCATCTTGTCGCGCAGGTGTCCGAGAAGGGGAACGCGTTCCTTGCTCATGCGGATCTGCAGATCGACGAAGAAGTTGAGGTATTCGTCCTCCTTCTCGGGATGCTTCTTCATGAGCGATTCGAGCGTCTCGCCCTCGATGAGCTCGCGGACGATCGCCCATCTGCCGTCCACCACGGTGACCGCAAGGATCTTGGGGATGTTCAGGCTGGTCTCCTCGACGCGCGCCTGGTTGAGCGCCTCGTTGAGGATGTCCGACTTGGAATAGCTCGCGTCGAACGACTTGACGAGCTTTTCTCCGTCGCGGTAGAATTTCTTCCCTGCTTCTTCATAAATGAGTTCCATTGTTTCTTTCCTCCTTATCCGCGGGGAATTATCCCGCAATGCTTTTCCGCTCCCTATTATAAACGATAACGGACGGCTTGTAAATACCTTTTCCGAAATTTCCCGCCCGACTTTTGCACAAAAAAATACCGCAGACGGACTGCGGTATCGGGGTTTGCGTTTCTTTTTTCTTCTTTTTGCGTCTTTTTCGGACGACTCATGCTCCCTTCACGGAAGGCGTCATTCGTCCTGCGCGTCCTGCTCGTGCTCGTCCTCTGCCGCATTCTCCGCCGCGGTGCCGTCCAGGACGAGGGCAAGGGCGGCGAGCCGCGTTTCGAGCGCTTCCAGACGGCTTCCCTCTTCGGTCGAAGAGAGCCGCTCGTTGTCCCGGCACAGGCGCGCGGCCACCAGCAGTTTGCGCGCATAGATCACCGTCAGCACGAACATGACAAAGGTCAAAACGCCGAACACAATGGTGAGGATGGTCGGCACGGGGCTCTGCGTGCGCAGCAAGAACGAGGCGCTCACGAGAATGCCGACCGCGCAGACGATGAGCGCGGCAAGCACCGCCAGAAAGCGCACCAGATAGTACTTGCGGTTCGCCGCGAAGGGCGCACGGCGCTCTTCCTGCGCCGACGAAACGCTTTCCCGCAGGGGCGCGGCCTGCTCCTCCGCCGCCGCGCGCTCCGCCCGAAGCTGCGCGCCGAAGACGTCCAGCACCCGCGCGCGCACGCCTTCGTCCGCCGCCGCAAAACTGTGCGCGTTGTCCGCCTGCAACAGCCCCTCTGCGTCGGTGTAGTTCTCCGTCACGGCGGCGTATAAGCGCTCCTCCGTCTCGGGCGTATCTTCATATCCGAGCGCATCGCGGAAATCGCGCGCCGCCTCTTTGAACTTGCCCGCGGCAAATGCCGCCTCGCCCGACGCGGCATACTTCACCGCTTCGGCATGCGCCTCTTCCCGCAGACGTTCCCGCCGCTCCAGCTCCTCTTTGAGCTGCGTGGGCGTCAGCCCGACAAGATCCTCGTCATACTCCCCGTCAAACTCGACGGTGTATTCCGGCTCTTCCTCGGGCTGTTCGGCGTCCGACGTGTTGATGTCCACAACGTCCTCTTCTCCGTCCGTGCGGCGCTTTTTCACGCCGCGCAGCTCGTCCTTGTCGATGATACGTTCTTCCATGCGATCTCCTTATCCGCCCGCCGTCGGCAGGCGCGTAGAATGCTATTTCTACGGCACCGTGGGAACACACAGCGCCGTCATGTCCTTCGGACAACTCGCCCGCGCCGCAAGGCACGCCGCCTCCTCGGCAAACACCGCGTAACAGGCACTGCCCGATCCGGTCATGCCCCCGCCGTACGCGGACACGGCATGCACCGTTTCCAGGGCGCGCGCAATGTCCGCATTGCGCGCGCACGCCGCCTGCGTGAGCGCGTTGGAAAAGCACTTCGGCGAAAGACGCCCCGCCCGCAGACGGTCGATGCTCTCCTGCGTACACGGCGAAAACGACTCGCCGCGCCGATCGTATTCCGCAAAGCACGCCGCGGTATCCATGCCCGTATGCGGAAGGATCAGCAACAGCCACAGAAGGGGCATGTCCGCAAGCGGCTCAATCTGCTCCCCCCTGCCCGTCATGCGCGCCCAGCCGCCCGTAAGAAGGTACCCCGTGTCGCTGCCGAGCGTGTCCGCAATGCGCTTGACGGCACCCATGTCCGCAATGCCGTAGAGCAGGGCAAGCGCTTTGAGCACCCCCGCGGCGTCCGCAGAGGAACTGCCAAGCCCCGCGCCGACGGGAACGGAGCGCACAATGCGTATCTCCGCGCCGCCCCCGCCGAATGCGGAAAAAAACGCCTCCGCCGCACGCACGGCGTTGTTTGCACGCGGAAGCGCGTCCGCGTCAAGCCCCTCGATCGCGACAAAACAGCGTCCGTCCGCGCGCCTGACCGCCGTCACGCTATCGCTCAGGCCGACGGTGCAGACGAGCGAGTCCAGCCGATGGTATCCGCCCGTCCGCCCAAGGATGTCGAGCGTAAAATTGACTTTGGCATACGCGTTGACGCTGATCGTTTCCATCTTTGCCATTGTACCACATTTTTACACGCATTGCAAGATTTCCGGGATGAAATTTTCGCGGGACGGTTTCCCCCGCCCCGCGTTTGTTCCGATTTTCCCGCGCACGATGCCCCGTCGGGGTCGCGTGATCACAGCGCGCTTTCCGCATCCTTCGATTCGGGCCGCGCGATGACAGTGTTTTTGTCCTCGTCCCGTCGGAGCCGCGTGATCAGAGCGTTTTCGGCACCGCCCGATTATGGCCGCGTGATCAGAGCGCTTTTTTGCGGTAGATGACGACGCGCTGACCTTCGCGGATGGGGAACTCCAGATCGGGGTTGCTTTCGACGACCTCCTCGGGCGATTTTTTCAGGCGCTTGGCGAGTTCCCAAAGTCCGTCGCCCGCACGGGGGACGTACACGCTGATGGCGCAGTCCTTTTCGGGGATCTCCTCCCCCTCCTCGGCCGAGGCGATCAGCCGCGCGGAGGAATGCAGGCGTTCGGTGAGCGTGAATTTGAGCGTCGCCTCGGCGTCGATCGTCCTCTCTTCCTTCTGACGGGCGCTCATGCCGCATGCGATGACGTCGATGTCGGCGTTTTCCGCCTGAACGGGAACGGAGAAGGGAAGACTCATTTCAATGCCGCGGTGACTTCCGTCGGGCGCACGCACCAGAAGAGTCGCCAGCGCCACTCCCTCCGCCCGCGTGCCGTTTTCGCCGCGCACGAGGTTGGCCTCCGCCCGCTGGAGCGTGACCGCCTGAAGGGTATCGGAGAAGTCGATCGCCGCCGAGAGCGCCGCCTTCCCCGAGACGCGCTCGGAAAACTGCACCGTCTCGCCCGTTCCGTCGCTGCCGCTCTCCGAATAGGTGAGCCTGACGGCATGCGTGCGGGAGAAGGCGTCCGTCACGCCGTCCACCGCGACTTCCTCGCAGATGACGCCCTGCGCACGCAGCGTGAGCGTGGCGCGGATACGGCATTTGCCCGTCTCTTCGTCGGCGTCGGCGGCGAGACTGACGTCGGGGACCGTCACATGGACTTCGGCGCGGCAGCCCGGCTGCGACGCCTCGGACGGGATGTCGATGCGGAAGGGAATGAGCCGCTCGAACGAACACGGCTCCTCCCCGCGCATCGCAAGAATGCCGAGAAAGGTCTCCCCTTCCACCTTCAGCTCGCCCGCCGTACACGAAACGGACGTGACGTGTACCGTCTCCGCGTGTTGCAAGATGTCTCCGATGCGCTCCACTTCAAAGTCGTCCTCCACCTCGGTCGCGCCCTCGGCGGGATGCGAGACGTACACCGACACGGGATCGCGCCGACATACCAGGTCGCCGCCCGCGAGATAGTCAAAGGTCTGCTCCCCGTAGAGCGCAACGTCCGCCCCGAGCAAAGCCGTGACAAAAATACTCGCGCCCTCCCGCCGCGCCGAGACGTTTTCCACCGCAAGGCGGATGCGCACCGTCTGCGCGGGGACGATGCGCTCATCCTTCGCCACCGCCGAAAATTCAACGCCCTTCTCCGCACGGCAGATGTGACGGTCGGCGTCCTCATAGACAATGGAAAAGAGCGTGCGGCCATAGTAGCGCACTTCCCCGTTTCCCGCCTCCGCCCCCGCAAGATGCGTGCTCGCGTGCGCCGAAAGCACCGTCTCCGCCTCGGGGAAACGGCACTCCACCGCCGTCTGCGTCCCGAATCCGAACAATTTCCCGTAGCCGCGGAATGTCTCCGTCTGCGTCTTTCCCATGTTGCCCCTCCTGCAATCGCATGATTTTTCCCTTCATCCTATGCCGCATTCTCCGCCTTTATTCCGCCTGTTTTTTGTCAACTTCGGGCGTAGGAAGGTATATTTTTCGGGGACTTTGTCAAAAACAACGGCATGATCAAGCCGAACAACGACATCGTGCGCGTCAAACGTCATATCCAGACCCTGCAATCCCACCGCGTGGCCGTCACCGTGCGCCTGGGCCGCAATAAAATCCAGCGCTTCTGCGGAACGCTGACCGGCGTGTACCCTGCCCTGTTCACCGTGCGCCCCGACGACGAACACTTCCTCGGAAAGACCTCCTATTCCTATGCCGAAGTGCTGTGCGGGAGCATCGAAGTCCGCGAAAGCGGGACCTGATCTTCCCCGCGCCCGCCTCCCGCGGGGCTCTCCGCGCGCCGCGCTCCCTTTCTGCGGATCCCACGACGCGCCGCTCATCCCCCCCTTCTTATTCCTGACAAGCGCCGCCGGGCCGATGGCCCGGCGGCGCACGCTCATGCTTTGCGCACCGAAATTTCAAACCGCTCGCAGTTCCCTCCGTTCACAAAGCAATAACGTATTTTTTTGCCCGCCAAGCAGCTTTTTCCCTCGAAATATTCCCCCATGAGCGGGAAAAGCGCCGCCGCAACGGCCTCCGCCGTCACGCAATGCGACTTTTCGGCATTGATTTTATCCTCGGACGAGAGAACTGATTTTCCGAACGCCTGTGCCGCGGTCCTTTCTGCGGCAAGGGAGTCTTCCGCGAAACAAATCTGAACGCAAATGCGGCTTTCCCGAAATAAACCTGCTTGCAAAGAGCCGCCGCCCATGTCCGTATCTGGACATGGGCGGCGGCTTTTATCGGTTTTTGTCTATGCAATGTTCTGCCATGCGGACACGGGCAGGCTCTTCGACCTTCCCGTCCGACATGGGTGGCTCATTCGTCCTTATCCTCGGACACGGGGGATTCCGACGTCTCCTCGGAGGAGAGTTCCGTTGCGTCGTCCGCGTCCTCGGAGAGTTCCTCGGGCGTGAGGTCGGCGGCCGTCTCTTCGGGGGCCTCGACCTCGGCTTCCTCGTCCTTTTCCGTGACGGCGACCGTGGCGACCACGCCGTCGCGCACGTTCATGAGGCGCACGCCGCGCGTGTTGCGGCCGATGTGCGAAATGCTCTCCGCGTGCATACGGATGACCACGCCCGACGAGGTGACGAGCATGACGTCGTCCGCATCGGTGACCATCTTCATGTTGACGAGCGCGCCCGTCTTTTCGTTGAACACGCCCGCCTTGATTCCCTTGCCGCCGCGCGATTGCAGACGGTAATCCTCGGGATCCGTACGCTTGCCGTAGCCGTTCTCGGAGACGGTCAGAAGGTCGCAGCCCTCGCGCAGGACGAGCATATCGACCACGCTGTCCCCTTCGGCGAGCGTCATGGCCTTGACGCCCATCGTATCGCGCCCCATGGGACGCACGTCCGTCTCGGGGAAGCGGATGCACTTGCCCGAATGGGACGCCACGACGATCTCGTCTTCCCCGCCCGCGAACTGCACGGAGATGAGCTCGTCGCCCTCCGTGATGCGAATGGCGATCTTGCCGCCGCGCAGGATGTGGTCGAACTCGCTCGTCGCCGTCTTTTTGATGAGACCGTTGCGCGTCGCCATGACGAGGTACCCCTCGCCCCTGCCCAGGACGGGCAGAATGGCGGCGATCTTTTCGCCCGCGGCGAGCTGGACGATATTGACGATCGCGCGGCCGCGTGCCGTGCGCGCCGCTTCGGGAATGTGGTAGCCCTTGATGGAGTACACCTTTCCGAAATTGGAGAACAGGAGAATGTTGTTGTGCGTCGAGCAGACGAACATCTGCTCCACGAAGTCGTCGTCCTTGGGCCTGTGCGCCGTGATGCCGACGCCGCCGCGGTTCTGCGCGCGGTATTCGGTCACGGGAATGCGCTTGACGTACCCGCCGTGCGTCATGGAGATGACGACGTCCTCCTCGTCGATGAGGTCTTCGTCTTCGATCTCGCCGAAGTCGACGGAGATCTCCGTCTTGCGCTCGGAGGGATACTTCGCCTTGATGGCGAGCAGGTCGGCCTTGATGATGTCCAGAACGCGGCGCTCGTTGGCGAGAATGTCCTTTAAGTCGGCGATCGTCGCGCGGAGCTGTTCGAGTTCCTCCTTCAGCTTCTCCACCTCGAGGGAGGTGAGGCGCTGGAGACGCATTTCGAGAATGGCGTTTGCCTGTTTATCGGACAATTCAAAGGCGGCGGTCAGCTTGGCCGCGGCGTCGTTCTTGTCCGCCGATTCCTTGATGATGCGGATAACTTCGTCGATGTTGGCAAGCGCAAGGACGAGCCCTTCGACAATGTGCGCGCGCTCTTCCGCCTTGCCGAGGTCGAAGCGCGTGCGCCGCGTGATGACTTCCTTCTGGTGCGCGAGGTAGTTGACGAGGATCTCCTTGAGGTCGAGCAGTTTTGGCTCGGTGCCGTTCTCCACGAGCGCCAGAAGGATGATGCCGTCCGACACCTGCAGGTTGGTGTGCTTATACAGCGAGTTGAGCACGACCTGCGCATTGGCGTCCTTCTTGCATTCGATGACGATGCGCATGCCCTCCCGACCCGATTCGTCGCGGATGTCCGAGATGCCGTCGATGCGCTTGTCCTTGACCATGTCGGCGATCGTCTTGACGAGCATCGCCTTGTTCACCTGATAGGGGATCTCCGTGACGATGATGCGGCTGCGGACGTTCGCGCCCGAACCGAACTCCTCGATCTCGCACTTGGAACGGATGATGATGTTCCCCTGGCCCGTGCGGTATGCCTTGCGGATGCCGCTCCTGCCCATGATGATGCCGCCCGTCGGGAAGTCGGGCGCGGGGATGTAGTCCATCAGTTCGTCCACCGTGAGGTCGGGATTGTCAATGAGGGCAATGGTGCCGTCGATGGTCTCCGCGAGGTTGTGCGGCGGAATGTTGGTCGCCATGCCGACGGCAATGCCGTCCGAGCCGTTGACCAGAAGATTGGGGAAGCGCGCCGTCAGAACGGCGGGCTCCATCTCGTTTCCGTCGAAGTTGGGGAAGAAGTCCACCGTCTCCTTGTCCAGATCGCGCAGCATCTCCGCCGCGAGTTTGGAAAGTCGTGCCTCGGTATAACGCATGGCGGCAGGCGGATCGCCGTCCACCGACCCGAAGTTGCCGTGTCCGTCCACGAGCGGGAAGTTGATGGAGAAGTCCTGCGCAAGACGCACCAGGGCGTCGTACACGGACGAGTCCCCGTGCGGGTGGAATTTACCCAGGACGTCACCGACGATACGCGCACACTTGCGGTAGTCCTTGTCGTTGTAGAGCCCCATCTCGTGCATGGAGTAGAGAATGCGGCGATGCACCGGCTTCAAGCCGTCCCGCACGTCGGGAATGGCGCGCGACTTGTTGACCGCCATCGCGTATGCGATGAAGGAGCGCTTTAATTCGTCATCCACCTCGACGTCGAGGATCCTTGTCATTTCGAGCGTCTTTTTGAATTCTTCGGTCAGCTCGGGACTTGTCTGTTTCTTAGCCAATGTTGTTCCCTCTCGGAATTATTTTATCGGATCGGCAGGCGCGATCGCAGTCCCTGCCATCGCAGTCCTTGCAATCGCAGTCCTTAGATGTCCAGATCTTTGACAAGCGTCGCGTTCTCCGCGATGAACTGGCGGCGCAGCGCGGGGCTTTCGCCCATCAGAATGGAGAACATCTTGTCCGCCTCGACGGCGTCTTTGATGCTCACTTTGACCAGCGTGCGCGTGGCGGGGTTCATGGTGGTGTCCCAGAGCTGTTCGGTGCTCATTTCGCCCAGGCCTTTGTAGCGCTGATAGGTGACTTTGTTGTTGTTCGCCGCATCGTAAGCGGATTTTTCCTCCTCCGAATAGAGGTAGACGTCCTCTTTGCCCTTGACACTCGCCTTATAGAGGGGCGGCATGGCGGAATAGACGTGTCCGTGCTCGATGAGCGGACGCATATAGCGGAAGAGGAAGGTGAGCAGGAGAATGCGGATGTGCGCGCCGTCGACATCGGCATCCGTCATGGAGATGATGCGGTCGTAGCGCAGTTTGCTCTCGTCGAAGTCGTCGAGAATGCCGCAGCCGAACGCGGTGATCATTGCCTTGATCTCGGCGTTTTCCAGCACGCGGTTGAGGCGCACCTTCTCCACGTTGAGGATCTTGCCGCGCAGCGGCAGAATGGCCTGGAAGCGCCGGTCGCGTCCCGACTTCGCCGTGCCGCCTGCCGAATCGCCCTCGACGATGTAGATCTCGCACAGCTCGGAGCGGCGGTCGGAACAGTCGGCGAGCTTTCCGGGCAGGGCGCTCGATTCGAGCAGGCCCTTGCGCCGTGTCAGCTCCCGCGCGCTCCGCGCCGCGTCGCGCGCCTTCTGCGCCGTGATACAGCGCAGGACGAGCTCCCGCGCCTCGACGGGGTGTTCTTCGATATAGGTGCCGAAGCGCTCGGTCACACAGCGGGAGACAAAGGTGCGGATGAAGGAATTGTTCAGCTTGTCCTTGGTCTGCGATTCAAACTGCGCGTTCTCGAGCTTGACCGACACGACCGCCGTGATCCCCTCGCGGACGTCCTCGCCCGTCAGGCGATCGCTCTCCTTGAGGATGTTCAGCTTTCTGCCCGCATCGTTGATGACCTTGGTGAGCGCGAGCTTGAGCCCGTCCACGTGCGTCCCGCCGTCGATCGTGTTGACGTTGTTCGCATACGAATAGATGACTTCGTTGTAGCTGTCGTTGTATTGCAGCGCGATCTCGCAGACGGTCGTCCCGTCCTGCTCCTCGAAATAGAGCGGCTCGGGGAAGAGCGTCTCGTTGCCGCTGTTGATCTCCTCGACCAGCTCGCGGATGCCGCCTTCGTAACAGAAGGTGTCCGAACGCTCCTTTTCGCCGCGCTTGTCCGTGAGCGTGATGGTCAGCCCCTTGTTGAGAAAGGCAAGCTCTTTCAGACGCGCGCGCAGCGTGTCGTACTTGAAGACGATGGTCTCGAAGATCTCGGCATCGGGGAAGAACGTGACCTTCGTCCCCGTCTTGTCCGTGTCGCCGATGACGGCAAGCGGCCGCTGCGGTACGCCGCGGTTGTAGACCTGCTTGTAAATGTGGCCGTTCTGCGAGACCTCGACTTCCAGCCACTCCGAAAGCGCATTGACCGCCTTGACGCCCACGCCGTGCAGGCCCGACGAGACCTTGTACCCCGAGTCCCCGCCGAACTTGCCGCCCGCGTTGACCTTGGTAAAGACGACTTCCACCGTGGAAATCCCCTCCTTGGGATGGATCTCCGTGGGAATGCCGCGGCCGTTGTCCTCGACCGTACAGGAGCCGTCGGCATTGATGGTGACGTCCACGCGGTCACAGTATCCCGCCAACGCCTCATCGATGGAGTTGTCCACAACCTCGCTCACGAGGTGATGAAGCCCCCGCTCGTCCGTCGAACTGATATACATCCCGGGACGCTTGCGAATGTGCTCGAGCCCGTCCAGAACCTGGATCTGCTCCGCGCCGTATGCGCCCTCTACCTTCTCTGACATGACCGTCTCCTTGAATAAAATTTGCAGAAATGCCGTTTCTGCGCCCGACGCTCCCGCCGCGGCGCTCCGACAGTCTCCTCTGCGGCCCATCGCGCCGCATCCGCGCAGACATTCCCCGCGCGGAAAAATTGCTATATCCATTATAACACGCGCGCGCGTAAAAGTACAGCAAAATCGGCACGTTTCTGCATGAAATTTCCCGCAGAACGGCAAAAAAGGCGCGAAATCAGCCCTTCACGCCTTTTTGTCCTATTGATTGAACGGGGGATAGCCGAATGTCCAAGCGCCCCTCTGACGCCGTTTTTTGCGCCCTTTTCGCCTTGCCGCGTTCGGTCGGACACAAAGCCCCGCGTTCCGACACCTTCCGACATCCCGTCGCGCCCGTAACCGTCCCGCCGCGCCCGAAAAGCTTATGCCGATCAAGGCTCTGCCCGCCCGAACAATGCACGCCGACAACGCACCCGCGCCCGAACCGCATGCCGTTTTTTCGCTTCGGGATTATAACGCGCGCCGACTTCCGCGGCGGGGCGGGAAATATCAGCCGAGGACGACGCGGGAATCGCGCAGGCCCTTGGGGTAGTGATTTTTGAGGACGCCGCCCACGGCCTTGCAAAGCCCGAGGGAATGGCCGCGCCAGGCGACGATGCCCCAGCCCCTGCCCTCGCGGGAGAGCGTCTCGCCGCGCAGCCAGCGGACGCATTCCGCATCCGAAAGCTCGAAACGGCTGCGCACCTCGTCCGCGGACACCGCCATGGCGAGCGCATGGGCGGGCGTAAAGCGCTTGGCGTCGAACGTCCCCAGCTCCAGCCCCGCGCGCAGGACGTTGCCCGCGAGCGCGGGAAGTCCCGCGGGGAGCAGGTACAGCCTGTCCCCCGCCGCCGTGAGCCTGCCCGCGGGGATGCGGACGAAGAACTCCTCCGCGAACGCGGCAAACGCGCGCTCGGCCGCCGCATTGCGCGTCTGCGGGAAGGGCGGCGCGTCGCACCGCTCCCCGTCTGTCCTTTGCAAAACGGCCGCGAAATGCCCCTCGCCGCGCACCTCATGCGGGAGGAGCAGGTGCTGTTCTCTGAGCACGAAATCGGAATGACGTACGAGGAATTGTGCGACCTGGTCCTCGTTTTCCCCCCGCTCAAAGGTGCAGGTGGAATACACGAGCGTGCCGCCGCCCGCGAGCATCTGCGCGGCGCTGTCGAGGATTTCGCGCTGACGCACGATGCACCGCTCCACGTTCTGTACGCTCCACTCGGCGATCGCCGTCTCGTCCCTGCGGAACATTCCCTCGCCCGAACAGGGGGCATCGACGAGAATTTTGTCAAAGTACTGCGGGAGCCGCGCGGCGAGCGCGGCAGGATCGGCGCTCACGACGGCGGCGTTCCGCACGCCCAGGCGCTCGACGTTCTGCGACAGGATGCGCGCGCGGTCAAAGACGTATTCGTTCGCGACGAGCACGCCTTCTCCGCGCATCGCCGCGGCGAGCTGGGTGGTCTTGCCCCCGGGTGCGGCGCACAAATCGAGCACCCGTTCCCCCGGTTTTACAGCCAACAGGGGCGCGGCACACATGGCGGACGGCTCCTGCGCGTAGAAGAGCCCCGCGTGCCATGCGGGGGAATGCCCCACCTTTTCCGCCGCCGTGTAAAAGCCGCCTTCCGCCCAGGGAACGCGCTCTCCGGCGAAGGGCGCAAGCGCAGCAAAGGCCTCGGCGGAGAGTTTGAGAAGGTTGGCGCGCACGCCGCGGACGGGCGGGGCGTCATAACAACGCAAAAAGGCGGGGTACGCCGCGCCCAGCCTTTTCTGCATTCGGATGATAAATTCTTCGGGAAGGTTCATGATTGTAACAGCGCGCTCTCGAGATGTTCGAGCGGGACGAACGCCGCGCCCGCGGAGATCGCGTTCTGATAGCGCACGCCGCCCTGCCCGCGCGCAATGTAGACGTTGCACTCGGCGGGGTGCGAAGTGTACTTGCCGCCCGACGCAAAGATGGCGGCGACGAGATGCACCGACATGGGTACTTCCTCCTCCACTTCCTTGGAGAAACAGAACACCTTGCCCTCGAGCGAACCGCTCTTGCTGCGGCGGTGCATGTACTTGTTGACGTAGCGGTAAAATTCCTCGTGTGCCCTGGCGCGCTTTTCGCGCTCCTCGTCGCGGGCGGCGAGATAGCTCTTGAGTCCCAGCGAGGCGAGCGGACGGATCTTGTAGTCGGCGATCTGCCCCGCGCGGATCTGATAGCGCTCGACAAAGGCAGGCACCGTCTCCGCGTTTTCGCGGCGGACGAGCGCTTCGCACACGCGCATGGTCGCATAGGCGTCGTCGACGGCGCGGTGCGGCGTGAACTCGACGCCCAGCTCCTCCGCCATCGCTCCAAGCCCGAGCTGACGGGAGAAATCCCGCTTCACGTTCATATAGAAGAACTGCGTGTCATAGTAGCGGAACTTCAGCGAGGGAAGTTTGTAGCGGCGCGTCTCCAGATTGAGATAGTTGACGTCGTTGAGCGTCGCATGGCCGAGGACGATGTGCTCCTTGTCCTCGAGGAGCGCCTTGATCCGGGAGTACGCCGCGGGAAAGAGCGGGTACTTCTTGAAGTCCTCATAGACATAAGGCAAGACCAGCCCCTCGCCCCCCTTGCGGTCGGTGAGATGAAATTTTCCCTTGGGATTGAGCAGGATGTCCTCCCGCTCCAGCACGCGGAAGTTCTCGTCGGTCAGGACATAGCCGAAGGCGCAGATCTTCGCCACGCTCTTATAGACGCAGGCACATTCGATGTCGAAAAAGACGTATTTCATGAACGGGGAATCAGCTTCTCCGTCCCGCCCATGTACGGACGCAGCACTGCGGGGATGTCCACGCTGCCGTCCGCGTTGAGGTGATTTTCCAGGAACGCGATGAGCATGCGGGGCGGCGCGACCACCGTGTTGTTGAGGGTGTGCGCATACGCCGTGCCCTTGTCCGTCTTGTAGCGGATGCCCAGGCGGCGCGCCTGTGCGTCGGTGAGGTTGGAGCACGACCCCACTTCAAAGTACTTCTTCTGGCGGGGACTCCACGCCTCGACGTCCACGCTGCGGTACTTGAGATCGGCCAGATCGCCCGAACAGCACTCGAGCGTGCGGACGGGAATGCCCATGGAGACGAACAGCTCGACCGTGAAGTGCCACATCTTGTCGTACCACGCCTCGCTGTCCTCGGGACGGCAGACGACGATCATCTCCTGCTTTTCAAACTGGTGGATGCGGTAGATGCCGCGCTCCTCGATGCCGTGCGCGCCCTTCTCCTTGCGGAAGCAGGGCGAATAGCTGGTGAGCGTCAGCGGAAGCTGTTCGGCGGGAAGCGTGGTGTTCATGAAACGGCCGATCATGGAGTGCTCGCTCGTGCCGATGAGGTAGAGGTCCTCGCCCTCGATCTTGTACATCATGCCGTCCATCTCTTCAAAGCTCATGACGCCCGAGACGACGTCCGAGCGGATCATGAAAGGCGGAATGACGTAGGTAAATCCCTTGTTGATCATGAAATCGCGCGCATACGCCAGCACCGCGGAATGCAGACGCGCGACGTCGCCGATCAGATAATAGAAGCCCTGCCCGCTCGTGCGGCGCGCGCTGTCCAGATCGATCGCCCCCAGCCGCTCGAGGATATCCACATGGTAAGGGACTTCAAAATCGGGAACTTTGGGCTCCAGAAAGCGCTCCCGCTCCACGTTTTCGGTGTCGTTTTTGCCGATGGGCGTATCGGCGGAAATGAAGTTGGGAATGCGCATCATGATGGCCTTGAGACGCTCGGAGACCTCGCCCGCCTCCGTCTCGATGGCGGCGAGCCGCTCGGCGTCCGCATTCACCTGCGCCTTGACTTCCTCCGCCTCCTGCGCCTTCTTCTCGCGCATGAGCTGGCCGATCTTCTTGGAGAGCGCATTGCGCGACGCGCGCAGCGTGTCCCCCTCCGTCTGCAGCGCACGGCGCTTTTCGTCGAGCGCGAGCGCTTCGTCCACGAGCGGAAGTTTGTTGTCCTGGAATTTCTTTCTGATGTTTTCGCGCACCCGGTCGGGATCGGCGCGAAGAATCGCAATGTCGATCATAATCGCCTCGTAAGAGTCTTTTTTCTCAATTATACACTCTTTTCGCGCGAATTGCAACCGTCGCGCACCGCTGTGCGAAAAAAAGCGAAACTCTTTGCGTTATTTTTGACATTTGAGCGCATACGGTGTATAATAAAAAGCGCGCGGGTCGCGCGCGAATACCCGAAAAGGGGGATTTCCGGCTTGGACAGACCGACCAACGAACCTGCCGCCGAAGAACAGGCGGAGGAACGCAAAACCGAAAAACGCTTTTCCGATCGCATGCTCGAGGGCGGTTCCGCGCCCAAGGGGCAGCTCGACAGAAAAAAACTGCTCAAACAGTTCCGCCGCGCCAAAAACATCCCGTCCGCCGAGGACGTGGAACGCTTCGACCCGTCCCCCGATGCGGGACTCACGGACGAACAGGTGCAGCTGCGCTTTTCGCAGTTTCTCTTCAACGACGTCAACAAAAAGTACTCCAAGTCCTACGCGAGCATCTTCGTAGGCAATATCTGCACCTTCTTCAACCTCCTCTGCCTCATCGTGGCGCTCGCCCTCATCTATGCGGGCGCGCCGCTTTCGCAGTTCCTCTTCGTCGCCATCTTCGCGGCGAACCTCTTTATCGGGATCATTCAGGAGATCCTCGCCAAAAAACAGATCGACCGCCTCTCCGTGCTCATCTCGGCGACCGCCAAGGTCATGCGCAACGGCATACGCACCGAGATCGGCGTGCGCGACATCGTCCTCGACGACATCATCCTGCTCGAAGCGGGACAGCAGATCCCCGCCGACTGCATCCTCCTGGACGGCATCGCGGAAGTCAACGAGTCCCTCCTGACCGGCGAGTCCGTCCCCGTCAAAAAGGCGCCCGGCGAAACGCTCTACGCCGGCTCCTACATCGCAAGCGGCTCCTGCCGCGCCCGCGCCGACAAAGTCGGCAAGGCGACGTACCTCAACTCCCTCACCTCCAAGGCGCGCAAGTACAAAAAACCGCGCTCGGAGATCATGAACTCCATCCGCCTCTTCATCCGCGTCATCGGCGTTCTCATTCCCTTCGTCGCCGCCGCCATGTTCTTCGTCAACTGGAAGGCGACCGGCTCCGACCTCAGCCTCACCATCCAGTTCACGGGCGCCGTCGTCATCGGCATGATCCCCTCCGGACTTCTCCTGCTCACCACCTTCGCCATGGCGATCGGCGTCATGCGCCTCGCCAAAAAGCAGACGCTCGTCCAGGACCTCTATTCCCTGGAAATGCTCGCCCGCGTCAACGTGCTCTGCCTCGATAAGACCGGCACCATCACCGACGGACGCATGACCGTCAACGACGTCATGATCCTCAACAACTTCGTCGACAACTCCCTCGAGGAAGTCATGGGCAGCATGCTCTCCGCCCTCGACGACAACAATCAGACGTCCATCGCCCTCTACAACCGCTTCGGACACTCCACCGCTCTCCAGGCGAGCGCGACCGTCCCCTTTTCCAGCAAGCGGAAGCTCTCCGCCGTGACCTTCGGCGAAGCAGGCACCTTCGCCATGGGCGCGCCCGAATTCGTCCTGCGCCCCATGCCCCCCAAAATCGACAAGATCGTCAAACAGTATGCGGCCGCAGGCCTGCGCGTGCTTTTGCTCGCCTACTCGCCGACCCCCATCGCGGGAGGAAAGCTCCCCAGCCTCTTCCGCCCCGCCGCGATCATCACCCTCGCCGATAACATCCGCCCCGATGCCCTCGACACCATCAAATGGTTCCGCGAAAACGACGTGGACATCAAGATCATCTCGGGCGATAACCCCGTCACCGTGGCCGAAGTCGCACGGCGCGTGGGCGTGCGCAACGCCGACAAGTACATCTCCCTCGACGGCCTCACCGAACTGGAAGTGGAAAACGTCGCAGGCCAGTACACCGTCTTCGGCCGCGTCACCCCCGAACAAAAGGCGATCCTCGTGCGCACCATCAAAAAACAGGGCAATACCGTCGCCATGACGGGCGACGGCGTCAACGACATCCTCGCCCTCAAAGAGGCCGACTGCGCCGTGTCCGTCGCCTCGGGCAGTGAAGCCGCGCGCAACGTCTCCCACCTCGTCCTCATGGACAACAACTTCCTCAACCTTCCCAGCGTCGTCTTTGAAGGCAGACGGGTCATCAACAACATCAAGTCCTCCGCCTCCCTCTACATCATGAAGACGCTCTTCACCGTCCTGCTCGCAGCGTTCTGTTTCATCCTCGGCTCGCAGTACTTCTTCACGACCAACAACATGCTGCTCTTTGAAATGCTCGTCACGGCACTTCCCTCCACCGTCCTCGCCCTCCAGCCGAACGGCGAACGCGTCAAAGGGAAATTTATCCCCTTCGTCCTATCCCGCTCCATCCCCGGCGCCGTCACCCTGATCCTGTGCGTCCTCGCCGTCTACGTCGGCGTCACCGTCCTCCCGCAGGAGTTCGGCACCATTCAGGTCGACGTCAACGTCAAAGGGGAAATGATGCAGCACATCAACCCCCTCTTCGTCCTCGCCGTTACCTTCGGCGGACTGGTCATGCTTTTCCGCCTGCTCTCTCCCTTCAACCTGCTCCGCGCCGCCGTGTACGCCGTCTCCGTCGGCGTCAGCATCCTCGCCCTCGCCGTCCCCTTCCTCGGCGAACTCGTCTACACCGGCTGGACGACGGTGCAGCTTTCGCTGACGCAGATCCTGTACATCGTCTGCATCGTGCTTGCCGCCTTCCCCGTTTCCAACCTGCTCGTGCGGCTGTGC
>CAJFMF010000011.1 GCA_904391375.1 Candidatus Gallimonas faecavium | reverse complement strand
AGAAAGAGGATGATGCCCTTTTTGTTGACGATGTCCGATTTTTTGGAAAAGACGGAGAAGAGCCGTTTGAAGTTCTCGCGGACGGCGTGCGGCGTGCGGGGGACGAAGTGGGTCTGGCGGTAGCTCTTGGCGAGCGGGAGGGTAAACCCGAGCCACCAGAGCGCGTTGAGTCCGACGGCGAGGAGAATGGCGACGGGCGTGCTGAGCGGGGAGAAATTGACGATGAGGATGCTGGCGATGAAGGGGATACAGCTTCCGACGTAGCCGAACGCATAGCCCTTGGAGGAGACGATGTCGGAGCGTTCGGGGGACGTCACGTCCACGAGCATGGAGTCATAGAAGACGAGGCTTGCCGAGTAGAAGATCTTGACGAGGACAAAGACGATGAGGAACACGAGCCACGGCATGGGGATGCCGAGGGCGGCGCAGCCGATGATGCCCATGACGGCGAAGAACATAAAGATGGGGCGTTTATAGCCCGAGAAGTCGCTCAGCGTGCCGAAGATAGGACTTAAAACGGCGACGCACAGCGTCACGATGGCGGTCGCAAAACCCAGGTATGACCCTGCGGTCGTTGTGCCGATCCCCGCGTTGGCGGCGAGGTATTGGTTGAAGTAGATGGGCAGGATGGCGCTGACGAGCAGCGTGAAGGCGGAATTGCCCACATCGTACAAAATCCAGCTCCACTCGAGCCTTCGCGCGGGCGAAAGTCGTTTCATAGTGTTTCCTCCGATTCGTAGTTGGACGCAAAGCGTCTGTCCGGTTCCGCGTCTCCCGCAAGGAAGGCGCGGTAGTTTTGCAGAAGTTCGGCCGCCTTGATCAGCGCGCGGCGGTAGCAGGGGAGCAGGGCGTCGGCCGCCCGTTCGCCTGCGGGGGTGTCGGCGGCGGGGACGATCATGTCGATGACCGAGCGGCTTCCGACGAGCCGCAAGACCGCGCGCAGAAGTCCGCGTTTGAGTCGTCCCGGGGCGCGCAGCAGCGCGGAACAGCGCACCATCGAGCGGATGGCGTGTGTCGCTTCCCGCCGTGTCACGCCGCAATAGGCCGCAACGGCGGAGATGTTCTCTTCGCTCGTGCGGATGTGCTCGGCGATGTACGCCCTGACGGGGTCTTGTCCGTCGCGCAGCAGAACGGCGCGTTCGAGCGCCGCTTCGACCGCCGTGTGCGATAGCCCGAGCACCTGCATCTGGGCGGCGACGGCGGGATGGCAGACGCTGTCCAGCGCAAAATGACAGACGAAGCCGCAGAGATAGGCGACGTCAGCGGCAGGCGACTTGCGCGCGCGCAGAATGCGGCGCGCTTCCTGAAAGAAGGGCAGTGCGGCCTGCATATGCAGGGCATTCCCGCGTTCGCTGACGGCGTTTTTGCGCAGCGGGTGGTAGTAGAACAGGACGTCCGGGCCGTGCAGTCCCAGCGCAAAGCTGTCGGGGTGGGAAAATATCTCCGGGAACGCCTCTGCGGGGAGCATGGATTTGAGTTCCTCGCCAAAGGCGCGGTGTGCATAGATGGCCGGCATGACACTCCCTCCGTTCATTCATTTTGTGTACCGTACTATTATAGAACAAATGACAAAAAAAGTCCTCATAAAGTTGTAAAAAAATTGTAAATTTTTTGATGCAATCTGAATCCCCTTCGCACGCCGCCTCTCTTCGCATGCCCGCGGGGGAGTTTGAAGTCCGTTACGGCCTGTCGCCGCGGAGCATTCGGCGGTGTTGCCACGAAGCAGGTCGCGCCGTGTACGGTTCATTGCTGTGGGGCGGGTCGCGCCGCATTCGGCGGTGTTGCCGTGGGGCAGGCCACGCCGCGTTCGGCCGTATAGCTGTGGAGCAGGCCGCACAGTATTCGGCCGCGTTGTTGCGGGGGAAATAGGCCGTGCTCGGGCGGATTCCTTGCGGTGTATTTTTTGATGGTTTCGGGCTTGCGCGGCGCGGGACAATATGCTATAATGAAAGACAAAAAAACGGAGAGCAGACATGGAAGAACCGAAGGCGATTCTGATCCGCGGCGCGCGGGTTCACAATCTGAAGAACATCGACGTCGACGTACCGCTTCACGAGATCGTGGGGATTGCGGGCGTGTCGGGATCGGGGAAGTCCTCGCTTGCGCTCGGGGTGCTGTATGCGGAGGGCTCGCGCCGCTATCTGGAGGCGCTGTCCACCTATACGCGGCGGCGCATGACGCAGGCGGCGCGGGCGCAGGTGGATGACGTCCGCTATGTCCCCGCGGCGCTTGCCCTGCACCAGCGTCCTGCCGTGCCGGGCATTCGGTCGACGTTCGGCACGGGGACGGAGCTGCTCAACAGCCTTCGCCTCATGTATTCCCGTCTTGCCTCGCACCGCTGTCCCAACGGACATTATCTCGCGCCCACGCTCGCCGTGGCGGCGGGAAAGCCGCTCGTATGTCCCGTCTGCGGCGAGAGCTTCTACGCCCCGTCTGCCGAGGAGCTTGCCTTCAACAGCCAGGGGGCGTGTTCGGTCTGCGGCGGCACGGGCATCGTGCGCACGGTGGACGAAAGTACCCTTGTCCCGGACGAGAGCCTGACCATCGACCAGGGCGCGGTTGCGCCGTGGAATTCGCTCATGTGGTCGTTGATGACGGACGTCTGCCGTGCCATGGGCGTGCGCACCGATGTTCCCTTCCGCGACCTCACGGACGAGGAGAAGGAGATCGTCTATCACGGGCCTGCCGTTAAGAAGCATATCTTTTACCGCGCCAAAAATTCCGATGTCGCGACCGAACTCGACTTTACCTATTATAATGCGGTCTACACGGTGGAGAACGCGCTCTCCAAGGTCAAAGACGAGAGCGGGATGAAGCGCGTGGAGAAATTTCTCCGACAGGATGCCTGTCCCGCGTGCGGCGGGTCGCGGCTGAGCGAAGCGGCGCGGGCGCCGAAAGTGCGCGGGATTTCGCTGGATGAGGCGTGCCGCATGACGCTTTCGGCACTCGACGAATGGGTGAAGGGTGTCCCGGAGAGCCTTCCTTCGGAGATGCGGCCGATGGCGGAGAGCATCTGTGCATCCTTCGGAAGCGTGGCGCGGCGGCTCATGGATCTGGGACTTGGGTATCTGACGCTCGATCGGGCGGCCTCGACGCTTTCGACGGGCGAGCGGCAGCGGATGCAGCTCGCGCGCGCCGTGCGCAATCGCACGACGGGGGTCTTGTATGTCCTGGACGAGCCGTCCATCGGCCTGCACCCCTCCAACATCGTGGGACTGGTCGGAGTCATGCGCGATCTTGTGGCAGACGGCAATTCCGTCGTGCTGGTCGATCACGACGCGCAGATCCTGTCCGTCGCCGATCACATCATCGAGATGGGCCCTGGCGCGGGGGCGTCGGGCGGGCAGGTCATCGCACAGGGGACGGTGGAACAGCTCCGCCACGATCCCGCCTCGAAGATCGGCCGTTTTCTGGGAACGGGCGAAGGGGAGCGCCTGCGCGCGCGGACAGCGCCCGATGCGCTCTTCGCTTCGGGGAAGATCTGCCTTTCGACCAATGCCATCCATACGGTGAAACCGCTTGACGTGCAGATCCCGAAAGGACGATTAAGTGTGGTGACGGGCGTGTCCGGGTCGGGCAAGACGACGCTCGTCCTTGAAAGCCTTGTCCCCGCGCTGGAGGCACGCGCGCTCGGCAGAAAACTCCCCGCGCACGTCCGCGCGGTGGAGGCGGAGGGGATCGCCGCAGTCAAGCTCATCGACGCAACGCCCATCGGGATCAACGTGCGCTCGACGGTGGCGACGTATGCGGGCATTCACGACGAATTGCGGCGCATCTTTGCACATACGGCGGGGGCAAAGGCGCTCGGATACAAGGCGGGCGACTTCTCCTACAATACGGGAAAACTGCGCTGTCCCGTCTGTGACGGAACGGGATCGGTGAGCCTCGACGTGCAGTTTCTGCCCGACGTGGACATCCCCTGTCCCGAATGCCGCGGAACGCGCTATTGCACGGACGCGGAGCGCGTCGCCATACGCGGCGCGGACGGAAAGAACTATTCGCTCCCTGCGCTCATGGCCATGGACGTCTCCGACGCGCTTGAGGTCTTGCGCGACAGGAAACTCGTCGCCGAACGCCTGCGCGTGTTGCGCGATCTCGGGCTCGGGTATCTCACGCTCGGCGAAGAGACGCCCAGCCTTTCGGGCGGAGAGGCCCAGCGCCTGAAACTCGCGGGCGAGATGGGCAGGGCGCAGTCGGACAGCGTGTTCGTCTTCGACGAACCCACCATCGGGCTTCATCCGCTCGACGTGCGCACGCTGCTCGGCGTCTTTCAGACGCTCATCGATCATGGCGCAACGCTCGTCGTCATCGAGCACGATCTCGACGTCATCCGCAATGCGGACTACCTGATCGACATGGGCCCGGGCGGCGGCGAAGAAGGCGGCCGCGTCGTGGCGTGCGGCACGCCCGAACAGGTCGCCGCCAATCAGAACAGCATCACGGGAAAATATCTTTGATCGCTTTGAAATGCGGGCGCCCCGCCATACGGCGGGGCGCCCGCATCGTGCCAATACGCCGTGTTTCGAGAGCACCGCTTCCCTTGTCGGCGCAACCGAAAGATTGTCCGCAGGGGAAGGGATATACTATAATAGAGGGGAAAAGGAGGAATGGAATTACATGACCGGGGGCAGTTATGTATCGAAACGGCGCAGACGGAGACGCGAAAACAGGGCCGTGAAAACGAGGGCATGAAAAAAGCTCACGCAAGTTGCGTGAGCTTTTAAATTTCAACGATTATTCGTTATAGGGATCGTTGTCGTCCTTGGGAGCTTCCGTCTCGGCAGGAGCGGGCTGTTCTGCCTTCTCCGCTTTCTTGGGACGGATGCGCATATCCTTTGCGGGCTTGATCTTGGTGTGCTTGCTGACGTTCTTATGGACGCGGCGCACGATGATCGCGATGACGGCAAACACGAGGGCGAATGCCAGCACGCCCGAGGAGACGATCAGCCAGACGTTGGTCTCGCTCGCCGTGTCATGGCTGTGGTCGTGCGTGTCCTCGTCGTCGGCGGTCAGATCGTCCGCATCCACGGTGACGTCCGTCGTCGAGTAGTCGAGGAAGAGCGCCGTGCCTTCGGCCGTCTCGGACTTGAGCCAGGCGATGCCTTCGGAGTACGCGGACTGTGCGTAGGAGCCGTAGGGATCGCCGAGCTTGTCCTCGTCGGTCGTCTCGTCGTAGCGCAGGTAGTCCTTTGCGTCGTAGAAGGTGTAGGTGTAATAGAGCGCGTACGCGGCGGGCAGGTTCTCGTCGGTGGCGACGTTGTGCAGCTCTTTCAGATCGTCCACGGTCTCATCGAGCAGGGCGTCGTAGTTTTCGGAGGCGTCCGTCGAGGTGTAGGCGTCGAAGAAGAGATAGCTGTTGGCGGGAATCTTTGCGCCCGAAGGAGTGACGGTGCCGTCCTCGGCGACGGTGTAGTCGCGCGAACCGGCCCAGACTTCGAGGCGGTAGTCCTTGGCGGTGTTGCCCGTATGGACATAGAAGGTGACGTCCATCCACTTGCCGGCATTTGCCGCCGTTCCCGTCAGAGTGATGACGCTGGCAAAGCTGTTCATGTCTCTGCCGAAGTTGTTGTAGCGGACGTAGTCGGAATCGCCGCGCTGTTCGGGCGTGAGCGAATCGAAGATGTCGAGCACTTCCTGTTCGTAGCGGTATTCGCCGCGGCTGACCTCGGTGCGGTAGGCGTAGTACTTGCCGTCGGCTTCATTATAGTAGAAGGCGATCGTCGTATTGCCGTCCGCATCCACGGCGACGAGGTTGCGTGCGTCGTCGGAGGTGTAATTCTTGAGGTTTGCGTAGTAGACCGACTCATCGCCGCCCGCCTTGGTGAAGAGGCCGTTTCCGGCGCGGTAGAACAAAACGTCGGTGCGGGCGTTGAAGTCCTTCGAGGTCGGGTCACCCTTGACGATGTTGCCGTTGTCGTCGTACCAGAAGGTGACGGCGGGAAGGGTGGGGGTCAGGGGGTTGTTATAGCCCTGCTTGACGTCGGAGGTGTCGATGAGGTAGATGGTCGCGGTCGCGCCGGCCGAGAGCTTGACGCGCATGGAGATGCGCTGATAGGAATCGGCGGCGACGGTCATGGTGTCGGAGAGGAAGCCGTAGGCGTTCATCTCGGCGTCCGAGGTGTTCAGCACGACGAGGGGCTGATTGGCGACGCGGGAGGAAGCCTTGGAGCCGTCGGCGTTGTAGTCGCCGAAGATCTTCGCCCACCACAGTTCGCCCGCGCTGAGGGTGGCGTCGGTGAAGGCGTTGGCGTTTGCCACATCGGTGAGCGCGCCCGACCATGCCGTGGCGGCACTGCGGTACGTATCGGCGTATTTTGCGTTGAGCAGACCGAATTCGAGGCCTTCGGGCACGACGTTGTCCACGCCGCCCGTCACGATGGACTTGCTGGCGTTGGGCACTGCCGTGAAGTTGGCGGTGGGAGCAAGCGTCTCGCGGATGTCCTTGGACGTATTGATGCCGGCCGTATCGAAGGCGGAATCGTTGTCCACGGCGCCCGTCAGGGAGACCTTCTGTGCGTACGTTCCGGTGGAGGCGTAGTCGAGGTACTTGGCGTTGACGTCGTTGAGCACCTCAAAGTTGGTGAATGCGGCATAGCCGTCGTCGTAGGCGGTCTGTTCTGCCGACGCCACGTCGGTGGGGCCGTAGGAGAACTCGACGCGGAAGTCCTTGGCGCTGTCCGTCTCGTTGGAGACGAAGAAGAAGCACTGCACCCAGCCGTTGTAGATGTCCTTGGTCTCGTCGTCGATGTCGACGGTCGCGACCGTGGTGGAGTCGAATGCCGCGATCTGGGTGCGGTTCTCGCCGTCCACGAGGGTTGCCGAAGCGCCCGTGCCGCCGATCTTGCTCGTCTTGACCCAGAAGGAGAGCATCATGTGGGTATGTGCGCCCAGGGTGTAGACTTCGGAGGACGCCGTGTAGGGCGCACCCGAGACGGACATGAGCATGATGACCTTCATGCCGTCGGCGGCGCCGTCAAAGGGGAAGCCGCCCGAAAAGTCGGTGTCGTAGATATTTTTGAGGTAGGAATTGCCTGCCGCTGCCGTATTGAGGGCGGCTGCGGTGGTGACCTGTGCATAGTCGTCGGGATAGGTGCCGTTGTAGACGACGTTGGACTTGCCGCCGTCGGGATCGACGGTGATCGCTGCGGGGCCTTCCGCGATGTCCAGCTCATCCGCGCTGCCGAGGTCTGCATCGAGGTCGATCTTGACGGAGGAGAAGAGGTTGCCTTCAAAGCGCTTGTCCGAATCGTCGCTGTCGATGTTGCAGAAGGCGCTCGCCGTTGCGTCGTCGAAGGCGGAGGAGGTGAGCACTTCGCAGGTCACGTCGTCGAAGAAGGCGTAGCCGTTCACGTATTCGAGGCGGTAGTCGGAAGAGCCCTGGCCGAGGCCGAGCACCACGGTGAACGTGGAGGACGCGAAGGAGTTCGCGCGCACATACACGGTGTATTCCTTCCATTCGCCGTCCGTCGAGATGTTCTCGAGGTAGACGGGATCGAGGGAGGTTCCGCCCACCGTCTGGTTGATGCGGATATAGGCGCCCGCGTTGCCCTTGACGGCGGTGTCTTCGTTCTCGGAGTAGTAGTGGGCGAGGTCGTTCGTGCGCACCCAGACGGAGACCTTGGCGGAAGTGCCTGCGCTGAGGGAGATGCTCGTGGAGGACGTGTAGTACTGGCCCGTGCCGAGCACGCTGTCCGAGGTGCGCTCGTTGTGGATCATGAGGACGGACGTCTCGTCTTCGGCCGCGCCGGGACGGGGCGTAGGTGCCTCGCTGATCTCGCCGAGCTTCTCCACGTCGTCGAAGTCGATGGAGTAGGTGTACTCATCGAAGAGCTTGGCGGCTTCGGAATCGGAATCGAGGTCGTCGATCTCGTCCTCGAAGTCCTGGAGGAACTTGAGACGGTCATATGCCGTCACGTTGTCGTCGTTCCAGTGTGCGACGGCGTCCTCGACGGAGGTCAGCTCTCTGCCCTGTGCGGAGAGGTAGTTCCAGTCCGCCGTGTCGATGATGCCGGATGCCGCGTCGGAAGTGGGGGAGCCGGACGTGAACGACCAGCTCGTGGGCGAGTTGATGAGGTCAAGTTTTTCCTTGTTGTCCTCGACGTCCATCTCCGAGTAGAACTCGAAGTTCCCGTTGCGGATCTTCTGGGTGTCCGTCTGGGAGGTGGTCGTCTCCTCCTCTTCGTCCGTCGTGTCATCGGCGGCGGGGGCGCAGGCGGCGAGGGCGCTCAGGGTGAGCGTCGCCGAAAGCGCGAGCGTGAGTGCCGCAAGCGAGCGGCGTCTGAATTTCTTGGGATCGAATGCCATAGGTCTTCCTTTTTCCGTCGGGAGCCGGGCGGCTTCCCGTACTTTGTCTGTTTGGAATATTCCCCGGCGGGAGAGTCCCCGCACAAGATACTTCTCTATTTTAATATAAAACGCGTCCGAGCGCAAGCAATTCCGCATGAAAATCGTTATAAAATCGTGTGAAAGCGAAAAAAATCCCGCAAACGGGGCAGACTGGGAAAAAAAGGAGGCGGAAGAAAGCGATGACGGCAGAGGCAAAACGGACATTTTTCCTGCGCGCGGCGGGCGGCGGCGCGGTGGGGGCGGCGAACGGACTGTTCGGCGGCGGGGGCGGCATGATCGCCGTTCCCCTGCTCGAGCGCATCGAAGGCCGCGGAACGGCCGCGGCGCACGCCACGGCCATCGCCTGCATTCTGCCCGCCTCCCTCGTGAGCGCGCTCGTCTATCTCTTTGCGGGGCTCGTCCCGTGGACGGTGCTCCTGCCTGCCGCGCTGGGCGTCTTGCTCGGCGGCGTGCTCGGCGCACGACTTTTGCCCCTTCTCCCGCCCGGGGCGGTCGATCTGGCGTTCTCGCTCCTCATGCTGCTCGCCGGGGTAAAGGCGGTGTTCGCATGGCATTTTTAGTACTCTTCGCGTGCGGGCTTGCGGGCGGCGTTCTGGGCGGCATGGGCATGGGCGGCGGAACGGTGCTCATCCCGCTCCTCACCCTCTTCGGCGTGCCGCAGGCCGCGGCACAGGCCGTCAACCTCGTTTCCTTTCTTCCCATGGCCGCGATCGCCCTTCCCGTCCACGCCAGAAGCGGGCTTCTGCGCGGCGAGGGCCTGCTCCCGCTCATCCTCTCGGCGCTCGGTTTTTCCGCGCTTGCGTCCCTGCTCGCCGCCCGTCTGCCCGGTGCCGTGCTCGAGCGCGCCTTCGGGTCTTTCCTCATCGTGCTCGCGGTTTTCCGCCTGCACAGGGCGTTTTTCAAAAAACGCGCGCGGGACTGACTTTCTTTCAGAAAATTCGGTGAAATTTTCATGAATTTCTCTGTAAAATTTTGTCGAAAGGCGGATTTTTTGGGTCAAAAATGAAATTTTTTTGCAAAAGGGTATGGACAAACCGTTTCGCGTGTGGTAAAATGGAAAAGAATTCATAAGACTTGGGGCATTGGTCGTTTCGTACACAGAAGGCGGAGAGGGATGGGATGCCCTGATTGTTTGCCCGATCGGACGGGAAGTCCGAAATCTCACGCAAAAGGACGGGAATGAATATGGAGAAAACATCGCCCGAAACTCAGGAACGGGCAACGGAGCGCATCGGGATCATCGATCTCGGTTCCAATTCTGCGCGCCTTGTCATCGTTAAACTTTTCGGGAATCACTTTATGGTCGAGGACGAGCTCAAGGAGAGCGTCCGCCTCGGCCAGGACATGGACCGCGACGGCTTCCTCAAGCCCCAGCGCGTCGCGGAGACCATTCGCACGCTCAAGATGTTCAAGCGTCTTTGCGACGCCAGCAACGTCACGCGCATCATTGCCGTCGCCACGGCGGCGGTTCGCCGCGCCAAAAATCAGCGCTCTTTCCTGGACGAGATCCAGGCGACGTGCGGCATCCGCGTGGACGTCTTGTCCGAAGAGGAGGAGGCGACGCTCGTCTATCGCGGCGTCATCAACTCCATGGACATCCCCAAGGGGATCATTCTGGAGATCGGCGGCGGCAGCACCAAGATCATCTACTACAACCGCCGTACGGTGCTCAACTATGCGTCGCTCTCGTTCGGCGCGGTGACGCTCACCGACCTCTTTGCCGACGACGGCGTCTCACCCGAGGAACAGACGGCGAAGATCGAGGAGTTCTTCATCGAGCAGTTCAAGAAGATAAGCTGGCTGGCGGACGTCGATCCGGACGCGCAGATGATCGGCGTGGGCGGGTCGTTCCGCAACCTCTACAAGATCAACCGCCTCGTCCGCAAGTATCCGCTCAACACGGTGCACAACTACTCCTTCGCGGTGGAGGATTTCCGCTCCATCTACGAGATGATCCGCGTTCTGGACGTGGAAAAGCGCAAGCGTATCCGCGGACTTTCGCCCAACCGTGCGGACATCATGCCCGCGGCGCTCGCCATCATCAAGGCGTTCACCGACTATCTGCACATCGAATCGTTTACCGTCGGCGGCTGCGGACTTCGCGAGGGGATCATGTTCAATCAGGCCGTCCCGCAGACGGTGGAGCGTCCCATTCTCGACGTTCTGAGCTATTCCCTGAACACGCTCGTCAACTACTACGGCTGCAACGAGAAGCACGTCGAATATACGGTGCGGCTCTCCATTCAGCTCTTCAAGCAGCTGCGCGTGCTGCATAAATTCCCGCGCGCCTACCTGAAAGTGCTCAAAATCGCCGCCAGCCTGCACGACTGCGGCCTGCGCGTGCGCTATTACAACCATCAGCAGCACAGCCGCTACATGATCCTCAACTCGGGGATCTACGGCGCGACGCACCGCGAGATCGTGCTGGCCGCGTTCGTCGCCGGCTGTCACAAGCGGGAAGATGTCAACACCGCCGAGTGGGCGCGCTACAAGGACATCGTCAGCGAGGAAGACCTCGACGTCGTGCGCAAGCTGGGCGTTCTGCTTCGCATCGGCGAGGCGCTCGACCGCAGCGGCATGGGCGTCGTGACGGGCATCAACTGCGACGTCCTGGGCGATTCGGTCATCATGAAGACGGAACTTGCGGGCGATGCTGCGCTGGAGATCCGTCAGGCGATGGAGGTCGCGCCCGACTTCAAACGCACCTTCAAGAAAAACCTGGAGATCTTATGAGATTTCTTCTTGCGAGCAACTCTCCGCGCAGGCGGGAATTGCTCGCACAGCTTATCCGGGACTTTGACACAGAGCCCTCGCGCTTCCAAGAGACGGGCGCAGGGCTCTCCGCGTATGATGCGGCGCTGCAAAATGCCTGCGGAAAGGCGGAGGAGGTCGCTTCCCGCTTTCCGGGGTGTGCCGTGCTCGGTGCGGACACCGTCGTCTCTCCCGACGGACAGCGCGTCCTCGGGAAGCCGAACGATGCCGCCGACGCCTGCGCGATGCTGCGCGCTCTGAGCGGGAAAGAACACATCGTCTGCACGGGGGTATGCCTCATTGCGGACGGCAGGGAACAGCGCGACGTCGTCACGACGCGCGTGCGCTTCGCCCCGCTCTCCGACGACCTCATCGCGCGCTATGTCGCAAGTGGCCTGCCCATGGACAAGGCGGGCGCCTACGGCATTCAGGACGGCTATCCGCTCGTCGAACGCTACGAAGGAAGCTACTCCAACGTGGTCGGGCTCCCCGTCGAACGCCTGCGCGCCATGCTCCGCGCGGCGGGACTCATCTGAGACGCGCCTGTCTTATGCGTTTGCAAGAGCGTCATTGAGAGATGCCTGTCATATCTTTGTCCGCAAGGGTGCATTCGATAGACGCCTGTTCCGTTTGCGTTTTCGGGAGCGCGTCCGTCGGGGGACGTTTCGTCCGCGGCGGAAGGAGCGCTGTCTGCGGCGGAAGGAGCGTTTTGCGATATACGTCTGCGGCAAACCGTGTGCGGGACGCGCGGAAAAACCATTCCATTGATACAGAGGAAACACCATGCTCAAACTTGCCATCGACTTCGGGACTGCGGTCACGAAAATTTACAAAATAGGAAGCGGGATCGTGCTCTCCGAGCCGACCTGCGTCACCGTGCAGAAGGACACGGGGGAGATCCGTGCCTTCGGGGCGGAGGCCAAGCGCCTGCTCGGCAAGACCGCGGAGGTGACGGACGTCGTGTTCCCCGTCTATGAGGGGGAGATCGTCGACGAACGCTGTGCGGGGGCGCTGCTCGAGTATTTCCTGCGCAAAGTGGTGCGGCGCACCTTCTCCGTCGAAGCGCTCTTCTGCGTGCCGTGCGCGTGCAGCATCGGCCTGCGCGAGAAGTACTGCCGCGTCGCGCGTGCGGCGGGGCTGTCGCGCATCTCCTTTGCCGAGACGCCCTATCTCGCCGTGCTGGGACAGGATATTCCGCTCTCCGAGTCCAATCCCGTGTTCGCCATCGACATCGGCGCGGGCAAGACGTCGTGCGCGGCGTTCTCGCTGGACGGCATCATCGCAGGGCTGACCATGAACGTGGGCGGAAACAACATGGACGTCCATATCATCGATCATGTCGCCGAGACCTTCAATCTCAAGATCGGCTCGCTCACGAGCGAAAAGCTGAAAAATACCGTCGGCAGTCTCATCGAGAACGACAACCAGGGTACGATCGTCAACGGCCGCGACATCGCCACGGGGAAACCGCGTTCGGTGTCCGTCTCTTCGGCGGATATCCTCTTCCCCGTCCGCGTCTATGTGGACAAGATCATCGAGTACGCCGAACTGGTCATGAAAAAACTCCCCGCCGAAGTCTCCGCCGTCATGTGCAAGAACGGCGTCTACCTCGCGGGCGGCGTCACCAACATCGCAGGCTTCGCCGACTACGTCTCCGAACGCCTCCAGATGGAGGCCCACCTCGGCAGCGATGCCCAGATGGCGATCGTCCTGGGCGGCGGAAGAGCCATCGGCAATCCCGCGCTCCTCAAACGCATCGCGCTCTGATCGCCGCATTTTGTTCAAAATACAGCAAAAAACTCCCCACAGCGGGGAGTTTTTTTGTGCGGCGGCGGAAAAATGTCATAATTTTCTTTGACAAACGCCGTCGCGTATGCTATAATCGACGCCGTTCGGAAATTCGGACACAATGTGAACGACATTGGAATGACGGACAAAAACAAGACAACGGGAGAGAGCACAATGAAGCAGACGAAGCAGGAGATAGCCGAGTGTGAAGGCACGGAGGCAGTCAGAAGGCGCGCGCCGCGGTGGGTAAAGATCGTGGCGATCGTGCTGGCGGCCATTCTTGTCATTCTGGTTGCGCTTGTGGGCGCGGCGGCGATCGTATGGCGCAACGAGATCGGCACGGTTGCGAGTTTCAAGAAGGTGGCCGACCGCAACGAAGCGCACGCGGACGGAGCGGTCTATCGCATGGACGTCAAGGGGGATTTCTACTTTGACGACTTTCTTGCGCAGGGCGGAGCGTCGAGCGACGCCGATCTGATCGACTTCATCACGAACAGCATCACGCGCGGGATCATTCAGATGGAGATCAAGCAGAGCGAGATCGCGTGCAGTGCGTTCACGGCGGTGACGCCCGCGGGCGACAGGATCTTTGCGCGCAACTATGATTTCTCGATGACGAACACGGCGCTCGTGTTCACCGATCCGGGCGACGGGCGGTATGCCTCGTTCTCGACGGTCGATCTGCAGTTCCTGGGCATGGACCAGGACAAGGACGTCGAAGGCCTGATCAACAAGATCACCTGTCTTGCCGCGCCCTATGCGCCGCTCGACGGCGTCAACGAGAAGGGCCTGAGCTGCGGGATCTTCATGAGCTATCAGGGAACGGAGACGGTCGCCACCGATCAGAATACGGATAAACCCGATCTCACGTCCACCACGATGATGCGCGCGGTGCTCGATTACTGTGCCACGGTGGACGAGGCGATCGCCTTCGTCGAGGCATACGATATGCACGATTCGGCACAGACGTCCTTCCATTACATGATCGCGGACGCGACGGGCGCGAGTGCCATTCTCGAGTGGACGAACGGCACGGACCTGACGGACAACGACGGTTCCGCCCGCACGCTGCACGTCATCCGCAACGATGACGACGCGGCCATCGGCGAGCGCGAGGGGGCGGCGGACTATCAGTGGATCACCAACTTTATCCTGCAGCCCGGGTACTACGGGAGCGACGCGGAAAAGCCCGGATACGACCGCTACGAGCATATCTGCGGACAGCTTGCGTCGACGGACGGCGTCGTGGCGGACGAACAGGCCGCCATGGACATTCTGGCGTCCGTGGGCAGGAGAAACTGGAACAACGACGACTCCAACAGCATCACGGTGCATTCCGTGGTCTACAATCTCACCAAAAAGACGGTGCTCTGGGTCGCAAACGAGCACTACAGCGAGGAGGCCTATACCTTCCGTTTCTCGCTCTGAACGGACGGCGCGCCGCGGGCAGGGACTTGCCCGCGGCGCGCTTTTTGCAAAAGAACCGCAAAAACGTTTGACAAAGCGCAGGCGGGGGTCTATAATGAGACCATAAGGCGATGACGCGGAAGAGACGTGCAGACGGCGAGCCAAAGAGAGGGGAGTCCGCAGGCTGAAAGACCCCTGCAAGGCCGTGCACGGTATTCCCCCGCGAGCCGCTTCTCCGAACAGAACCTCAGGAGGGGCCGTGATCCCGCGTTAAGGGACAATGAGGCGCGCGCGAGCGCGCGAAGACAGGTGGTACCGCGGACGTTTCGCCCTGTTCTCCGAACGGAGAGCGGGGCGTATTTTTATTTTTCGGAGCGATTATGGACAAGACATTGGAAGAAATTTTACAGGAAGCGGCGGAGAAATTCGCGGCGGCGGCCGACAGTCATGCGCTGTACGAGGCAAAGACGGCGTACTTGGGCAAGACGGGGCGCGTGGGGGCGCTGTACAAGAAGCTGAAGGAGCTTCCGTCGGAGGAGCGTCCGGCGTTCGGGGCGCAGATCAACGAACTGCGCACGGCCATCGAGGCGCGCGCGGCCGCGTTTGAGCAGACGCTGCGCGAGAAGGAGCTTGCCGCCCGCCTGGCGGGGGAGCAGGTGGACGTCACCATGCCGGGACGGCGTCATACCGAGGGGACGCTGCACCCCGTGACGCGCGTGCGGAATATGCTCATCGACGTCTTTGCGGGCATGGGGTTTGAGGTGTTCGAGGGGCCGGAGATCGAGACGGACTACTACAATTTCACGGCGCTCAACACGCCCGCCGATCATCCCGCGCGCGATATGCAGGACACCTTTTATCTTGCGGACGGACTGCTTCTGCGCACGCAGACGAGTGCGGGACAGATCCGTATGATGGAGCGCAAGCGTCCGCCCATCAAGATGCTCTCGCCGGGCAGGGTGTTCCGTTCGGACGACGATGCGACGCACTCGCCGATGTTCCATCAGATGGAGGGGCTTGTGGTGGACAGGAACATCACGCTCTGCGATCTGCAGGGCATGCTGGACGAATTTGCGCGCGTCATCTTCGGCAAGGGGAGCAAGACGCGTCTGCGGCCTTCCTATTTCCCCTTCACGGAGCCCTCTGTCGAGGTGGACGTCTCCTGTCATGCCTGCGGGGGGAAGGGCTGTTCCCTGTGCAAGGGAACGGGCTGGATCGAGGTGCTCGGCGCGGGCATGGTCAACCGTCGCGTGCTGGAAAACTGCGGCGTCGACCCCGACGAATATTCGGGATTTGCCTTCGGCATGGGCATCGAGCGCATTGCCATGCTCAAATACGGGATCAATAACATCAAACTGCTGACGGAAAACGACGTGCGCTTCCTCGGGCAGTTCAAGGACTGAGGAGGTGCGGCTATGATTTTGCCTTTCAGCTGGTTAAAGGACTATGTGGACGTCGACGTGACGCCCGAAACGTTGCAGGAAAAGCTCTTCTCGTGCGGATTTGAAGTGGAGGAGCTGACCTATCTCGGCAAGGACGTCGAGAATGTCGTGACGGGGCGCATCACCAAGACGGAGAAGCACCCCGACGCCGACCGTCTGACGGTATGTCAGGTGGACTGCGGCGCGCTGGGCGCCCGCCAGATCGTGACGGCGGCGACCAACGTGTTCGCGGGGGCGGTCGTGCCGATCGCGCTCGACAATTCCACCGTAAAGCACGAGGGCGGCATTCAGAAAATAAAGACGGGCAAGCTGCGCGGCGTTGTGTCGGAGGGAATGTTCTGCTCGGGCGAAGAGCTGGGCATCAACGACGACTTCTACGCGGGCGCAGAGGTCAACGGCATTCTCATTCTCGACGCGGACACGCCGCTCGGGACGGACATCCGCCCCGTCGTGGGCATTGACGACTGGCTCTTCGACATCGCCGTGACGGCAAACCGCCCCGACTGCCAGAGTGTGTTCGGCATGGCGCGCGAGGTCGCCGCCATTCTCAAAAAGCCGCTCAAAGTCCCCGCGACGGACTATGCTTCGCACCCGACCAAGGTCGGCCTCACGGTGGAGGTGCGGGAGCCTGCGCTCTGTCCCCGCTATGTGGGTAACTATGTCGCGGACGTGAAGATCGGCACGTCGCCGCGCTGGATGCGCCGCCGTCTTGCGCTGTGCGGCCTGCGGTCGGTGTCCGACATCGTGGACATCACCAACTTTGTTTTGTTGGAGCTCGGCCAGCCCATGCACGCCTTCGATCGGAATTATCTCGAAGGGGACGGGATCGTCGTCCGCCGCGCAAACGCGGGCGAGAAGATCACGACGCTGGACGAAAAGGAGTTCACGCTCACGCCCGACAATCTCCTCATCTGCGACAAGAAGAAGGGAGTTGCGCTCGCCGGCATCATGGGCGGGCGGAACAGCGAGATCAAAGCGGACACCAAAGAGGTGTTCTTCGAGGCGGCGAAGTTTGCCCGCGACAGCGTGCGCAAGACGTCCCGCGCGCTGGGACAGCGCAGCGATTCCTCTGCGCGCTTTGAAAAGGGCGTGGACGCCTGGACGTGCGCCTTTGCCATGGACCGCGCACTGCATCTCACGCAGGAACTCGGCTGCGGCACGCCGACCGACTGCCGTGCCGATGTGAACGCCGACCCGCTCACGCCCAAGACGATCGAGACGACGTACGAAAAAATCGACGGCGTTCTCGGCATTCAGGTGCCGCATGCAGAGATGACGGCCATTCTGGAGCGGCTCGGATTCGGCGTGACGGCAACGGAAACGGGCATGACGGTGACCGTTCCCCTGTGGCGGGAGGACGTGGACGGCTATCCCGACCTCGCCGAAGAGATCATCCGTTCGTACGGATACGAACACATCACCCCCACGTTCCTGGCGCGGGCGACGGTCACGCGGGGCGGGCTTACGCCCGCGCAGAAGACGGAGGAGAAGTGCAAGCGCACCCTGCAGCACGAGGGCTTCATGGAGACGTGCAGCTACTCCTTCTATTCGCCGAAGGATTTCGACCTTCTGCGCCTGCCCGCCGACGCACCCGAGCGGAGCGCCATCCGCATCCTCAATCCCATCGGCGAGGATCTGTCCGTCATGCGCACCGTTCTCGCGCCCAGCATGATCGCGAACGTCGTGCGCAACGTGCGCCGCGGGAACGACGCGGGACGGCTGTTTGAAGTCGCAAACGTCTATCTTCCCAAGGCGCTTCCGCTCACCGAACTCCCCGAAGAGCGCAGACACATCTCGCTCGGGCTGTGGGGCGAGGGCGACTTCTTCGACTTAAAGGGCGCCGTCGAGGCGATCGCGGAGGCATTTGACATCCGCCTCAGTTTCGAGCGCACCGAAAAGCCCTTCCTGCACCCCGGCGTGGCGGCGGCCGTGAAGCTGGGCGAGAAGGAAGTCGGCTGGCTGGGCGAGCTGCATCCCGCCGTCTGCGAGGAGCTCGCGCTGGAAAAGGAGGTCTATCTCGGCGAACTCGACTATGCGGCGCTCGCGAAGAAGTTCGCGGCGGACATCACCTATCGTCCCGTTCCCAAGTACCCCGACGCCGTTCGCGATCTTGCCGTCGTCGTGGAGGAAAAGGTGACGTGCGCGCAGATGGAGACGTGCATCCTCAAGAGCTGCAAGGCGGCAAAGAAGGCGGAGCTCTTTGACGTGTTCCGCGGCAAGGCGCTCGGCGAGGGCAAGAAGAGCATGGCGTTCCACATCACGTTTGCGGCGGAAGGGGAGAAACCCGTCACGCCCGAGGCGTCGGAGAACTATTTCAAGAAGATCGTCGACGCTTTGCACAAGACGCTCGGCGCGGAGCTGCGCTGAGGGCGGAAAGAGGAGGCAGGTTATGCGATCCATGATCTACGGCGCAGGCGCCCTCGGAACGGTGCTCGGCGCATACATTGCAAAGGCGGGGCGGCAGATCGACCTCGTCAACCGCAACGCATCGCACGTCGCGGCGCTGCGGGAGCGGGGCGCGCACATCGTCGGAAAAGTCGACTTTGTGCAGCCCGTAAACGCGCTTCTGCCCTCGGAACTGACGGGACAATACGACGTCATCATTCTGATGACCAAGCAGCAGAATAACGCGGACGTCATCGCCTTTCTGAAGCCTTTTCTGAAGGAGGACGGCGCGCTCTGCACCTGCCAGAACGGCCTGCCCGAACCCGCCATCGCCGAGGCGATCGGCGCGGACAGGACGCTCGGCTGTGCCATCGCATGGGGCGCGACGTTCAAGGGAGAGGGCGTGTCCGAACTCACCTCCGATCCCTCGGCGCTCACCTTCTCGCTGGGGGCGTACGGCAAGGGCAATCATCTTGCGGACGTCAAGGCGCTCTTCGAGTGCATGGGTACGGTCATCATAGAGGAGAACTTCATCGGCGCGCGCTGGTCCAAACTGCTCATCAACAGCGCGTTCTCGGGGCTCTCCACCGTGACGGGCGCGACGTTCGGCGAAGTCGCGCAAAACAAGGCGTCCCGCCGCATCGCACAGCGCATCATCAAGGAGTGCATCGACGTCGCCAAAGCGGCAAATATCGTCATCGAGCCCGTGCAGGGCCACAAGATCGACAAGCTGTTCGACTACCGCGGCCCGCTCAAAAAGGCGGTCTCCTTTGCGCTCATCCCCGTCGCCATGAAAAAGCACGCCGCGCTCGTCGCGAGCATGTTGCAGGACATCCGCGCGGGCAAGAAGTGCGAGATCGACGCGATCAACGGCGTCGTGTGCGCATTCGGCAGGAAGTACGGCGTCCCGACGCCCTTCAACGATCGGACGGTGGAGATCGTCCATTCCCTGGAAGCGGGCGCACCCATCGTCTTTTCCAACATCGGAAAATATGCCGATCTGATCGGAAAATAATGGCTCCGCCGCCGAGGGATCCCCTCGGCGGCGTGCCGTAATCAACCATACGTTGTGTCAAAAACAACGTTTGGTGGACAAAGTCAACGTCCTGTCGCTTGAAAATTCCCCGCACACGGCGTACGATAGAGGCAGAAATCGCAAAAAAGGAAGGTGTGACATGCAGACACTCGGAGAACGGATCGCGTACTATCGCAAGGCGGCGAACATGACGCAGGCGGAGTTGGCAGAGGCGTGTTCGGTCACGGCGCAGGCGGTGAGCAAGTGGGAAAACAACCTCACCGCGCCCGACATTGCGCTCTTGCCGCGCCTCGCGGAACTCTTTCACATCACGACGGACGAATTGCTCGGCGCGGAGCGCCGCGCGGCCACGGCCGTCGACCCCGAAAAGCTGGACATGAACAAGATTCTCCTTCATATCCTTGTACGGAGCGGCGACGGCGACAAGGTGAACGTCAATCTTCCCTTTGCGCTGGCGGAACTTCTGTTCTCAAACGAGGAAGCGGGGGTGAGCTTGTTCGGCGGCGGGAGCGAGGCGCTCAAGAGCATCGACTTCCGACAGATCGTCGCGCTCGTACGGCGGGGCGCAATGGGCAAGCTCGTCGAGATCGAGAGCGCAGACGGCGACACGGTCGAGGTTTGGGTGGAATGAAGCTCTCCGTCCGCTCCGGAAGACGGCGTTTTGCACTCGTGCTTCCCGTGCGCTTTTTGCTGCGGCTTTGCATCCGTGTGCTGAAAACCCGCGCCCCCGACCTCGCGGCGTTCCTGTACGCCGAGCGCAGACGCCTGTGCCGGATGTTGAAAGAGGCGCGCCGTACCCATGGCAGCATCGAGCTCGTCCGCATCGAGTCCCGCGCGGGAGAGCGCATCACTGTCTCGATTTAGAGCGGTTCTTCTCTTTTTGCCGCAATGCCCGTTCTGCGGGGAAGCGGCAAACTCCGAAGACGTGTTTTTGTGCCGCCGCGGCAAAATTTGCCGCGGCGGCATTGCTTTTTGGGGAAAATCAGTGCGGGGCAGCGGTGGTTTTGTAAAATTTATCCATATTTAGTGTCATTATATTTTCCGAAACACAATATTTAGTGTGTTTGTCAAAAATATTTCTGAATTTTTTCCTGCTTTTCCTTGACAAAGCGGGCGGGCTGTGGTATGATATGGGCAGTTGAAAGACCTTGCGGCGACTGACGAAGAAAAGGCGGAGCACCGCGTGAAGCCGCAGGGGAGAAAAGCCGTTCGTCTGGGCAATTTTTATCGCAAAGATAAAGATTGCCTTTTCTTGACCTTTTTTGGAGGCAGTCACATGGTGGGAAGGGTACATTCCTTTGAATCGTTCGGCACGGTCGACGGGCCGGGGATCCGCTCGGTGGTCTTTCTGCAGGGATGTCCCATGCGCTGCCGCTACTGTCACAATCCCGATACCTGGAACGCAGAGGGCGGCACGCCGCGCTCGGCCGAGGAGATCGCGCGCGAGGTGCTCAAATACAGGAACTATTTTGCGGATCGGGGCGGGGTGACCGTCTCGGGCGGAGAGCCGCTTCTGCAGCTCGATTTCGTATTGGAGCTGTTCGGACGGCTCAAGGAAAAGGGCGTGAACACCTGCCTGGACACCTCGGGCATCTGCTATCGGGAGGGAGACGAGCGGTTTGAACGCTTAGCGCGCCTTACCGATCTCGTTCTTCTGGACATCAAGCACATCGACGAGGACGCGCACCGCGCGCTGACGGGACAGAGCAACAAAAACCCGTTGGCGTTTGCGCGATTTCTGGACGAACGGGGCGTAAAAATGTGGATCAGGCACGTTCTTGTCCCGGGGATCACGGACGACGACGGGGCGCTCATGCGCCTGCGGGCGTTTCTGGACACGCTGAAAAACGTGGAAAAGGTGGAAGTGCTGCCCTATCATACGATGGGGGTACAGAAGTATAAAAAACTGGGCATTCCCTATTCGCTGGAGGGCGTTCAGCCGCCCGCGAAGGAGCGGGTAGAGAACGCCAAGCGCATTTTGCGCGGGAGGGCATGATGGCAAAGTACACGATCCTGGAAGTGAGCGGCGAATCGTGCGCCAACTGTCTGACGCTGCTGCCCGTCGTCAACCGCATTGCGGGGGCGCGGGGGATTCCCGTCGAGCATCTCGAGGCGAACGAGCAGAACGTACAGCGGGTGCAGGCGCTCGGCATCGACCGCGTTCCCACGCTCATCGTCTATCGGGACGGGGAAGAGATCGCCCGCTGTACGGGGTATCAGCCGGAGGAGATTCTGGAGCTCTGGCTGGACGCCAAGACGGAGGAGTGATTCCTTTGCGGCCCGCTCGTCTGCGCACGGCCGAAGCTCAGGTAAGGCAAGGCGCGGCGCAATTTCTGCGGGGGCGGGACGGGAGATCGGAACGCGCGGATAAATTCCCGCAAAAACGACAAAATAAGCACAGAACAACCGAAAAAAATTATCCATAGAACAACGGACAGGAGAAACAACATGGATTTCCAACACGCATGGCGCTCCTTTGAGCACGGAAAGTGGTCGAACGACGAAGTCGACGTACGCGATTTCATTCAGCGCAATTACACCCCTTACGAGGGAGATTCTTCCTTCCTCGCCCCCGCGACGGAGGCGACCAAGAAACTCTGGGAGCAGGTGATGCAGCTCACCAAGGAAGAGCGGGAGAAGGGCGGCGTGCTCGACGCCGATACCGAGATCGTCTCGCGGGTCAACTCGCACGGGGCGGGGTATTTCAACAAGGACCTCGAAAAGATCGTAGGCCTTCAGACGGATGCGCCCTTCAAGCGGTCTTTGCAGCCCTTCGGCGGCATCCGAATGGCGGAAGAGGCGCTCAAGATGTACGGCTACGAGATTTCGCCGCGCGTCAAAGAGATCTTTACAAAATACCGCAAGACGCACAACGACGGCGTGTTTGACGCCTATACGCCCGAGATGCGCATTGCCCGTCACGCGCATATCCTGACGGGACTGCCCGACACCTACGGCCGCGGGCGCATCGTGGGGGACTACCGCCGCGTCGCGCTCTACGGGGTGGACTATCTCATTCGGAAGAAGCAGGAGGACAAGCTCCTTCTGGACGGCGACATGACGCCCGACAAGATCCGCGATCGGGAGGAGATCTCCGAGCAGATCAAGGCGCTCGGCCGTCTGAAGGAGATGGCGGCGGCGTACGGCTTTGACATCTCCCGTCCCGCCGAGACGGCGCAGGAGGCCATTCAGTGGCTGTACTTCGGGTATCTGGGCGCGATCAAGGATCAGAACGGCGCGGCGATGTCCATCGGCAGAAATTCCACCTTCCTCGACATCTATATCCAGCGCGACCTCGACGAGGGGACGCTCACCGAACAGCAGGCGCAGGAGCTCATCGATCACTTCGTCATGAAACTGCGCGTCGTCAAGTTCATGCGCATCAAGGAATACAATGAACTGTTCAGCGGCGATCCCACCTGGGTCACCGAGTCCATCGGCGGCATGGGCGTGGACGGCAGAACGCTCGTCACCAAGAACAGCTTCCGCATCCTGCACACGCTCATCAACCTCGGCCCCGCACCCGAGCCCAACCTCACGGTGCTCTGGTCCAAGCGCCTGCCCAAGAACTTCAAGACCTTCTGCGCGGAGGTCTCCATCAAGACGTCCGCCATTCAGTACGAGAGCGACGATCTGATGCGTCCCGAAATGGGCGACGATTACTGCATCGCGTGCTGTGTCTCGAGCATGCGCGTGGGCAAGGACATGCAGTTCTTCGGCGCGCGCGCCAACCTTGCGAAGTGCCTTCTTTACGCCATCAACGGCGGCAAGGACGAGCTGGAGACGGACAAGACGGGCAAGCCGCTGCAGGTGTCTCCCGCCTATGCGCCCATTCTCGGCGACGGCCCGCTCGACTTTGAAGAGGTCAAGGCCAAGTACACCGAGATGATGCGCTGGCTCGCGGGTCTGTACGTCAACACGCTCAACGTCATCCACTATATGCATGACAAGTACTGCTACGAGGCGCTCGAAATGGCGCTGCACGATTCCAACGTGCGCCGTTTCTTCGCCACGGGCATCGCGGGACTCTCCTGCGCGGCGGATTCGCTCTCGGCGATCAAGTACGCCAAGGTGTACCCCGTCCGCAACGAGAGCGGGATCGTCACCGACTTTAAGATCGAGGGCGACTATCCCAAGTATGGCAACAACGACGACCGCGCCGACGAGATCGCCGTCTGGCTGGTCAAGACGTTCATGAACTTCATCAAGAGCCACACGACCTATCGCGAGTCGGTGCCGACCATGTCCATTCTCACCATCACGTCCAACGTGGTGTACGGCAAGAAGACGGGCAACACGCCCGACGGCCGCCGCGCGGGACAGCCGCTTGCACCGGGCGCCAACCCCATGCACGGCAGAGATTCGCACGGGGCGCTCGCTTCGCTGGAATCGGTCGCGAAACTGCCCTATGACTACGCGCGCGACGGGATCTCCAACACCTTCTCGGTGACGCCGCAGTCGCTGGGCAAAGAGGACTGATCGCCGCCCGCCTTGCGACGTCATACAAAAACCAAAAGAGTATCGGAATCAGGAGGAAATCATCATGGCAAACGAGAGAGCGGAAAACCTTGTCAACATGCTGGACGCCTATGTCGGCGACGGCGGATATCACCTCAACGTCAACGTGTTCAATCGCGAGACGCTGCTCGATGCGCAGAAGCATCCCGAAAAGTATCCCCAGCTCACCATCCGCGTGAGCGGCTATGCGGTGAATTTCAACAAGCTGACCAAGGAACAGCAGGACGACGTCATCGCGCGCACCATTCACGAGAGCATGTGACATGGCACGCCTTGATCGGGATCGGCTCGAGCAGGAAGAGGCGCGGGCGCAGCGCAGGCGCGCGCGTCTGGAAAAGCATGCCGTTCCCTGTCCGCACTGCGGCAAGAGCGTGCTCGATCACATGACGCGCTGTCCCTATTGCGGCGGGGCGCTCGTCCCCAAGGGCTATGCGCCCATGGACGAGCAGAAAAAACGCAGACTGCGCACCGTCGGCTATGCGGTCGGCACCGTCGTTGCCGTCGTCATCGTGCTCCTCATTCTCTTTCTGAAGTGAGGCGCCTGCACGCGTACGGTTCAGAGGCGGAAGGGACGCCCCCGCGCAATCGTATCCCGTAATCGGGCAACGGACGCGGACGCATGGCGATCAAAAGTCGAAAATTGCAGAAAAAAGGCCGTTCTACTCCGGGTAGAGCGGCCTTTTTTTGGGTAGAACGGGCATTTTTCGCGATAGAAAGGGCAAAAAAAGGAGGAGAATGCCCTGCGCGGACAATAGGTTGCCTTTTTGGCACGCCTGACATATACTGTGTGCAGAAAGCGCGGCAGGAAAAAGTCCGCGGCAGAGCGCGCGGCAGAGGAAAGGGGCGCGGCGGGAAATCTTCCCGCGGCGGAGGAAAGCGCCTCGACAGACCGCGCGGCAGAAACGGCACACACAGACGTGCAAAAAAGGAGGACGCCATGCAGATGACCGCTGTACTTCCCGCAAAGGGGACCACGACAAAAGACGGGAGATTTTTCTCCTTTTACACGAAGGGCGAGGAGATCTTCAACGCCGTCTCCCATATCGCGGGCGGCGGCCTCGGACTCATCTTCTGGATCGTCCTCGCGGTCTTTTCCTATCCCGATCCCGCGGCGCTCGTCGCCGTCTCGCTGTTCGGGTTCGGCGCCGTCACGCTCTATACCATGAGCGCGCTCTATCACTTCCTGCCCGACGGAAAAGCGAAGGGCGTGTTCCGCATCTTTGACCACTGCACCATCTTCCTGCTCATCGCGGGGACGTATTCTCCCTTCTGCCTCATCGCCCTCGGCGGCACGACGGCGGGCTGGATCGTCTTCGGCCTGCAATGGGGGTGCGCCGCCGTTGGTATCACGATGAACGCCGTCGCCATGAACAACAAGATCGTCAAGGCCGTCTCCATGGTGCTCTATGTCGTCACGGGCTGGATGGCGCTTGCCGTCTTCCCGCAGCTCTTCGCTGCCGTCCCCGCCGCGTCGCTCTGGCTGCTGCTCGCGGGCGGGATCGCCTATACCGTCGGCATCGTGTTTTTCGCCCTCGGGAAAAAATTGCGTTGGTTCCACCCCGTCTGGCACCTCTTCGACATCGCAGGTACGGCGCTGCAATTCGTCAGCATCCTGCTCCTCGTCCTTTGAGGAATCACGCGCGGGACTTGCGCTTCGCCCGTCCGATATGCGGGATTTTTCGTCTGGATCGCTGCGGCCTGCGCCTTTCAGAAGGCGTCCGTGTCCGATCGCCATACATATCCCGCGTGCGACGGCGTCGCACTGCCGAAATTGTATGAGGGGGTTATCAGGACGGCAAAGGATTGAGCGGGGCGCCGCAGAGGACTGCGGCGCCCCGCTCCGCCGTCATAAAAATTTTTCGTTTTTCTCTTGACAAGTCGGCGTTTGGCGTGTATCATGGAGGTGCAATGAAAAATTGTAAGGGAGGAAACAAATGAAAAAAATTTGGTATGCCGCAATGTCGGTTGCATTGTCGGGCTGTCTTCTTGTCAGTTTTGCGGGATGCGGTGCTGTCTCCAAGGCAAAGAGCATGAAGGGTGACGTCGTCACCGAGGACGTCTGGAACAGCGCCATGGCGGGAACGTCGTTCACCGCGTCGTCCGGTTCGGCCACGGCACAGACGGTTGCCGACGAAACGGCTTCCGCGCCCAACTACAAGGCCGAGTACGGCTACACGCTCAAGACGTCCGTCGAAACGGAGGCCGTCGAAGGCGGCATCGTGTCGGTCGAGGCGATGCAGATGTCCATCGATATGAAGGCGAACATTGCCATCGTCGTGGCGGATTCGTCCGTCAAGTTCACGATCGACTACGATTTTAAGCTCGACGGCTCGGAAAATCTGATGAAATTGTTGTTCGGCGAGGACGGCAATCCCTCCGAAAAGGGCAAGAAGGAGATCTATCTGTCCTATGCGGACGGAGCGGTCAGCTACTATGCCCAGGACGAGAACGGCGCCTGGCAGAAGTTCTCCGGCAGTCTGTCGGGAATCGACACCTTGCTCCAGGGCGTCCTCGAGACCTGCGAGGAGACGATCGATCAGAGCGCGCTCGTGGGAGCCTTCTCGAAGTATACATACAACGACGAGCTCAAGGGCTATGCGCTCGTCAACGGAGAGACCTCCGGCTCGCTCGGCGACGATTTCATCGGCATGGCCTCGGCGAACCTTGTCTATAAGATCAAGGACGGAAAGCTGGGCGCCATCTACTCCTCGGCTTCCCTCGACTCGACCATGGCCGGCATGAAGATGAGCGGCTCGGGTGAGGTGGGCATCGTCTACACCTACGGCGGCCAGAGCGTGACCCTTCCCGCCGTCGCATAAATCTGTACCTCGGATTCCAAGAGGCGCTCCCGCAGGGGGGCGCCTCTTTCTGTATCTCCGCAGAGGCGCCTCGTTCGGTGCCTCTTTTTATATAATAAAGATAAGGGATCAGGGGGAGCGCAAAGAGGTTATTTGCTTCGCTGCGAACGCCGCGCCGCCTTTGAAGGAGGGCGCCGTTACGGAAACGGAAAGGACGGACGCTTTTTTTTGAAGAATTTACAAATTCGTTACATTTTTGTGCGGAATTTTTTACAAGTATCTGCTACAATCAAGGTGTATTCCGAAGAACGGAGTGCGCAAGAAAAACTGCTCATCCGTTGCGCCGCAGACCCATCCGCAAACGGCGCATCTCTCCCAACCCCCCGCAGAGCTTATCTGCGGGTTTTTTCGTGAAAAAAACTTTTTACAACTTTATTACATCTTCATGCGGAAATTTTTACAACTTTGTGGTATGCTGTCTTCGGAAAGCGGAAGAAGCGCCGATGTCGGAAAAAAATCCGTCGTCGGAGGGCAGATCCGCGAAGCCGGCTTCGGGCGTTCGGCTCGGAGGCAATCGGAGGACAGGGACGCGGAACGGCAGCCGCAAGATGGCAAAGACGGCGGCCGCAACGACGCGCGAACGGGGGAAAACTTGCAAGCGCCGGTCTTATCCGCTGCGGAAGCGTTGATACGCTTCCGCAGTTTTTTTGTTTCGGGCAAACATCTGCCTGCAAGCCTGTCGCAAGCCGTTTGCAATTTTGCCGCAAGCCGTTTGCAATCCCGTTGCGGGCGGATGTCCTGAAAAGAGGGGAACGCTCTTGCGAAAACAAGGCATTTGCGGTTCACCGAAGTGCCTTTTTTGCAAAAATCATGCGCGCAGATGCGACGGCTCGGCGCGGGGTTCGGTGCCTCGGGAGCGGGTCGGCGCGGGGCGGAAAGGGTGCCGCGCATACAGAAAACAAAGGAGATTTATAAGTTTTTTTAATTATTGTATTCAGAAATTTTAATAGTCGCTTGTTTTCCGTTTTGTTGACATCGAGGAGCGAAAATGGTATTCTAATAAAAACAAATTTGATAGTTTTGTGAAAATTTTGTATTTTACATGATGAAATGCGCGCAAGCGACGCACAGGCAGGTGCAGAAAAGAAGCAGGCGCAAGTTGTTTGTAATAAGCAGATCTTATGGTTTGCTTAGAGGATACAAAAATTCAGGAAAGGAGACGGTCAGATGAAGCGGAAGAAGTGGGTAATTGCGTTTCTGGCGGTGATCATGTCGTTGACGACGTTGATCGCGATTGCGGCGTGCAAGCCGGAACAGACGGAAGAGCCGACGAAGGAAGAGGGGCCAGAGACGGGCGTCTACTACTATGATGCCGGGACGGAAGAGTATCAGATCGCACTGAACAACGGCGATGCGTTTACTTT
>CAJFMF010000010.1 GCA_904391375.1 Candidatus Gallimonas faecavium | reverse complement strand
TCTTTTTGGCGAGCTTAATTCTCGCCGCCCGCTCCGCTGCCGTTTCGGCTTTCACAGGCGGCGACGTTCTTTGTGCCCGCTGCTGCATTTCCAAAATTTCCTGTTCCGCATGTTTTTGGGCGATCGTGCTCTGCAAAACGCCCCATTTCTGATACCGGGAGCACCATTCGTGTTCGTAAACCGGCTTATCGCGATGTTGGCTGCGGTCGCATTTGCATATTCCCTTGTCGGACGTATGGACGCTGTCGCCGAACAGACCGTGGTTGTATTCTCGCTGTCCGCTGAAAAATTCACATGACCAGCATTTATCCTGTCGGAAGTTGGAGTGATATGACATTTCAATCCTCCTTGCTCACGATGTTTTTGGAGAACAGAACGGGGGAAGCCGCTCCTTTTTTGCAGTATTCTGCGGGAATGCGCAGTCCGACGAAGCGTTCGCGGATCTCTTTCGGAGCGATTGCCCCCTCAAAGGCATAGCGCCCTTCATTGGCGGGAAGCCACCGTTCGATGCGATACACTTCCCGCACGATCCCGCCCGTTACGGAAAACGCATAGGGGTATTCGTCAACGGAGCGCGGGCGAATGCGCCAACACCAACGCGTTGCCTCGTAGCGTGCGTTTGCGCCGTGCTGCACGAGAAGTTCATCGAGGCGCCATTGCTGCACTTTGATGATGAGATATTTGAAATCGGTCGGTTCCTCATAGACCTTACAGGAAAAGCGACGGATGAGCATCTGCGCATTTGTGACGCCCTGATCGTCGGAATGATAGCCGCGCTGCAGGTTGGTGAGCCCCTGATAGCAGTCGATGAGCGCCGCCTCGACGTGGAGCGCCTCCTGCTCGGTCAATCCCCAGCGCTGGATGACATGGATCACTTCCATACCTTCCTGCCGGATGCTCTGAATGACTTTGAACTTGTTCGGGTCGTCCTCCGAGGAGTTTTCCGCGCCGTCATAATATTTGACGGCGCATTTGACGTGCTGAAACACACGGTTGCCGCACCCTTTTCCGACGTAAAAGGTCTGACCGTTGCGGGGGTCGATGAGGCGGTATACATAGTAGCCGAGTTCTGCAGCGACTTCGGGCGGAAATTCATTGACGGGTTGCATGGGCATTCCTCCTTTTCTCTCTTACAGTATACAGCACTGCATCGGATAGGTCAACCCCTCGGTTGAAATTTTTGCCGTGTGCCCGCTGCGTTGCAGAATAAAAATCTGCCCGCGGGTGCGGGTTTTGCGGAGAAAAGAGATTTTCGAAATTCGTTCACGGCAAATTCCCGATTACGTCTTGCTTTTTTCGGGGAAACATGGTATACTGAATAAAACGGCGTAAGCCGCGGGAAAGGAGAGAGAAATGACGCCGAAATATCATCGGATTCTTTTGAAGCTCTCGGGAGAAGCGCTCGCGGGCGATCAGCACTTCGGACTCAACGAGAACGTAGTCTCAATGGTCGTCGATCAGCTCGTGAAGGTGCATGAAATGGGCGTACAGATCGGGCTTGTGATCGGCGGCGGCAACTTTTGGCGGGGACGTCAGGGGACAAACATGGACCGCACGACGGCAGATCATATGGGAATGCTTGCGACGGTCATGAATTCGCTCGCCATGATGGACGCCATCGAGAAGCGGGGGATCCCCACGCGGGTGCAGACGGCGCTCATCATGACGTCGGTTGCCGAGCCGTATATTCTGCGCAAAGCGCTGCATCATTTTGAAAAGGGGCGCATCGTCATCATGGCGTGCGGCACGGGCAATCCCTATTGTTCGACGGATACGGCGGCGGCGCAGCGCGCGTGCGAAATCGACGCGGACGTCCTGCTCATGGCGAAGAACGTGGACGGCATCTATGACAGCGATCCCGCCACCAATCCTTCCGCCAAGAAGTACGATCATCTCACGTTCAGCGACATCATCAACAAGGGGCTCAAGGCGATGGACACGACCGCCGCGACCATGTGCATGGAAAATCATGTCCCCGTTCTCGCGTTCGCGCTCAACGAAAAGGATTCCATCGTGCGCGCCGTCTGCGGCGAAAAGCTCGGGACGCTGATCTCCAACGACTGAAAGGCGGCCGTTTGCAGCGCAGTCTTTTCGTGAACGGAACTGATTCCGAATGGCAGAAGAAAAGAGGGGATTTATCCTCCGACGATTAAAAAGAAACGACAAGGAGTTTGAACATGATCGACAACGAACAGGTACAGGAAATTTTCCTCGTTCTTGAGGATAAACTGGATAAGACGGTCAGCGTCTTGCAGGAGGAGTTTGCGACGGTGCGTGCCGGACGTGCCAATCCGCACATTCTCGACAAGATCCAGGTGGAGGCATACGGCGGCACGAGTCCGCTCAACCAGCTCGGAAATATCTCGGCGGCGGACGCGAGATGCCTGGTCATCAGTCCCTGGGATAAGTCGCTGTTAAAGGCGATCGAGAAGGCGATTCTCTCCTCCAACATCGGTCTGACGCCCTCCAATGACGGCAACGTCATCCGCCTTGTGTTCCCCGAACTCACCGAGGAGCGCAGAAAGGACCTTGTAAAGCAGGTCAAGCGCATGGGCGAAGACGCCAAGGTCGCGGCGCGCAACATCCGCCGCGAGGCGATGGACGCCATCAAGAAGATGAAGAACAACAAGGAACTCTCCGAGGACGAGTCGAAGGCGAGCGAGCAGGACGTCGAAAAGAAGATCGCGGCCTGCGTCGAGCAGATCGACAAAGTTGCCTCTGCAAAGGAAAAGGAGCTTCTCACCATCTGATGGGGGAGAAGGCACTGCCGCGTCACGTTGCCATCATCATGGACGGCAACGGACGCTGGGCCAAGAAGCGGCTTTTGCCGCGCGCCGCGGGGCATCGGGCAGGCATGAACCGCATGATCGGGCTGTCCGAACACATCTTTGACCGCGGAATCCGCTATTGCACGTTGTTTGCGCTCTCGACGGAGAACCTCTCTCGCCCGCAAAGCGAGCTGGAGGGGTTATATGCGCTCTTTCGGGAATATTTTCCGCGCAATACGCATACGCTGCGCGAGAAGGGGATCGTTCTGCGCGTCATCGGCGACAGGACGCTGCTTCCCGCGGATATCGTGAAACTCATCGCGGAGGGAGAGTCGCTTACGGCGGGCGGAACGCGGGGCGTGCTGCAGCTTGCCATCGGCTACGGCGGACGGCAGGACATTCTTGCCGCCGTCAATGCGGCGGTGCGGCGCGGACGCGAAGTGACCATGGAGGAGTTTTCCGCCATGCTCTGGACGGCGGACGTTCCCGATCCCGATCTGCTCATCCGCACAGGGAAGGAAGTGCGTCTTTCCAACTTCCTCCTGTGGCAGGCGGCTTACAGCGAACTGTACTTCACCGACGTGCTCTTCCCCGATTTTACGGAGAAGGAACTCGATCGCGCCCTCGAGGCCTATTCCCGCCGCGAACGCCGGTTCGGAAAATTATAGAGAAAAAAAGATGGAAGATGAAAAAATGACGCCCGTGCCTGCGGACGGCGGGCGCGTCCGAAAGGGCCTGACGAACGGCCAGCTCCGCCTCATTACGGGAACAGTGTATGCGATCGTTCTGCTCTTGTTCTTCGTGCTCAAGATCTTTGTGCATAAGCTGTTCTTCGACGTGCTCATCGTCCTGTTTACGGTTCTCGGCACGCACGAGATGATCCGCGCTTTCGGCGATAAACTGCATCGCTCGCAGAAGATCGTCGCCATGACGTTCGCCATTCTCGTGGTGGTGACCTATATCGCCGCCGATGTCGTGTTCACCGATGTGCTCGGCGTTCAGCTCCCCGACCCCGGGAATCTCGCGGAGGCGGTGGGACGCAACTACGCGCCGCACATTACGCTCATCATGTTCATCGCGGGCATTGCGGTCATCTTCGGCCTGCTCGTCCTCGCGCATACGCGCGTGAGCCTCGAATCGGTCGGATATACGCTCATCGCCTACCTCTATCCCTCGGTGTTCCTCGTCATCATGACGGTCTGCAATCACCTCGCCTTCTATTCGGACGCGGCGATCGCCATGGTCTTCGTCATCAGCCCTGCCGCCGACAGCCTTGCCTATGTCTTCGGCAAGTCGCTCGGCAAAAAACTGCCCGCCAAAATGGCGCCTACGGTCAGTCCCAACAAGACCCTCATCGGCGGCTTTGGCGGACTCGTGGGCGGCGCGGTCGGCGGATGTATCGTGTTCTTCGTCTACTATGGCCTTTGCCGCTGCGTCCAGTGGGAAGGGTTCGCGCAGTTCACGCTCTCGTCCCCGCAGTTCGTCTGGCATGACCTCGCGCTGTTTGTCGGAATCGGCATCGTCGTGTCCGCTTTCTCGCAGTTCGGCGATCTCGTCGAAAGCGCCTTTAAGCGCAAGCTGGGGATCAAGGACATGGGCAATCTTCTGCCGGGACACGGCGGCATTCTCGACCGCATCGATTCCTCGCTGTATGCGAGCCTGATCGTGGCGCTCATCTTTGTCGCGCGCATCATGTTCATGGGAATCCCCGCATAGAGTAAGATGAATTGCGCCCGCCGCAAGGCGGGCGTTTTTTTGAAAGAGGTTGTATGAAACGCATCGCTCTCATCGGCTGTACGGGCAGCATCGGGCGGCAGACGGCGGACATCGTACGCCGCTATCCCGATCGGTTCTGCTTTTCTTCGCTCGCCTGCGGCAGCGCGGGCGAGGAGCTTTCCGCGCTCTGTCAGGAATTTCACCCGCGCACCGCGCTCTGTGCGAAGGGGGAGTTTACGCCCCCCGTCGGAACAAAACGCCTCGTCGTCGGAGAAGAGGCCGCGCTCTTTGCAGACTGCGACGTCGCCCTCATTGCGGCGGGCGGGTTTGCGGGCCTTCGCTACACGCTCCTTGCGGCGAAGGCTGGCGTGCGCATCGCGCTCGCCAACAAGGAATCCCTCGTCTGCGGCGGGGAGCTTGTCCTGCGCGCCGTCCGTGCGCACGGGGCGGAGCTCGTTCCCGTGGACAGCGAACATTCCGCCATTTTTCAGTGCCTTTCCTTCCGCCGCGATGCTTCCTTTGCCCGACTGGTGCTCACGGCAAGCGGGGGACCTTTTCTGCACGCCTCTGCCGAAGAACTCGAGCACATGACCGCCGCGGACGCGCTTCGGCATCCCACCTGGAAGATGGGCGCCAAGATCACCGTGGACAGCGCGACGCTCCTCAACAAGGGCTACGAGGTCATCGAGGCCAACCGCCTTTACGATGCGCCGTTTGATTGCATCGAGGCCGTCGTCCATCCCGAGAGCATCGTCCATTCGCTCGTGTATTTTTCGGACGGCGCGGCACTCGCACAGCTCGGGTATCCCGATATGCGCGTTCCCATTCAGCTCGCGCTCACCTTTCCCGAGCGCCTGCCCTGCGAACCGCCGCTCGATCTCGCGCGCCTCGGGACGCTCACCTTTCTTCCGCTTCCCGCGGAAAAATTTCCCTGTTTTTCCCTCGCGGTCGAGGCGGGCAAAGCGGGCGGAACTCTGCCCACCGTCCTCAACGCGGCGGCAGAGGTGGCAGTATATGCCTTCCTCGAGGGCCGCATAACCTTCCCCGCCATCGCCCACACTATCCGGGACGCCCTTTCCGCTTTCCCGCGCGAGGAGGCCGACAGCTTCGATCACCTCGCCGAAACGGACGCGCGCGCCCGCGCCTGTGCGCACTCGCTCATCTATGGAAAATCTGCTTCTTAATGCCTGGAGCACGGTCGGCTCGATCGTGCTCGCCATCCTCATCCTGCTCGTCATGGTCACTATCCATGAGTTCGGCCACTACATCGCGGGCAAGATCCTCGGATTCCGCATCGACGAGTTCTCCGTCGGGTTCGGGCCCGCGCTTTTCAAGCACCGCAGCAAAAAGACGGGCGAACTCTTCGCCCTGCGCCTCATCCCGCTGGGCGGCTACTGCGCCTTCGCCGGCGAGGACGGACTTGACGACGAGCGGGACAAACCGCAGGAAAACGGGGCGAAACCTCCGCTTTCCGAGCCGTTTGTCGATATGCTGCCCGAGGATGAACAGCCGTCGGCGGCGCCCTCTGCGCCGTCGGACGCAGAGGGCGCCGCGCGCGAAAAAAACGACGTGCAGGAGAACGGCACCACGCAGGAAAATGCGGCAGCGCAGGCGGGTTCCGCGCGGGAAGCCGTGCAGGAAACTCCCGTACGCAGGGGCGAGGAATTTACCAAGATGGCGCCGTGGAAGCGCATCATCGTCCTGGTGGCGGGCGCCTTTATGAACTATGTATTGGCGGTATTTCTGCTCATCGTGTGCTTTTTTACCTACGGACAGACGATGGTCGCCGTCTATCGGGCGGAGCCGACTGCCGAGATCGCCGAGGCATATTGCCTGCACGACTACGACATTCTGCTGGAGGCAGAGGGGCGCAAGCTGTATCTGACGACCGACATTGCGCAGGCGCTCAACGGCAAGCGCGAGGGCGATCGGGCGGAATTTCTCGTCTCGCGCGTCGTCGGGACGGATGCGGACGGCGCGTACCTGCGCGAAGAGATGACCGTGCAGATTGTCCTGCGCGCGGATGTCGACGTGCGCAACAGCGCCGATCTCGACGGCGTTTGGCGGGCGCTCGGCATCGCGTACGAGACGGAGGGCGAGAGCGGCACATGGATGCTCGCCAATGCGTCCTATCGTTTCGGATTCTGGGAGACGCTCGGGCGTTCGTTCGCCTATTCCTTTAAGATCGCAGGGTCGATTTTCAAAGTCATCGGCGAGCTCTTGACGGGCAAGCTCGGCATTTCGGCGCTGGGCGGGCCCGTCACGACCATCACCATGACCTCGCAGATCGCCGGCAGAAGTTTCCGCGGTTTTTTGGAGATCGCAGGATTCCTCGGCGTCAATCTCGCCGTGTTCAATCTTCTGCCCATTCCCGCACTCGACGGGAGCAAGGTCATCTTTACCGTCATCGAATGGATCCGCGGCAAACCCATCAGCCGCAAGGTCGAGGCCGTCATCCACGCCGTCGGCTTCGTCCTCCTGCTCGGATTCGCCGTCCTCGTCGACATCCTGCAATTCATTTAGCGCCCGCAAACGGCAGATCGACACGGACACGGGGAGAAGCGCTCGTTCGCCAGGGAGGTGCTCAGCCTTGGCAGGAAAGCGTTTGGGCGCGTCAGAAAGGGGACGAACCCGCGGCAAAAATATTCGGGCGTCAGGAGATAAGCATTCAGACGCGGACGAAGGTCTGCCGAAACCTCTGTACGGGCAAGATTTTCTCAAAAACGGAAAAGAAAAAACTCCGCATTGAACGCGGAGTTTTTTGTTATGTCTGCAAGTTATTTGCGGACAGGCGTCCCGATTTGCGCGGCGCTGTCCTGCGCGGAAGCGCCGGCGGAAGGGGAGGACGCGTCGGAAACAGCTTCCTCGTCGGCGTCTGTCTTGTCGGAGAGCACTGCGGCGGTCTTGGCGGATGCGGAGTACTTGCGCACCTGTTTCATGAACGCCTTGGAGCTGAACAGGATGACGCAGACGGCGATCGCGATGGCGATGTCGGGGAAGACATAGGTCGCGTTATAGCCAAGGGAGTACAGCCAGGCGTCGACGTCGGGGGCGAGGTAGGAGAAGGCGAACACGCCGGAGAAGAGGTGGGAGACAAAGCGAAGGACGCTTGCCACGATTCCGCCGAGGGCAATCTGAACCTGCGGGGCCTTGTCGAGGGCCTTGACGTGGGCGAACATTCCCGAGAGCCCGATCGCAGAGAAGGCGATGGGGTAATCGAGGAAGAGCTGGGCGGGGTGAATGATCCAGGGATCCTGAATGATCTGGAGCAATCCGTAGATCGCGCCGGCAAAGACGCCTTTTTTGGTCCCGAACATATAGGAGTAGATCATGAGGGGCGCGAGCGAGGCGATGGTGACAGAGCCGCCCTGGGGCATATGGATGGGAGCGATGTAGGAGAGGGCGAAGCTGAGCGCAATGCACACGGCCGCATAGGAGATGGACTTGCTGTCGAAGCCGCGCTTGTCCTTTGTGCCGAACACGAAGGCGAGGGCGACGATGACGGCGATGAGGGCGACGGCGCACAGGTAGAGGGCGAGGCTTTCGGTCGGCGTGACTTCCACGCCGTTGTTGGACTCGGCGTTGCCCGAGGCGAAGTAGACGAGGAGACAGACGATGACGGCGATGAGAGACGCGCCTGCAAGACTGCCTGCGACGATGCCCGCGGTGCGCAGAGCCTTTTTGGAGAAGAGCGAGGCGATATACACGGCGGCGATCCCGAGGACGACAAGGGACACACAGACGACGGCAGGCCAGAGCACGATGTCGAAGATGTACTCTTTTTCCGCCATCTCAAAGAACTCGAGGGAGAGCATGGTGATGATGACGGTGACGGCAAACCCGACGGCGAGCGTCAGGGCCGTGTGCGTGAAATTCCTGAGCGATTCGGGCTTTTTGTAGCGCACGAACAGGCCGACGGCGAGCAGGATGACGATGAGGGCGATCGCGGCGTACAGGAAGACGTACATGAGCGCGTCCTTTGCAAAGGACGTCCAGACGTCGGGGTAGTCGTAGTGATCGACCTCGATTTCGCCCTCCGTGGTCGTCCAGAAGTTCTGGTACGAGGCCAAAAGGGAACCAAATAACATAAAACCTCCTGTCTATCCGTCCGAAGCGTAAAAAAACGCCCGCAAGGAATGCGGGCGGAAAATTACCTAACTTCTCCTGTTCTTTCGTTCAAGTATTGCCTTGTCCGATTCAAACGGTATGATCTCAGCCATTTACGGCACCCGCGACGGATATTTTGTTTTTGTACTTTCATTATAGTGTCCTTTTTGGGAAAAGTCAATTGAATTTTCCGCAGATTTGTTGTATAATGGAAAAAAGGAGTTCGTTATGGAAAAATTCTATGCCTATCTCGATCGGATGAAGTTCATCCGCCGCTGGCAGCTCATGCGCTCCACGCGCGATGAGAACATCATGGAGCATTCCCATCAGGTGGCGGTGTTGGCACATGCCCTCGTCGCCATTGAAAATACGCTCTACGGCGGACACGTCGACGCGGAAAAAGCCGTACTGTACGCGCTCTACCACGAGGTGAGCGAGGTCATGACGGGGGATATGCCCACGCCCGTCAAGTACATCAACGGCCAGCTCCACGGCGAGTACGCCAAGGTGGAACAGCTCGCCGTCGACAAGATCGCCTCGACGCTGCCCGAAGAACTCAAGGACGCCTTCTATCCCTATTTGCAGGCGGACAAGTCCTCGCAGGAGTACGCCTTCGTGAAGGCGGCGGACAAGCTCTCGGCCTACCTCAAATGCCTCGAAGAACTGCGCTCGGGAAATACCGAGTTCACGCAGGCGGAAAAGACCATCCGACAGGCATTGCTCGAAAAGAAGATGCGCGCCGTCGATTATTTCTTTGAACACTTCATTCCCGCGTTCTATCTGACGCTGGATGAACTCTGATCGGGAGGGGAAAATGGATCTGTTATCGCTCATGAAAGAACGCTATTCGGTACGGAAATTCGAGGAGCGTCCCGTCGAAAAAGCGACCATCGAACGCATTCTTGCGGCGGGGATGCTCGCGCCGACGGCAAAGAACCTGCAGCCGCAGCGCATTCTCGTCCTGGACGAAAAAGAGCGCCTTGAAGCGCTCGATCGGTGTACGGCGTGTCGGTTCGGCGCGCCCGCCGTGTTTGTCGTGTGCTATGACGCGGACGCCTGCTGGAAGCGCGGACGCTATGACGGAAAACCCAGCGGAGAGACGGACGCGGCCATCGTTACAACGCATATGATGCTGGAGGCCGCCGCCCTCGGGATCGGCACGACGTGGGTCATGCACTTCGATCCCGCCGCCCTGCGCAGGGAGTTCTCTCTGCCTGCCTCGTATGAGCCTGTCGCCCTGCTTGTGGCGGGGTATCCCGCGCCCGACGCCCAGCCCTCGCCCATGCACGAGGCCTCCTTGCCCGAGAGCGCTCTCGTCTTTTTTGACCGCTTTCCCGAAAAATAACGGTTTTGCCCGCAGGAGAGGGGGAATAAGACCCATCGGTAACTGCTCGGACACCGATTTTTAGGTCGGAAAGAGAAAAAGAGAGCCGTCCGCAGGCACTGCGGACGGCGGATCTTCATATCCTTTTCAGTTCGATGACGGCGGGGGCGGGAGTACAGAGCGCAATGCAGAATCCGTCCGCCTCGGCGAAGGCGAGGTGCGCATCGACGGGCATTCCGCCTTCCGTGAGCCGTCCGCCTTCAAAGCGGAGCGCGGGGAGCATGGTGGCAAGCGTTCCGCCGCGGTACTTGATATAGGCCTCTTTTGCCGTCCAGAGGCGGAAGAAATTTTCCTGCCGCTCTGCTGCGGTGAGGCGGGTGAGGCAGGCTTTCGGAAGGGGACGTGCACACCATTCTGCGTCCAGGCCCACATCCTGTGCGGAAAAGACGGCGAATGTCCGCCCGTGCGTGTGGGAAAGATTGAAACAAAGCGGCGCTCCGACAAGGCGCGGCTTGCCGTGCTCTCCGCGCAGGAACTGCGGCGCGGGGAGCCGATAGACCTCTTTCAGAATGCGCGTGACGAACGCACGGCTCTCCGTTTGTTCGTCGGTGAAATAGACGACCATGGATTGAGTATATCACATAAGGAGTTTTTTTGCAATGACCAGGGCAGAACGGGCAAAAAATAATTTTTTATCGGGGTATAATTGCGCCCAGTCGGTGGTGCTCGCCTTTGCGGACGATCTCGGCGTTCCGCAGGAGGCGCTCCTTGCGGCGGCGCTCCCGCTCGGCGGAGGGTTGGGGCGGCTGCGCCTGACGTGCGGCGCCGTCTCGGGCGGGGCGATCGTCCTCGGTCTGCTCTTTCCGACCATGCCCAAACAGGAGATGTACGAATGCGTTCAGGAATTTGCGCGCGCGTTTGAAGAACGCAACAAAAGCATCTGCTGCGGCGATCTCCTGCGCGCGGCGGGCCTTCCCGCGGATACGGTGCCGCACCCCGAGGAACGCACCGAGGAATACTATCGCCGCCGCCCCTGTCCCGCGCTCCTCTTCGATGCGGCGGAGATCCTCGAACAGATGTGCCGCGCCCGCGGAAGACTGTCTGACTGATCTGCTGTTGCGGAGGGGTTGTCCGACGGATCTGCTGTTGCGAAAGACTGACCGACTGGATTTACTTTGGTCTAAAAGGAAAGCAAAAAACGGCGCGGGAGAAGTTCACGCCGTCGAAGAAAACATATGCGCCGCCGTGCCCGAGGCACGGCGGCGCCGCATGTTTATGGGATTTTTCGGGAAGGTGCGCGCGGCTTCGGAGTCTCGCGCAAATGCGCCGCATGCGAATGCGGTTGCACGGAGCGACACGCGCGGCGGGTGAGGGAATTCAAAGCGAACGGACTGTTTTTGTGCGGACGTCGGAGGGATTTTATGCCCGCTGCGGGGATTTACACCTGCCGCATGGATTCTTGTCTGCCGCGGGGATTTATGCCCGCCGCATGGATTCTTGTCTGCCGCGGGGATTTATGCCCGCCGCGGGAGAAATCCATGCTCGCCCGCGGGAAGGTTTTATGCGGCTTTTTGTCAGCGGAGGCCGATTCCGATGCGCGTGCAGGGGACGTCTCCCGAGAGCACGGCGGCGATGGTGTATTTTGCGCTCGCGATATAGACGGTCGTTCCCTGCGCGGCGGCATCTTTGACGTATTCAAGTTTGGCGCGTGCGCCGTTTGCCCCTGCGCGCGAGGCGCCCACGCAGTATTTCTTGTGTTCTTCGATGTTATCCAACAGTTCGTTCGCGTCTTTGCCGGAGATGCACTTGACGAGCGTGGAGGGATCGTCCGCGTTGAGGTAGATTCCGCTTACGCTCGTGAAGATGACGAGCGAGCGTGCGTGTACGAGACAGGCGATGCGGGAAGCTGTCTCGTCGTTGTCCACGCATTCAAAGACCCGCTTTTTGCCGTGCGAAAGGGCGAGGATCTCCATGCGGCGGTTTTCCTCGGAGGACACGGCGTCGTTGTAGTTGACGATGGGAATGGCGTTCTGCGCGCGGCAGCGCAGGAGCAGACCTTTGAGGTGCTCGCTCTTTTGCTCGTCGTTGAAGTGGTGGTGCTCCACGAGCACCTGCCGTACCGAGTAGGCGGGATCGACGAACTGACGGTACGTCTGCATGAGAATGGCCTGTCCCTGCGCGGCGTAGTCCGTCTTGGCGTGCTCGCCCGTCAGCTCTTTCCCGGTGCGCTGGAGATAGTCCAGACGCCCGATTTCGGTGGCTCCGCTCGAGACCCAGATATATCCCGGACGCAGTTCCCGCGAAATGCGCGCCACCCGCGTGTAGTCGATGATGCCGTCCTCGCGGTCGATGAGCGCCATCGAGCCGATTTTTCCTACCAGTTCGTAATCAAAAGTCATGTTGGTGTTCCGCAAAGGTTTCTTGCAGAAGATTGTAACATGAAACGCCGAAAAATGCAAATACTTTTCTCATGCGAAAGGGATATTGGGCGCGCCTCCTGCGGCTCGCGCCGATCGTATTGTTGGCTTTTTGCCTGCTCTTTGCGGGCTGTGAGACGAATGTGGCCGAGATGAGTTCGCTTCCCGAACTCTCCCGTCCCTATGCGGGCGAGTACGAATGCGAGACGCTGACGCTCGCAGGAGAAGATATGCTCTCCGCCTTCCGCACCGTGCGCCTGACGCTCGGCTATGACGGAAAGGCTGCGCTCTTCTGGCAGACGTGCGAGGGCGGAACGGGGGAGCGCTCCTTCTTTTACGAGGCCGACCCCGAACGCGGCGAAATCACCTTTTTCCCCGCAATCGGAAAAAAAGGACGGACGTTCCCCATGGAAGACGGCACCGTCCGCCTGTCTTTCAACCTCGGAGGCCGTCTCCTGTTCGCGCTGTTCGCCCGTCCGTAGCGGTTGCCGCCGTCCGTTTTCGATTTTTGTCACCCGTTTCGTGCGGACGTCGCACGTTTGGGACGGACATTGCCCGCTTCGGGCGGATGTCGGAGGGGAGGCGGGCATTTTGCAAAGCGTTCGTTTGTCGGATAAAAATACGCGCCGCCGCAATTTTTGCGGCGGCGCGATGCGCTGATTTCGGTTTGGCGATTACATGAGTTCGATGCCCTGTTCGCGGCAATATTCGAGGGTATCTTCGTCCCAGACGGATACCTGAACTTCGCCGATGTGCATCTTGTTGAGGAGCAGCATGCACAGGCGGGACTGTCCGATGCCGCCGCCCATCGTGAGGGGGAGCTGTCCTGCGGCGAGCGCCTTGTGGAAGGGGAGTTCCAGACGGTCGAGGCAGTGTTCCTCTTCGAGCTGTTCGATGAGGCGCACTTCGTCGACGCGGATGCCCATGGAGGAGAGCTCAAAGGCGCATCCGAGGGGCGGATACCAGGTGATGATGTCTCCGTTCAGCGTCCAGTCGTCGTAGTCGGGCGAGCGGCCGTCGTGTTTGAATCCCGAGCGCATTTTTCCGCCGATCTGCATGACGAACGTCGTGCCGTGTTCCTGTGTGAACATACATTCGCGCTCTTTTGGCGAGAGCACGGGATAGGTGTCCTCCAATTCCTGCGTCGTCACGAAGGTGATGCTCTCGGAGAGATAATTTTTCAGATTGGGATATTGCGCGCAGATCTTTTTTGCCGTTTCCTTCATCGCGTCGTAGATCTTGCGGACGGTGGCCTCCAGGTATGCGCGGGTTCTGTCCTCGCGCTGGATGACGGCCTCCCAGTCCCACTGATCGACGTAGACGGAGTGCAACGCGTCGACGGGTTCGTCGCGGCGGATGGCGTTCATGTCGCAGTACAGTCCGCTGTGCGGCTCGAATCCGTACTTTGCCAGGGCATAGCGCTTCCACTTCGCCAGCGACTGCACGACTTCCGCCCGGACGTCGCCCGTCGTGATGTCGAAGGAGACGGGACGCTCCACGCCGTTCAGATTGTCGTTGAGGCCGCTTCCCGACGGCACAAAGAGGGGCGCGCTGATACGCGAGAGGTTGAGCGCATCGGCAAGCAGCCGTTCAAATGTGTCTTTGATTTGTTTGATGGCTCGTTCGGTCTGCATGAGATCGAGTGTTGCATGGTACATAAAGGGAACCTCCTTGCGTATATTTTTGATAGTATAGCACAAATGTCACAAAATTGCAATGGTGCAAAGGAAAAAATTGAAAATATTGTAAATGATGAACGAATGTTTGCATTTTTGTGTCCGATATGCTATACTGAACGCATGGAAGAGCAGATGCCTGCAAAAAAAGTGACGCTCACCGCCGATCAGGCGGAGGCGGCGGAGCTCATCGAGGAGTGGTATCTCCACTGGAACACGCAGATCTTCGTGCTGTGCGGCTATGCGGGGACGGGCAAGACCTTCCTCGTCGACCATATCGTGCGGCAGTTGGGACTTGTCCCCGGCAAGAGCGCGGTCTTTGTCGCGCCGACGGGAAAGGCGGCGTCCGTGCTCATTCGGGCAGGGGTTCCCGCCGCGACCGTCCACAGCCTCATCTATACGCGCGAAGAGGACATCGAGGTGGACGAGAACGGCGAAGTCATCTCCGAGCGCTTTCTGCGCTTTGTCAAGCGGGAGAGCATCGATTCGGCCATCCGTCTCATCGTCCTCGACGAGACGAGCATGGTCTCCGACGAAGTGCTGCGCGATCTGCTCTCCTTCGGCATCAAGTGTCTGTGCTGCGGCGATCCGGCGCAGCTTCCGCCCGTCAGCGGGAACAACACCCTGCTCTCCATGCCCGTCGTCACCTTGAAGGAGATCGTGCGCCAGGAAAAGGGCAATCCCATCGTGCGCCTTGCGGACCGCGTGCGAAGCGGCGCGTGCGTACCGTTCGGAGAGGACGGCTGCGTGAGCGTCCTTCCGCGGCAGAAATTCACCCGCGCTCTGCGCCGACAGGTGTTTGAAGAGGCCGATCAGATCATCGTCGGCACCAACCGCACGCGCAATGCCGTCAACCGCGAGGTGCGCGCCTTCCGCGGCATTCCCGACGAAGCCCTCCTTCCCTGCGACGGCGAAAAGCTCATCTGCACGCTCAACGATTGGAGCAAAAGGCTCGACGAACAGGGGAATTTCCACCTCGTCAACGGCATCATCGGAACCTGTCGGAATGTTCGCGAACAGCTCGACGGTCTCGGACAGCTCGACTTTACCCCCGATTTTCTGCCCGACGCCGTCTGCGATCTGCCCTTCGATACCGGCATCTTCACGCGCGGACAGTACTACCACGGATACGGGGACAAGGCCTATCTTCTGACCAACGGCACCCTCGTCCATGAGGACGACTCCGCCATGCTGCGCCGCTTCAAAGTGCGGCGGGAGGACGCCGTCTGCCGCTTTGAATTTGCCTACGCCGTCACCTGCCACAAGGCGCAGGGGTCGGAATACGACTATGTGGTCGTTCTGGACGAGTCCGCCTTTTTCGACAACGGCCGCGAGTGGCTGTACACCGCCGTCACCCGCGCCAGGAAAAAACTCCTCATCGTGCGCTGACAGCATACGCGAAGATCTTTTTATGGAGAATCCCGTGCTTTGCGCTTTGCGGAGAGGTTCGTGCTTTGCCATTCGCGGAGAATCCCGCGCCTTCTTCTTTAAGGGGAAGCCGAGTTTTCCTCTTTATGGAGAATCTTACGTTTTATTTTTATCGCCGCGCCCCGCATGGAAATGCGGGGCGCGGCGTTTGCTCGGGAATGTGGGCGGAAAGAAGAAGCGCGCGGCAGCAAGGTCGGATAAACTCACGCGCGACGGTGAAGGTGGGTAAAACCAACACGCGGCGTGCGGGAAGAACATGCGCGGCGATGAAGGAAGGTAAATCCACGCGCGGCGGCAAGGGCAGGTTACCCCACGCGCGGCGGCAAGGGCAGGTTACCCCACGCGCGGGGTACAAATACAATACGCGAGGGGAGGAAGAGACATTTTTCCCGCTGCAATTTGATTCGCGATTCGACTTTTTCTTGACATTTTCCGTACGGGGGGATATAATCAACGGTGAAATCAAAAGGATAAGGAAACGTCTATGTACAGAACGCACAACTGCAACGAACTCAGAGAGGGGGACGCCGGCAAGAAGGTAAAGATCTGCGGCTGGCTGGACTCCAAGCGCGACAAGGGCGGCCTTTTGTTTGCCGTCATCCGCGATTTTTACGGCACGACGCAGGTCGTCGCCACCGAGGAGCCCTGCCTTTCGCAGCTCCGCGACATTCCCACCGAATCCACCGTGGCGGTGGAGGGGACGGTCGTCCTGCGCTCCGCACCCAACGAGAAACTCCCCACGGGCAAGATCGAGATCGTTCCCGAGACGGTGGAAGTGCTCGGCCGCCGCACGACGCAGGCGCTTCCCTTCGAGGTGTCTCGTTCCACGGAGGCGGGCGAGGATGTGCGTCTCAAATACCGCTTCCTCGATCTTCGCAATCCCGCCGTCAAGGACAAGATCGTCCTGCGCGCGGCGATCGTCGCCGAACTCAGACGCCTCATGACGCAGGAGGGTTTTCTGGAGATCTCCACGCCCATTCTGACGAGCTCCTCGCCCGAGGGCGCGCGCGACTACATCGTTCCCAGCCGTCTTTATCCCGGCGAGTTCTATGCGCTGCCGCAGGCGCCGCAGCAGTACAAGCAGCTTCTGATGTGCTCGGGATTTGACAAGTACTTCCAGATTGCGCCCTGCTTCCGCGACGAGGACGCCCGTGCCGACCGTTCGCCCGGCGAGTTCTATCAGCTCGATATCGAGATGGCGTTCGCCACGCAGGAGGACGTCTTTGCCGTCCTCGAGCGCGTGCTCCCGCCCGTGTTCGCAAAGTTCTCGGGCTGGGAGGCGGACAAGCCGCCGTTCCGCCGCATTGCCTACCGCGATGCCCTGGAAACGTATGGCTCCGATAAGCCCGATTTACGAAATCCCCTGACCGTATGCGACATTTCCGAACTCATGCAGGGGTGCGGGTTTGCCGCCGTCGAGGGGAAGTTGGTCAAGGCGATCGCCGTTCCCAACGCCAATATCGCAAGAAAACAGATCGACAAGCTCGCCGAGGAGTTCAAGACAAAGACGGAGGGCGGCGCCATGTTCTGGTTCAAGACGGACGAGAACGGCCTGCCCGCGGGCGGCATTTCCAAGTTTGTCGCCGATCGGATCGGGGCGCTCAAAGAAAAGCTCGGCATCGGCGCGAATGCCTTTGTCGCCGTGCTCGCCGAGGACAAACTCGCGCTTGCACAAAAGCGTGCGGGCATTTTGCGCACCATGCTCGGAAACGCGCTCGATCTTCTCGAAAAGAACGTCTATCGCTTCTGCTGGATCGTCGACTTCCCCATGTACGAGATCGGGGAGGAATCGGGTCAGCTGGAGTTCTGCCACAACCCGTTCTCCATGCCGCAGGGCGGTATGAAGGCGCTCGAAGAACAGGATCCGCTCGACATCCTCGCCTATCAGTATGACATCGTCTGCAACGGCGTGGAGCTTTCCTCGGGCGCCGTCCGCAACCACGATCCCGAGATCATGGTCAAGGCGTTCTCGCTCGTCGGACTGGGCAAAGAGGACGTCGTGAAGAAGTTCCCCGCGCTCTATCATGCCTTCGAGTACGGCGCTCCTCCGCACGCAGGCGTCGCTCCCGGCGTCGACAGAATGGTCATGCTCATCTCGGATACCGTCAATATCCGCGAAGTCATCGCCTTCCCGATGAATGCCAAGGCACGCGATCTTCTGATGAACGCGCCCTCGCCCGTGGAGCAAAAACAGCTCGACGACGTCCATATCGCCGTCGTTCTGCCCGAAAAGAAGAAGTAACCCGCGCGCCGCGCGGCGGAGATCGCTCCGCCGCGCGGCGTTCTCGTTTTGTCGGAGCAGGCGATGTTTGCCGCTCGGGTGGATCGTTAAGCTGAACTTATAGATCATATCATCAAGGCGAAAGTCCAAACTCGCGGAAAATGGCGGGCAAACATTTGACTTGCCGTCGGAAAAATCATATAATTGGAGTGTTGATCGGGGTGCGGCGCAGGCGGCGCGCGCACTTCGCCTTACAAGTCGATTTCAAAACATAGGAGAGAGATACATGAAGGTAACAGAGCTGTTCGGCAGCAACGTCTTCACCGACGAGATCATGAAGAACTCGCTGCCCAAAGAGGTCTACAAGTCGTTGCGCAAGACGATCGACGAGGGGCAGCCTCTCGATTCTTCCATCGCTGGCGCGGTTGCGAATGCGATGAAGGATTGGGCGGTTTCCAAGGGAGCCACGCACTACACGCACTGGTTCCAGCCTCTTACCAACCTGACCGCATCCAAGCATGACTCCTTTATCGAGCCCTCGGGCGACAAGGTCATCATGCAGCTGACGGGCAAGAGCCTCATCGTGGGCGAGCCCGATGCTTCCAGCTTCCCCTCGGGCGGAACGCGTATGACCAGCGCTGCCCGCGGATATACGGCATGGGATCCCACCTCTCCCGCCTTCGTCAAGGAGGGGACGCTCTTCATTCCCACGGTGTTCGTCTCCTACACGGGCGAAACGCTGGACAAAAAGGCGCCGCTCCTCAAATCCATGACCGCGCTCGACGCGCAGGCCAAGCGCCTTCTCAAGATGTTCGGCATCACCTGCCGCAGAGTTGCGACGACCGTCGGACCCGAGCAGGAGTACTTCCTCATCGACGAGGATATGTTCAACCAGCGCAAAGACCTCATCCTGACCGGACGCACGCTGTTCGGCGCGCCGCCCGCACGCGGACAGGAACTGGAAGATCATTACTTCGGCGTACTCAAAACGCGTATTTCCGACTTCATGCGCGACCTTGACGAGACGCTCTGGTCGTACGGCATCTTTGCCAAGACCAAGCACAACGAGGTCGCTCCCGCACAGCACGAACTCGCGCCCATCTTCACCACGACCAACGTCGCCGTGGACGACAACCAGCTCACGATGGAGCTCATGAAGAAGGTCGCGCAGAAGCACCACATGGCGTGCCTCCTTCACGAGAAGCCCTTCGAGGGCGTCAACGGCTCGGGCAAGCACAACAACTGGTCGCTCTCGACGGATACCGGGCTCAACCTGCTCGATCCGGGCGAAAACCCCGAAAAGAACACGCTCTTCATGCTCGTCCTTGCATGCGTCATCGAGGCGGTGGATACCTACCAGGGCATCCTGCGCGCTTCCGTCGCTTCCGCGGGCAACGATCACCGTCTGGGCGCAAACGAGGCGCCTCCCGCCATCATCTCCGTCTACCTCGGCGATCAGCTCGGCGCCCTCGTGGACAGCATCGTCCTCGGCCGTGAATATGTGCCGAAAAAGGCCGTTCCCGGTTCCATCGGCGTCCCCGAATCGCCCATTTTCCCCATCGATACCACGGACAGAAACCGCACGTCGCCCTTCGCATTCACGGGCAACAAGTTCGAGTTCCGTATGCTCGGTTCGCAGGCGAGCGTCGCCGATCCCAACATCGTGCTCAATACCATCGTCGCGCAGACCTTCTCCGAGGCGGTGGATGCGCTCTCCGGAGCAGAGGACTTCGAGGCGGCTTGCGCAAAGTACACCAAGAAACTCCTCAAAGATCACTATCGCATCATCTTCAACTACAACGGCTACGGCCCCGACTGGGAGCCCGAAGCAGAGCGCAGAGGCCTGCTCAACAACAAGACGACCGCCGACGCCGTTCCCGAGTACTTCAAACCCGAGAACATCGACGTGTTCGTGCGCCAGGGCGTCTACACCGAGAAAGAAGTCATCGCGCGTGCAAACATTTCGCTTGAGAATTACATCAAGACCATTGACATCGAAGCACGCACCATGCTCGAGATGGGCAAGCAGGACATCTATCCCGCCGTCAACGGCTACATCGCAGAGCTCTGCTCGGTGATCGCCGCAAAGCGCGCCGTCTCCGAGAAAATGGCTTGCGACGAGGACGTCGCCCTCGCCGAAAAGCTCTCCACGATGAACGAGGCCTTCCTCGTCTCCATGAAGAAGCTGGAAAAAGATCTCTCCGAGATCCCCGCAGGCGAAGGCCCCGCATCGCAGAAGATGGCTCACGTCATCGTCCCCGATATGGAGGCAATGCGCGCGATCGCCGACAACATGGAGCGGGTCTGCTCGTCCGACTACTGGCCGTATCCGACCTACTCCGAACTCATGTACAGCATCCGCTGAAATTCGCAAAAAAACGCGCTCCCGTCAGGGGGCGCGTTTTTTTTGCGCCTGTCGCGGAAAGGCCTTCGGGAAAGCCATGCCCGCGCCGTTCGGCGTTTCGGGTTTGTCAAGCCCGCGCCGTTCGGCGTTTCAGACGCGGATTTGTCGGTATGGAGCGGATCGTATCGGACGGAAGGGGGGAGGGATTTCAGGGAGGAGGGAGCGACAAGGCAGAATGTGGACGCCGACGGGCAAAAAACAGGCGGATTGCGGCCTTTCCCTTGACAAACGGACGCATTTATTGTATTCTTTTTGGGTAGAACCTATTGCGCAAAAGAGAGGAGGACGGTGACTTTTACCATGGACGTCCGTGTCAAAAAGTTGAACGATCGGGCAAAGCTGCCCGCATACGGTTCCGCCTTTGCGGCGGGAGCCGATCTGTATGCCTGCGAGGGGGCGGAGATCCCCGCGGGCGAGACGGTATTCCTTCATACGGGGATCGCCATTCAGTTGCCCGCAGGGACGGTAGGGCTTGTCTATGCCCGCAGCGGGCTGGCGTGCAAACAGGATCTTGCCCCTGCCAACAAAGTGGGGGTCATCGACTGCGACTACCGCGGAGAAGTGATGGTCGCCCTGCACAATCACGGTAAGACGCTCCGTCGCGTGGAGGCGGGCGATCGCATTGCGCAGCTCGTCATTGCGCCCTATTATACGGCGGACTTTTGCGAGAGCGAGACGCTCTCGGACACCGTACGCGGAGAGGGGGGCTTCGGCTCCACGGGGAAAAACTGATGCGGATGCGCAGAAAACGCAACCTGGAGGCGCGCGTCGCGGCATGTGCGCCCGTCCTGCTTGCGCGCGGGAAACCGTGTAAAAACCTGAAAGAGGCAGCCGAGAACTACCGCGCGCTCCTCGATTTTGAACGCATTTTCTCCCGTCGTGCACCCGTGGAACTGGAAGTGGGCTGCGGCAACGGGGGATTTATCGCAGAACTTGCAAAACGTGCCTGCGGGTGCGACTTTCTGGCGGTCGAAGTGTGTACCAACGTCGTGCTTACGGCGATGGAGCGCATCATGGAGGAGGACATTCCCAATGTGCGGTTTCTCAACATTGCCGCCGAGATCCTGCCCTGTTATATTCCCGAGGGGAGCATCGACCGCATCTATCTCAACTTTTCCACGCCCTTGCCCGAAGCGGGCCGTGAAAAACAGCGCCTGACGAGCGATCGCTTTCTGGCGATCTACAAAAAATTGCTCAAGCCGGGCGGGGAAATCGTACAAAAGACGGACAGCGAGGACTTTTTTGCGTATTCGCTGCGTAAATTTCAGGAGAACGGATTTGCCGTAAAGGACATTTCGCGCGATCTTCATCACAGCGTCTATGCCGCAGACAACATCGTAACGGAATACGAGGCGAATTTTTCCGCCAAGGGGATGCCCATTTACTTTGTCCGCGTGGCAATGGAACAGAGGGAGGAACGATAATGCAATCATTTGCCTACTACATGCCGACCCGCGTGATCAGCGGGCGGAACTGTGTTCCGGAACACGGCGATCAGCTCAAAGCGCTCGGGACGCACGCGCTGATTGTCACGGGGAAGAGCTCTGCCTTGAACGGCGCGCTCGACGATATGATCTCCGCACTGGAACGAAACGGACAGAACGCCACCGTCTTTGACCGCATCACGCCCAATCCCACCGTCGCAAGCGTGCGGGAGGGGATCGCGCTCCTGAAGAGCGCGGGGGCAGATTTTGTGGTCGCGATCGGAGGCGGTTCGCCCATGGACGCGGCCAAGGCGATCGCGACGCTCGCCGTACAGGAACGCACGGACGAAGAGATCTTTGCGGGCGGCTATGCGGCGGAAGCGCTCCCGATGGCGCATGTCCCCACGACGGCGGGAACGGGGAGCGAAGTCACGCCCTACGCCATTCTCACAAACGACGCCAAGGAGACCAAGACGAGCATTACCAGTCCTGCCATGTTCCCGCGCCTTGCCTTTCTGGACGGAAAATACATGGAACATCTGCCCGTCCGCTCGACAGTGAATACGGCGCTCGACGCCTTTTCCCATGCGGTGGAGGGAATGCTTTCGCGCAATGCGACGCCTCTTTCCGACGCGCTCGCAAAGGAGAGCCTGCGCATTTTCTATCCGCTTCTCCAAAAGACGGCGGGGCCGCTCACGCTCGACGAACGCGATACGCTCTTGTATGCCTCCATGCTCGCGGGAATGACTATCGCTCAGTCGGGTACGACGGCCGTGCATGGCATGGGGTATGCCCTCACATACTTCTATGGGATCGATCACGGCAGGGCAAACGGCCTTCTGCTGGGCGGCGCGCTCCGCCTGTGCGAAAGAAAAAGCGTTCCCGCGCTCAAAGAGATCCTTTCCGCCTGCTCGGATACGCTTGACGGCATATGCGAGACGATGGACACTCTGCTCGGCGCGCGCGAGGACATCCCCCGCGAACACCTTCTCGTCTTTGCGCATGCCGCCATGGCGAACAAAAATATCAGAAAATCGGCATATGAACCGACCGAGGAAGAAGTGCGCGCAATCTATCTTTCGGCATTTCCCGCTCCCTGATTGGAATGTTTTGTGAAATTCCGACGGCAATATCGTAAAGGGATTGACAGAACAACGGAAATCCCGTATAATCGGATATGAACTGCGGTGCGAAGGGTTTATGCCGAGAGGGAGCACATAACTGCGCGGGGCCGATATGCGGCCGAGACGAAATCAGGCGAGGGATGCGTGATGGCGGAAGACGGGCAGACAACGGAACGGGTACAGCTGTGCTATTGCGGGAATGCAAAAATTTTTCCGCAGTTATTATTGTCGGCGCTTTCGGCCGCCATGCACACCAAGGCACCGCTCGAAGTGCGGATGGTGACGCTCGATCTCACGGACGTGGATGCGCGGTTTTCGCCTCTCACGGAGGAACAGCGGGCGCTGTTGGAGCGGGCGCTGCAGGAGTACAATGCGTCGAGCCTTGTGCGGCGCGTAGATGCGGGGGAGGCGTACCGCAAATATCTTGCGGGCGGGAAGAACGAAAAGGGGTTTTACACGCCCTATGCCATGCTGCGGCTTCTCTTTGACTGCATGCCGATGCCCGAAAAGCTGCTCTATCTCGACACCGACACGATGTGCCGCAAGGATATTTCCGCGCTCTGGCAGACGGATATAACGGGATACGAGTTCGGAGCGGTCAAAGATCAGGAGGGAAAATTCTGGATCCGCCGCGACTACTGCAATTCGGGCGTGCTTTTGCTCAACGTGGCGCGCTGCCGCGAGACGGGACTTCTCGCCCGCGCCCGTGCGCGCGTAAAAAAGCGGCGCATGATGATGCCCGATCAGTCGGCGCTCAACTTTCTGGCAAAGAAGAAATTGTTCCTTCCGCGTCGGTTCAACGAACAGCGCGGCGTCCGCGAGGACACCGTCATCAAACATTTCTGCCGCGGATTCAAGTGGTACGGCCCGTTCTTCCGCATCTATAACATCAAACAGACCGATCGGGAGGGCGTGCATGAGCGTCTGCACATCGATTGCTTTGACGACGTCTTCGCCGTCTACGATGCGCTGCTCGAGCAACACCGTTCCGTCATCGAAAAGGGTTAAACGCATGGAGTATTCGGTCACAGTCGAACATCTTTCCAAGTCATACGGCGACGTAAAGGCGGTGGACGACATTTCTTTCGCCGTCAAAAAGGGCTCACTGTTTGCCTTCCTCGGCGTCAACGGCGCGGGAAAGAGTACCACCATCAATATCATCTGTTCCATCCTCAAAAAGGACGCGGGAAAAGTGACCGTCTGCGGGCATGATCTCGATACCCAGGCGGAGCAGATCAAACAGGAGATCGGCATCGTCTTTCAGTCGAGCGTCCTCGACAAACAGCTCACCGTGTGGGAGAACCTCGACGTGCGCGCCTCCTTCTACGGGCTGACGCGTGCCGAAAAAAAACGCAACGTCGACGAGATTATCGAACTTTTGTCCCTGCAGACCCTCCTGAAACGTCCCGTCGGAAACCTCTCGGGCGGACAGCAGCGCCGCGTGGACATTGCGCGCGCCATGGTCCATCGCCCACGCCTTCTCATGCTGGACGAACCCTCCACGGGGCTCGATCCCAAGGCGCGGCTCACGGTCTGGTCGCTCATTGACAGCATCCGTGCCGAGACGGGCATGACGGTCTTTCTCACGACCCACTACCTCGAAGAGGCGGAAAAGGCGGGGTATGTCGTCATCATGGACAAGGGCCGCATTATCGCCGAGGGAACGCCGAACGAGCTCAAAAACCGCTATTCCTACGACAGCCTTCTGAGCTATCGCAAGCGCGACGAGTCCTTTGAGACGGGGCTTCTGCGCGAGGGGTACTCCTTTTCCTATGACGAGATTCGGAAGGCGTACCGCATTCGCGTCCAGAACAGCGACGCGGCAAAACGGCTCATGCGCGATTTCGATGCCTACACCGATGACGTGGAAATTCTCAAGGGAACCATGGACGACGTCTTCCTGAACGTCACGGGGCGCAACATCATTCTGACGGAGGAGGGCGGCGATGCAACAAAATAAGACCAACGTCCTTTCCGTTTTCGGACAGCTCACGCGGCGGCACCTGCTCGTCTTCTTCAAGAACAAGATCCGCCTTTTTTATACGCTTCTCGTTCCCGTCATCATCTTTGCGGTCTATATCTTCTTCCTGCGCAACCTGGAACTCTCCACGGTGCAGAATACCCTCTACCGCATGGGCATTACGCCCAACGACTCTCTCAATCAGTACATCGGCACGCTCGTCGATTCTTGGATGCTCTCGGGGATCGCGGCGCTCTCGACCATCACCGTCGCCTTGCAGACCAATACCGTCTTTGTCGAGGACAAACAGAGCGGCGTCAACCGCGACTTCGTCTCCTCGCCCATCCGACGCGGCGCCCTCATCGGCAGCTATGTCGTCTTTAATTTCCTGGTGACGCTCCTCGTGTGTGTCGTCTACCTCGTCATCTGCTTTATTTATCTCGCGTGTATGCAGGAATTTTTCCTCACGTTCGTCGACTTCCTCACCGTGCTCGGCGTGACCCTCTATGCGACCATCTCGTCCACGCTCATGACGGTGTTCCTGTGTTCCTTCATCAAGACGGAGGGCACGATGGCCAGCCTCGTCGCCGTCTTTTCGACGGCGGTCGGGTTCCTCATCGGCGCCTATATGCCGCTCGGAATGCTCCCGAGCTGGGTTCAGACCATCTGCGCCTTTATCCCCGGGACGTATGCCTGCGCGCTGCTGCGCTTCTCCTTCATGGCGACGCCCATCGCCGAACTCGAACACTATATCGTCGAAGTCATGCAGCTCGCAAACGGGCAGGAACTCATCTCCGAACTGACGGGCAGTTTCGGCTACAACCTCGAGTTCTTTTCCGTCACCGTCGGCCCGTCCTATCAGACGCTTGCCCTCACGGTGTTCAATCTCGTCTTCTTGGCGCTCAACATCGCCTCCGGGAAAAAACTCGCCGACGTGCTCGGCGTCGGCAAGATGAAGCACAAAAAGAGCCGTCGGGATCCGGATGCGTCGGAGCATTCCGAGCTGCCCCTTGCAGGACAGGCGCCTTTGCCGGCGTCCGTGCGCACGGAAGACGTCCCTTCGGAACAGGGCGGCGCCGCTTGCCAATCCTCGCCGCTTGCGTGCGGGCCTTCGCAAGCGTCCGAGGCAAAATCCGATTCGCCGCGTACGTCTGCGTGCGTGCCGTCGGAGGAGACTCCCGCCGCGCTTCGCGCTCCCTCACAGGAAGAAGAATAGACATCCGCCTTTTTGCAGACAGGCAGGGCAAAGAAAAAACCGATGCGCCGAGCGCATCGGTTTTTTTATGGTTTGCAGGTAAGGCGGCGATCGGAACGTTCCGTCGGCCGTCTGAGATCCTTCCGCCCGCCGATCCGCCGCGCACTTGCGCAGGAGATCGCCGTCCGATCGGGGCGTGAAGGACGCTCAGGCTTTTTCGATCAGGCTCTTGCCCGTCATTTCGGGGGGAACGGGAAGTCCCATGACCTCCAGAAGGGTGGGGGCGAGATCGGCGAGAATGCCGTCTTTGCGAAGGCGGACGTTCTTGTATTTGTCGGAGATGAGCACGACGGGGACGGGATTGGTGGTGTGAGCCGTGAAGGGCTCGCCGTCCGAGTCGAGCATCTTGTCCGCGTTGCCGTGGTCTGCCGTGAGCAGGACGCTTCCGCCCATCGAGAGGATCTGATCGACGACCTTTTTCACGCACTTGTCGACGGTATCCACGGCCTTGACGGCGGCGGGAATGACGCCCGTATGCCCGACCATGTCGCAGTTTGCGAAGTTCAGGATCATGGCGTCATAGTCGCCCGTCTTCAGCTCCTGAATGGCGCGCTCGGTGACTTCGGGAGCGCTCATCTCGGGCTGAAGGTCGTAGGTCGCCACCTTGGGCGAGTTGATCAGCACGCGCACTTCGCCGGGATTGGGTTCCTCGACGCCGCCGTTGAAGAAGAAGGTGACGTGCGCATATTTTTCCGTCTCGGCGATACGGAGCTGTTTCTTGCCAAGCGAGGCAAGGTATTCGCCCAGCGTATTTTTGAGGCTCTGCTTGGGGAAGGCGATCGCGACGTTCTTGTATTCGGCGTCGTACACCGTAAAGCAGACGTACACGGGGTGCAGAAATTCCGTCTTGCGCTCAAATGCCGTCCCCTTGGGAACGACGAACGGATCCTGCGAGAACACGCGCGTGATTTCTCTTGCGCGGTCGGGGCGGAAGTTGAAGAAGATGATCGAGTCGCCTTCTTCCACCAGGGCCACCGGCTTGCCGTTCTGCGTGATGTTGGTCGGCAGGACAAATTCGTCCGTCACGCCTGCGTCATAGGAGGCGTGCAGCGCGGCGATGGGGTCTTCCGCCTGAATGCCCGTTCCGACGGTGAGCATGTCGTACGCCTTTTCGATGCGGTCCCAGTTGTTGTCGCGGTCCATCGCGTAATATCTTCCCGAGAGAGAGGCGAGCTTTCCGTATCCGAGCTCCTTCATCTTGTCGAGAAGTTGCTGCACATAGTGCACGGCAGAGGTAGGAGGGGTGTCGCGCCCGTCCAGGAAGGCGTGGACATAGGTCTTGGGGACGCCTTCTTTCTTCGCCATTTCCAGCAGTGCAAAGAGGTGCGTGATGTGGCTGTGAACGCCGCCGTCCGACAAAAGTCCCCACAGGTGCAGCTTTTTGCCGTTCTTTTTGGCGCTGTCCATCGCGTTGAGCAGTACGCCGTTCCGGAAAAATTCACCGTCCTCGATCTCCTTGGAGATCTTGGTCAGCTCCTGATAGACGATGCGCCCGGCGCCCATGTTCATGTGCCCGACTTCGGAGTTTCCCATCTGTCCGTCGGGAAGTCCGACGGCGCGCCCGCTCGCACCCAGCGTCGCAGAAGGGTATTCCTCTCGATAGGCGTTCACATTTTTGCTGCCGTCCAGCGTAATGGCGTTGCCGGGACCTGCAGGAGCAATCCCGTAGCCGTCCATAATGATGATCGCACAGGTGGGTTTCATTTACAGAAGCTCCTTCGGAAGTTTCATTCCCTGCATCCCGCCCTTGTCATAGTTGACGATCGTGGCAAAGTCGTTTGCCTTCAGGGATGCACCGCCGATCAGGCCGCCGTCGATCTCGGGCATCGCCATGAGCTGTTTGCAGTTGCCCGCGTTCATCGATCCGCCGTACTGGATGCGCACCTTTTCGGCGCACTTGGGGCAGAACACCTCGGCGCACTTCTTGCGGATATAGCCGATGGTCTCGTTCGCCTGCTCGCAGGTCGCCGTCTTGCCCGTTCCGATCGCCCAGACAGGCTCGTAGGCAATGACGATCTTGGAGATGTCGTCGATGCCCTTCATGCCCTCGGTGATCTGTCTGGCAAGCACATCTTCCGTCTTGCCGCTCTCGCGCTCTTCCAGCGTCTCGCCGATGCAGACGATGGGGGTAAGTCCCGCCGCAAGCGCCGTAAGCGTGCGCTTGTTGACCGTCTCATCCGTCTCGCCGAAGTACTGACGGCGCTCGCTGTGCCCGATGATGACGTACTTTACGCCGTATTCCTTGAGCATCGCCGCGGAGATCTCGCCCGTGTAGGCGCCTTTTTCCGCAAAGTGGACGTTCTGCGCGCCCAACGCAATGTTGCTGCCCTTGAGCGCTTCCGCAACGGCGGGAATGTCAATGGCGGGGACGCATACGACGACTTCGCACTTGGCGTCTGCCACAAGAGGCTTGATCGCATTCACAAGGGCTACGCCCTCCGATGCCGTGTTGTTCATCTTCCAGTTGCCTGCAATGATGGGGGTTCTCTGATTCATAGTACAGCTCCTTTCTGTTTTTTCCACACCGAATTATATCACATCTGTCCGGGAATAGCAATCTCAAACGGGAAAATTAAAAAATATTTTTCGTTTATGGTAGTTTCGGATGTTTGTTGCATCAATGGGTCGCTTTAGTAATGGAAAGAGCCGAAGGCGACGTCTGAAACTGAGTTTGGCCGCGAAGCGTCCGTATCTTCTGGTTTATTATAAATTTTGAAAAAAACGATTTGTCTATTTGAAAAAATGATAACGAAAGATAAAAATTGTTTTTATAAATTTACGTTTATTATCTATATTTTTCTAAAAGTTACTTGACTTTTCATGAAAGTTATGGTATCCTAATGCCAGGAGGTGTAGGGATGGATAATGCAAGTATCATTTTAGAAATGCTTACGCGAATTCAAAAGCTTGAACAGCAAGTTTTTGAATTACGAGCCGCATTTGAATGTCTGCACAAGCAAGATGCCTCAAATGCAAGTAGACAAAAGGAATCAATCGAACCCCTTATGGTTTCGTATTCAGAGGGGGAAGTAAGACGGCGTGATACAACAAAATACTTGTTTAATGGTGTTGTTTATCCTAAAAATAGGCTTGTATTGGCAGTTGTCCAAGATTATGTTAAGAAAAACGTGATTTCTTTTCGTGAACTGTCGGAGATATTTCATCCGTCTTTACAAGGTTCGCTCGGTGTAGTTGAAAAAACTGAAATTGCGAAAACAAGGCAAGACTATCAAGTTCGCTTTTTTACGGAAGAAACCGAAAAGCTTATGTTGACAGATACTTGTGCTTATGTTTGCAATCAATGGGGAATCCTTAATATCCCGCGTTTTTTAAGCAGAGCAAAAGAATTGGGATATAATATCCAGGAAATAAAATAATTTTAAGGGTGAAAGTGCATAAAAGCAGATAAAGGAGAAAGTCGAATGAATCATATTGTATCACAAGAAGATAATGTAATTACAAAGGAAACTTTCTGGTGTATTTTTGAAAAAATATTATGTGAAAACGGCGATCCGTTCAAAATCATCCATGAAAAAGCGGGGGAGCAAACGTTTTGGGCTTGCGTCAATAAGAATAAAGCTTTCACAAATAATTGTTTGGATATCAGTCTTGTCAAAAGAAGTAATTTCTTGCGGATAGGACTTTATATAATTGATAGGGATAGTTTGATTGGTAAAATAATTCTCGCAAACAAAGAAAGTATCAATGAGCAATTATCTTTCTTTCCGAATTGGGAACACGGGACCAGAAATCCAAATACATTGCGAGTTACTGTTAAAATTCCCATTGATAGGAAAACAAGTAGAGAACTTATCGAAGAAGCGTTGCCCATCATTATGGAATTCATAGAAATTGCAAAAAAATACGGCGAAAAATTTTTCTTTGATTATTAAGGTTCCAGTCTAGGTAGTTTATGAAAGTTATTTTTTTAGATATTGACGGGGTAGTATGTTTACATGGTTCAAAAAACAAAAATGAAAAAGAAATATTTGATGAA
>CAJFMF010000009.1 GCA_904391375.1 Candidatus Gallimonas faecavium | reverse complement strand
CGGGTCATAGACGACCTTTGCCGCAGGCTGTGCGTATGCGGGAGAGGCATAGGGCGTTGCGGGCGCCGACACATAGGCGGGTGCGGGCGGCGCGGGCTGCTGTGCGGCGGGCGCATGGTAGTAGGGATAGGCGGCGCCGTTTGCCTGCTGTGCGGCGGGAGCGGGCTCGGGTGCAATGCCGCGGGCGAGGGCCGCCATGCTGCGCTCGAATTCGCTCATGGGCGAATCGTCTGCGGGCGCTGCCTTCTTCTCTTCAACGGGTGCGGGCTCGGGCGCCGCGGGCGCTGCCGAGGCAGGCTGCTGGGGCTGAACGGGCGGCGTCATGGGTGCCGCAAAGAAGGGGACGGCGTAGATGGGCGTCGCGGGCTGCTGTGCGGCGGGCTGCTGTACGATGACGGTCGTCCCTGCGGCGGGCGTCGTGACGGTCTGTCGCGCGGCCTCTGCGGAGGCGGCCGGAGCGGGCTCGGCGGGCTGTGCGGGGCGGGCGGGATCGGTGGGCTGCGTAAGGACGTAGCGTTCGCCCGCTTTGGCGCTTGCGGCCTCGTCGTTGCGTGCCTGCTTGGCGGGGACCTTCGAGATCGTGATGATGAGAGAGAGCAGGAAGGCGGCCAGGGAGGCGGCGAGGGCGAGGATCACGGGCAGGAGGTTGTCGCTGTTGAACATGACCTCCGAGGACTTGTCCGCGATCTGTGCGATGATGGCGACGAGCACGGCGGCAAAGAGAATGCCGAAGCGGATCGCATCGAAGAGATACGCCTTGCGCGCGTTGAGGCGCACGGCGGAAATGACGAAATTGAGGATGACGACGATCGCGAGGACAAAGGCCGTCAGGTTGACGAAGAGATTCTCGCCGAGGCGGGTGTAGTTGACGTCGGCGGAGAGCGTGGCGGCGCCGGGGTAGGTGAGCCCGAACACGGCGGCGGCGAGCAGGAGCAGGGAGATGAGGTTGAGCACGCCCGTGCCCTTTCTGCGGGCGAAGGCGGAGACGATGAGCGCGATGAGCATGCCTCCTGCGATGACGCCCGTCGAGAGGTCGATCATGGCGCCGCTGAAATCCCCGCGCTCCACGGCGAGTTCGTAATAGGAGAGGAGGAAGAACCCGGCATAGGCGAGAAAGACGAGAACGGAGGAGAGCATGGCGCAGTTCTTGGCGCCCTTTGCCGTGAAGAAGGACACGAGCATCAGGATGAGCGAGAGCACGACTGCGACGCACAGGAGGGCGACGAGGACGAGGGTGAGGATGTCCGAAAGCTCTCCGCCCGTAAACAGCGTGCGGAAGAAGGCGCCTGCGCCAGCGGCGATTTCGCGGAAATAGGAATAGACGAATCCGAAGAGGGAATTTTTGAGAAGATCGTTTCCCGTGAAGTTGGGTTGGAAAATGCCCGTATAGGCACTCAGCAAGCCGAGAAACAGCCCGCCGACAGCGAGCAGGAAGGCGATGACGGCAATCAGGCGGTATCCGCCCGCGGCAGGTTTGCGCTCTGCCGTGTCGGGGGTACCCATGCCCGCATTTGCCTGTTCATCGATGATGAGTTGCGGAAATTGGCTCATGCTGTATCAACACTCCGTTCAAAATTATGGGGACGGACATGCCCCCATGATTGTCCATATTATAGCATGCACGGGGGGCGGTGTCAATGCTCTTGCCGAAAAAATCGCAAATTTCTGTACCGTCCATGTCCGATCCTGCGGACATGGTGGCGCTCCCGTACGGTGTCTGCGGCGTGAAATTTTCCCGAAAATCGGACATGGGTAGTGCCGAAATCGGAAAAACTCTTGATATTTTTTCCAAAAAATGGTATAATTATACGCGAAAACAAGACAAGGGGCGAAGAAAAAATGGCAAATGCGCAGGCACAGCTGAAGAAGATTCTCAAGGACATCGGGGAAAAGACGGGCGTCCGCGTGCGCCTTTCGCCCGGGACGGGAGAGGAGACCGCGGTCTCCCTTGCCTGCGGCGATGCCGTGTTCGAGGGCTACATCGACGGCACGGGCCGCGAGGCGGAACGCACGGCGCGGCTTCTGGAGTACCTTGTCGAGAACGCGGACGTCCACGCCCTGCTTCCCGACCGCGAGGAGCATTTGAAAGCCGTGCTCCTCGGCGAGGGCGGGGCATGGTATGCCTTTCGCTTCGCCACCAAATACGCCGTGAAGGAGGGTACCTGCTTTGCGCTCGACATCGTGCCGGACAAGCACCTTCCCGAGGCCTGCGAGCTTGTCCGCGGCTGTCTTGCCGAGGGCGATTTCGCCGTGAAGATGGACCGCACCCGCATTGCCGTCGTGCGTTTCGCGGACGGCGAACAGAGTGCCTATGAGTTCGGGCAGTTCCTCTGGCAGTCCCTCTATGAGGAACTCGGCATTCGCGCCAGCGTCGGGATCGGCTGTGAAGTCGCTGCCTTTTCCGAGATCGCCCATTCCTATTCGCAGGCCGTCACGGCGGTGCGCATGAGCAATCTGTTCCTCGACGCGGGCGAGGTGCATTCCTACCGCGAATACCTGCTCGTCAAGATGCTCGAGGATGTCCCCAAGAGCCGCCTGGAAGAGTACGTCATGCAGTTCCGCATCGGCAATCTGGACGAGGTGTTCGACGACACCGAGATCGCCGAAACGGCGGAGGCCTTTCTGGAGAGCAGTCTGAATGTCTCCGAGGCGAGCCGTACGCTCTTCATGCACCGCAACACGCTCATGTACCGCCTCGACAAAATCGAGCGCATCACCGGCCTGAATATCCGCAAGTTCTCCGATGCGGTCACGTTCCGCATCCTGAGTGTCTTGCATCGCCTGCTCCGTCAGGAAAGGAGAGAGTCATGAGAAGACAAAAATGCCCGTCCCTGCGCGAAGGGGGCGCAGAGGACGCGTCCGAGAAAAACCCCGTGCAGTCCGCGGACACCCTGCGCACAGATGCGGACATGGCGGCCGCAGATTCCGCGCAGAAACATGAGACTGCCGACATGGGGCCTTCCGACACGTCGGCCTCCGACACGGCTGCCGCGAAAGACTCCGACCGTGACACGGCTGCCGTGAATGGCTCCGACCCCGACACGGGGGCGGCCAAACCGTCGGCCTCCGACACGGGTGCCGCAAAGAGCCCTGACACGGGTGCCGCATCCGCAGAGCGAGCGGCGTGTTTGTCGGAGGCGGAAGAGGCGGCGCAGGGGAGTGCGGCGGTAAAGGCGCCGCGCAGGAAGAAATGCGTGCGCGCAATCGTTGCCGTCATTCTTGCGCTTATCGTTGCGGCGGCGGGATTTACGGCAGGCTGGCTGGGAAGCCGCTATTCGGTCGATCCGCGTCTGCGGGAGCTGGAGTGGCTGCTCAACAAGCTAGAGGAAGAGCACTATCAGTATGTGGACATGGATGCGGTGTACGAGGAGCTCTACGATGCCGCCATGCCCGACATCTTTTCCAGGTACTACACGCCCGAGGAGTATGCGCGCATTCTTGCCGAGAGCGAGGGGCATAACGAGGGCGTCGGAATTACGCTTCTCACGGATGGGACTTCCGTGCGCATCTGGGCGGTCGTGGAGAACTCGCCCGCGCAGGAGGCGGGGTTGCAGAAGGGCATGTATGTGCTCGGATACGGCACGCCCGACGGCGACGTCCTGACGGGGACGGGTTCCGCGATCACGGCCTTCATGCAGGCGCAGGAGGGCGACTTTGTCCTGTATGCCTCTTTCGATCCCGGCGCGGCGGCCGATGCTTCTACCGCCTATACGCTTGCGCTCTCGGCCTACGAGGCGGCGTATGTCGTCTATCGGGACAGCGAGACGTCCTATGCGTTCCGCGGAGAGACCGCCTCTCTCACCGAGACGCGCGAGCCGCTTGCGGGCCTGGACGCTACGACGGCCTATCTTCGGCTGGACAGCTTCGACGGAAATTGCGCCGCGGAGTTCGCCGCCTGCCTTGCCGTCATGAAGGCGCGCGGAAGGACAAACCTCATTCTCGATCTGCGCGGCAACGGAGGCGGGTATCTCTCCGATCTGCAGTCCATCGCGTCCCATCTTCTGCGCAACGCACAGGGGGAAAACCCGCTTGTCGCCTATGCCCAGTTCCGCGACGGAACCCGCAGAAATTACTATGCGACGGGCAACGATTTCACCGCCTTCTTCTCCGCCGACGCGCGCATCAGTGTGCTCGCGGACGAAAATTCCGCGTCGGCGTCCGAATGCCTCATCGGCGCCCTCATCGACTACGGTACGATCGGCTATTCCGATCTCTACCTGCGCCGTGCGGAAGGCGCGGAACACTATTCGACGTACGGCAAGGGCGTGATGCAGTCCACCTATCGTTCTCCGAGCGGCGGCGCCTTCCAGCTCACCGTGGCGCGCATTTACTGGCCCGAGGGGAAGTGCATCCACGACCGCGGCGTGACCGACGAGGACGGCGCCGTCGGCATTACGGCACCTTTCCTGCACGGCGAGGAGGATTCCTTCCTGCAGCAGGCCGTCGCCGCCATCTGCGGCGCGCAGGCATAAACAGCCCGATCGCGCGCGACATTTGTACGTCGCGCGCTCTTCGTTTGTGCAAGGCAATCATGGACGCGGCATCAAAGCGCTGCGCGGAGACTGTGCCGTCCGCCGTCGAGCGCAATGAAAAGATCGTAAAAGACCGATCGGAGAGACAGATCGCATGAAATCGCCTGACCATGCACTTGCATGAACCAGGCCGTACAAAACAGATCGCATGAAAAACGCGGCGCCTCAGGGCGCCGCGTTTCGTTTGAGGTATTCTTCCAGAATGCGCAGGTCGGGGGCGGCGGAGCCGCTTGCAGACCCTGCGGCGCCGTCCGCCGCGGAGGAGGATTTTTCGGGCGGAGCGGAATCGGGCGGAGCTTTGTCGGAGGAAGTAGACGCCGCGGCATCGGAAGGAGAGTCCGTTCCTGCGAAGGAGAGACGGCCGTCCGCAAAGAGGCGGATGAGGTCGCGGTTTTCGCGGTAGAAGGCGAGGAAGTCCTGAAGGGCGGCCTGAGCGTTGCCGCCCTTTTGCGCGGAGAGCAAAGCCAGCAAAAGGAGAAGTTCCATGTCTTATCGTATGCGGGGGGACATCTGCCGTGTTCCGCACATACAATGGGAGTGGAGGTGACTATGAAAGATTTTGCAAGCTATACGGGAGGCGATTCGGGCGGCGTGCCGCAGGAGTGGGTGCGCGAGGCGCAGAAACTTGCCGCGCAGTTTGACGGAAAGAACGAGGGCGAACTCGTCCGCACGATCTATGCGCGTGCAGCGGAGGCGCGGCGTGCGGGGACGTTGCCCGATGCGGAGATCGACGCGTTCTGTGCGCAGATCGCGCCCATGCTGGACGCGGGGAAGCGCAAGAAGCTGGCGCGGCTTGCCGCGGAGCTCAAGAAGATGTAGCGTCGTCGGCAGGGTCTGCGAGGACACGCAGAGCGTCGAGCAGGGCGTCCGCCGTTTCCTTTCCCTGAAAGGGGGAAAACGAGGCGCGCACCAGACCGTCGGGGAATGTCCCGAGCGCGCGGTGCGCGAGGGGCGCGCAGTGCAGTCCGCCGCGCACGGCGATTCCGAACCGATCGGAGAGCCGCTGGGCCACCTCTTCGGAGGGAAGCGTCCGATGCGCAAAGGTCGCAATGCCGCAGGCGTTCGGCGCAGAGTAGGCGCGATACATCGGAAGCGCCTGCAGGCCTTCCAGAAAGGCAGAGGTGAGCGCAAGGAGCTTTTGTGCCAGTTCGGCGCGGCGGCTTTTGACGAGCAGTGCGCCCTCGGCAAGCGAGCAGATTGCAGGAAAGGAGAGCGTCCCGCTCTCGAGGCGGTCGGGGTAGAAGTCGGGCATGTCGAGGCGAAAGCTCTCGCTTCCCGTTCCGCCGAAGAGCACGGGCGCGGGGTTGCAGCGCTCGGACAGGAGCAGCGCGCCCGCGCCCTGAATGGCGAAGAGTCCCTTGTGTCCTGCGAGGGCAAGCGCGTCGATGCCCGCCTTGTTCATGGAGACGGGCAGGTGTCCCGCGCCCTGCGCTCCGTCCGCGACGAGCAGAACGCGCGCGGGCAGAAGGCGGCGCAGCGCATACAGATCGGGCGCCGTGCCCGTCACGTTGGAGGCGGTCGTCACGCAGCACATCGCGGTCTCCGGGCGGACAAGTGCGGCGACGGTCTCGGGCAGGAGCCGTCCGTCGGTGAGCGGCGCGACGTCATAGGTAACGCCGCGCGTCCGGTGCAGAAAAGCAAGCGGCCGCAGGACGGAGTTGTGTTCGAGACAGGTCGTCACCACATGGTCGCCCCGTTTGAGCGTCCCGAGCAGGACGAGATTGAGCGCCTCGGTGCAGTTCTTGGTGAAGATGACGCGTTCGGCGCTCGGGGCGTCGAAGAGCTCCGTAAGAAGCGTACGGCAGGCAAAGACCTGTTTCGCGCAGGCGACGGAGCGCGCATGTCCGCTCCGCCCGGGGTTGGCGCACGCCTTCATGGCGGCCAGCACGGCGTTCTGGACGCAGGCGGGTTTTTCGCCGCCCGTCGCGGCATTATCGAGATAGATCATATCCTTAATTATACGAAGGGGGAAGAGCGATCATGACAATTCTTGCGGTTTTCCGCTCGCGGACGCAGGCGCTCGACGCGCTCGGCCGTGTGAGCGGCAGGGGAATCGCGGCGCAGACGGTCTCCACGCCCAAGGACGCAAGCTGCGGGTGCGGGCTGTCCGTCCGCTTCGACGCCCGCTTCTATCCGACCGTTGCGGCACTCGTGCGGGGACGGGCGTATTCATCGTTTGCGGGGTTTTTCCGCAGCGTGAACGGGCGGTATGTGCGCATTTAGGTTGATTTTCCGCACGCCGTATGCTATAATGAACATATGTCCAAGTGTGAAGAGATACTCGATATTTTAGAGGAACTGTATCCGGACGCGGCGCCTGCCCTCAAGTTCCGCTCGCCCTATGAACTGCTCGTCGCGGTCATTTTGTCCGCACAGTGTACGGACGAGCGCGTCAATCGGGTGACGGCGGAGCTCTTTCGCGAGCACAACACGCCTCAGACGATGCTTCTTTTGTCGCAGGAGGCGCTGGAAAAATATATCTTTTCCTGCGGGTTCTATCACAACAAGGCGGCGCATATCCTGTCCGCCTCCCGCGATATCCTCGAAAAATATGCGGGGGAAGTCCCTTCCGCGCTCGAGGAACTGCGCACCCTTGCGGGCGTCGGCAGAAAGACGGCGAACGTCGTTTACGCGGTCGCCTTCCACGGCGACGCCATCGCGGTGGATACGCATGTCTTCCGCGTCGCAAACCGCCTGGGGCTTGCTCACGGCAAGACGCCCGAACAGGTGGAAGCGGGACTGTGCGCCGTCATTCCCAAAGAGCGCTGGTCGCGCGCGCATCATCTGCTCATCTTTCACGGGCGTCGGGTCTGTCATTCCCGCCGTCCCGACTGCGAACATTGCGCCGTCGCGCCCCTTTGCGAATGGTTCCGCGGAAGCGACGCTTCGGAAGAAAGTCCCAAGACAACCGAATAATACGGCCCTCCTTCATCCAAACTGGATGCAAGGAGGATTTTTTTATGAACAATCTGACGGCAAAGGATCTGGATGTCCTGACCCACCTTCTGACCGGCGAAGAGATGGCCTGCAAAAAGGCGCGGATCTATGCGAACACGCTGACGGACGCCTCGCTCGCGCAGGAGATGGAAAACTTTGCGCGCGCGCATTCCGAGCGGTTTGCCGCGCTCTATGCGATTTTGGGAGGAAAAGCATGAAATTATCGAAACAAGATACGACGCTCTGCGAAAAGGACGCTCTGCAGGATCTGCTGGACGCCGAGAAACTGCTCATGAACTACTACGCGACCGCCCTGACGGAGGGCAGTTGCCGCCCGCTGCGCCGACAGATCATGAAGCTGTACTCCGAACACGCCGATACGCAGTTTGCCGTGTTCGAGCAGATGCTGCAGCGCGGGTATTATGAAGTTCAGCCCGCCGAAAAAATGATGATCGACGAAAAGACCGAGCTCTTCTCCAAAGTCAAAAAGCAACTTGGCTGAACGCTCTTGACAGCCTTTGGAAAGCATGCTATACTCACAATATAGGATAAAATAAGGGGGTATCGGCATGAAGGGGAAACAGACGTCCGACCGCGTCGACCGCGACGCGCAAAGACGGGAAAAAGACCGCCTTGCGCGGGAGCGGGAGGCGATCGGGGAGATGACGGGGGAACCGCAGAAGAAGCGTTCGCCGCGCACGAACAAAAAGGAAGACGGGCGCGGGGAATAAGGGGCGCATTCCTGCGCATACTGTGCGCAGGAGCAAGCCATGAAAGAGCAAAGAAAAAACGAAAACGTAACCAAAACGGCGCAGACGTATGCGCACAATCCGTCTTTCTGCATGATTCGGCCGGGCGCCGAAGAAGAAGAGGACGTCGTCTCCACGGGGAGCAGCTGAGACGCTGTGCGCCGCTGCCGAATGCAGCGGCGCACAGCGTACGCTCCCGCCGTTACATGGCATTCCGCGGCGGCGAGTCGTCTGCCGTGATCATGCGGCGCGGTCTGCCGTTATGTTCTGCGGGCGCAAAGGCGCACGCCGTCTCGTTCGGATGCCGCTTGTTTGCCGCAATGCCGCATGGATGCCGCGCCGAAAGGTGCGCGCGGCGGAAATGCGGTTACATATGGAAGAGAATGGCATTACCGCGGGCGAGATCGTCCGTTTGATCCGACGTCGGATTGTGTGGATTCTGACGGCGTCCGTGCTCGTTGCGATTGCGGCGGCGCTGTTCACGTCGCTCGTCTACAATCGGGCGCGGGAGGAATATTTTCTCACGTTCGTGGTGGAATTTCAGCAGGCGGACACGCCCTTCCGTTACGAGACGCTCGTCTTTGCCGACAATCTGGAGAGCGCCAAGGCGTCGGACGGCGCGTTTTCCGCCATCGATACCGAGCGCATGGCGGCCAATGAGGATATCCGCATCACGCGCACGGGAGAAGAGGGGGAATTTCCGTCCTATACGGTCACGGTAAAGCGCAAGTATTTCAGCGACCGCGGACAGGCGACCTCTTTTTTGCGCGCCGTCGTGGAGCGCGCCGTCTCCCTTGTGGCGCAGGAGCGTTCCGCGGCCCGTCCCTGCCCGCTTCCCTTTTTCCCGCGCGGCGCGTTCTTTTGGAACAAGACGGCCGACTGCGCGGTGACCTACACGGCGGGTGCGCAGATCCTCTATCGCCAGAACACGGTCTCCGTTGCGGAGAACGGCCGCAGTCCCGTCCTGGCGGCCATCGTCGGATTTTTAATGACCTTTTTCGTGATCGCCCTGTTTGTCTGCATCGCGGAATCCTCCGCCGAACGCAAAAAGCGGCTTTCGGAGCGAAACGGCGTCCCGCCTGCCTCGGACGCCCGACCTTGAAAAATACAACGCCGAGCCGTGGGAAAGCCCGTCTTAAGTCGGGGCTCGGCGTCAATGAAAAGGGCGGCTCCGCGCAATGCGCGGAGCCGCCCTGTCTTGTCTTTTAACGCAAAAAGCGGGTTTTTTATAATTTATTCCGATCGGGCGGCGTGTTTGCCGTGCCTCTCTCGTAAAAGGGGGCGGGGGACTCTGATCAGACGTTGAAGCGGAAGAGGACGACGTCGCCGTCCTTCATGACGTAGTCCTTTCCCTCCGAGCGCACCTTGCCCTTTTCGCGGGCGCCGTTGAGTCCGCCGCATTCCAGCAGGGTCTGCCAGTCGACGACTTCCGCGCGGATGAATCCCTTTTCAAAGTCGGAGTGGATCTTGCCTGCCGCCTGCGGGGCCTTGGTACCTTTGACGATCGTCCAGGCGCGCGTCTCTTTTTCGCCCGCGGTCAGGTAGGAGATGAGTCCCAGGAGCGAATAGGAGGCCTTGATGAGCTTGGAGAGTCCGCTCTCTTTGAGTCCGAAGTCCTCCAGGAAGACGGCCTGTTCTTCGGGGGGCATCTGCGAGAGTTCCTCCTCCGTCTTGGCGCACACGACGATGGTCTCCGCGCCGTGCTTTGCCGCATACTCTTTGACCTGCCGCACGAGCGGGATGTCCTCTTCGCCCGCGCCCATGTCCTTTTCCGAGATGTTGGCGCAGTAGATGACGGGCTTTGCCGAGAGCAGGAACACGTTGTCGAGCATCTCTTTCTCTTCCTCGGTGACGGGCAGAGAATTGGCGGGTTTTTCCGCCTCGAGGTGCGTCATCAGCTTTTGCAGGAAGGCAAACTCCGTCGCCGCGTTCTTGTCCGCGCCGCCGCGCGCGGCGTTCTTGATGCGGTCGATGCGCTTCTGCACCGCCTCGATGTCGGCGAGAATGAGCTCCAAATTGATGGTCTCGATGTCGCGCACGGGATCGACGGTGTTTTCGACGTGGGTGACGTTTTCGTCCTCGAAACAGCGCACGACGTGGATGATGGCGTCCACTTCGCGGATGTGCGAGAGGAATTTATTGCCGAGGCCCTCGCCGTGGCTCGCGCCCTTGACGAGGCCCGCGATGTCGACAAATTCGATGACGGCGGGGGTGACCTTTTTGCTGTTGTAGAGGGCGGCGAGCTTGTCCAGCCGCTCGTCGGGCACGGCGACCACGCCCACGTTTGGTTCGATGGTGCAGAAGGGATAGTTTGCGGCATCCGCACCTGCGTGCGTGATGGCGTTGAAGAGAGTGGATTTTCCTACATTGGGCAGTCCTACGACGCCGAGTTTCATAATAGCTCCTTCCCGTATGTCCTTATGCGCACATCTTCTTTTGTCTTCTGTCGCGCGCAAAGGGAAAAATATCTTTGCTCTATTATATCGTATTTCTTTCGTTCGCGCAAATCTTTCGTTTGCCATTTGAAAAAAAATGTGGTAAAATGAACGCAAAAAAGAGACAGGTTCGGCTATGGATTACAGACAGTATATTGCAGAAAAAATCAAGGTGGAGGGCGTGAGCGCGCAGGAGATCGCCACGCTCATGAACGTGCCGCCCGATCCCGCGATGGGGGATTTTGCGCTCCCGTGTTTCCGATTCGCAAAGGCGCTCAGAAAGAGCCCCGTCGCCATCGCGCAGGAGCTTGCCGCCTCCATTCCCGCGGACGACGTCATCGCGCAGGTGTCTGCGCTCAACGGCTATCTCAACTTCAAGGTGAACAAGGCGGGCCTCGCCAAAGACGTCCTCGCGCGCATCCTGCAGGAAGGGGAGCGCTACGGCGCGTCGGATCTGGGCAAGGGCCGCGTGGTCTGCATCGACTATTCCTCCGTCAATATCGCAAAGCCCTTTCATATCGGGCATCTCTCGACCACCGTCATCGGCGGCGCGCTCTATCGCATTTTCAACTTTCTCGGCTTTAAGGCAGTGGGGATCAACCACCTCGGCGATTACGGCACGCAGTTCGGAAAGCTCATTGCCGCCTATAAAAAATGGGGCAACCGCGAGGAAGTGGAAAAGGGCGGCATTCATGCCGTCAACGACCTCTATGTCCGTTTCAACAACGAGGCGGACGAGCAGATGGAGGCGCAGGCGCGCGAATATTTCCGTCTCATCGAGAGCGGGGACAAAGAGGCGAACGAGCTGTTCGACTGGTTCAAGTCGCTGACCCTCGCCTACGTCAAGACCATCTACGACCGCCTGCACATTACCTTCGACAGCTATGCGGGCGAGCGCTTCTATACCGATAAAATGGCACCCGTTGTCGAGGAATTGCGCCAAAAGGGCCTTCTCAAGGAGAGTGAAGGCGCCCAGATCGTCGATCTCGAACCCTACGGAATGCCGCCTGCGCTCATCCTGCGTTCGGACGGCGCGTCGCTCTACATCACCCGCGACCTCGCCGCCGCCATTTACCGCCACGACACCTATCATTTCTATAAGTGTCTCTATGTCGTCGCCTATCAGCAGAACCTGCACTTCAGGCAGCTCTTCAAGGTGCTCGAACTCATGGGCAAGGACTGGGCAAAGGACATGGTCCACGTCGCCTACGGCATGGTCTCCCTCGAGGACGGCGCCATGTCCACCCGCAAGGGGAAGGTCGTCTGGCTGGAGGACGTCATCAGCCGCTGCGTGGAAAAGGCGCGCACGGTGCTGGAAGAAAAGAACCCCGCCCTCGAAAACAAGGACGCGGTCGCCGAACTCGTCGGCGTCGGAGCGGTCGCCTTCGGCGCGCTGTGCAACAACAAGATCAAGGACATCACCTTCTCCTATGACCGCGCGCTCAACTTCGACGGCGAGACGAGCGTCTATCTGCAGTACACCTGCGCCCGCGCGGCGTCCGTGCTCGCCAAGGCGGAGGCGGAAGGCGTGCAATTCGGCGCGATTCCCGATCTCACGCCCTGCGACGCCGAGGCGAAACTGCTCAAACAGCTCGCCGTCTTCCCCGAGACCGTCGTGCAGGCGGCGGAAAAATATGAGCCCTCCGTCATTTCCCGCTTTTTGCTGGATGCGGCAAAGCTCTTCAACAAATTCTACCTCGAATGCAAGATCATGCAGGCCGAAGGGGACGTGCGTGCCTTCCGCCTTGCCCTCACGCAGGCGACGCTCACGACGCTCAAAAACGGTCTGACCCTCCTCGGCATCGGCGTGCCGGAGAAGATGTGAGAAGGCTCGCGTCAGGTTTCCTTTTCCCCGTAAGCGCAGAGATGTGCAAATAGGGGGAGAAAAGACATGACGCGGTGACGCCTCGTGTCATTACAATCCCCGCAAAAGGATTTGTAAGCGGCGGGATCGCCCCTTACAGAGAGGACAATATGATAAAAGCAGTCTTTTTCGATCTGGACGGCACGTTGCTCAACACCATTCCCGACATCCATGCGTGCATCAATGCCTCGCTGGAAAAATTCGGCTATCCGACCATTGATGAGGCGCACACGCAGGCGTATGTCGGCGACGGGGCAAAATTGCTCGTCGAACGCGCCCTCCCTGCGCACTGTCCCGACCTCGAGGCGGTCTTTGCGGACTTCCATGCCCGTTTTGCCGCCGATTCGTCCGAACGCACCCATCTCTATCCCGACGAGCTCACCGTCCTTTGCGCGCTCAAGGCCCGCGGATTCAGACTCGCCGTCATCACCAACAAGCCGCAGGACGCCGCGGACGCCGTTCTCAAAAAGTTTTTCCCCGCGGGGACGTTTGACTTCGTCGGCGGCGATACGGGCATGTTTCCCTGCAAGCCCGATCCGTCGCTCGCGCGCTACGCCGCGCTCCGCCTGCACCTTTCGCCCGCCGAGTGCGCTTTCGTCGGCGACGGCGAACCGGACGCCCGCGTCGCCCAGAATGCAGGCATGTACGGCATCTCCGTTCTGTGGGGCTACCGCACCCGCGGCCAGCTCGAAGGGGCCGGCGCGACCGTCTTTGCCGACTCTTTCCTCGCGCTCCAAAAAATTCTTGAAAAACTTTGCTGAAAACTATTGATATTCAGTCTTATTTGTGGTATAATACAGATACAGAAAATCTGAAAGGAGATTGTGAATTATGAAGAGATGTACTGTTTGCGGCGAAATCGTCGCGGATGATGTGATGGAATGCCCTGTTTGCCACGCCAAGACCTTTGTCCCCGTTGAGGAGAAGGGCTTTGCCTGCGAGCACCACGTCGGTGACGGCGTTGTCGAGGACAAGGAAGTGATGGAAGGGCTTCGTGCCAACTTCACGGGCGAGTGCACCGAGGTCGGTATGTACCTTGCGATGGCGCGTGTGGCTGAGCGTGAGGGCTATCCCGAGATCGCGGAGGCATACAAGCGCTATGCATACGAGGAAGCGGAGCACGCATCCAAGTTTGCAGAGCTTCTGGGCGAGGTTGTGACCTCTTCCACCAAGAAGAACCTTGAAATGCGTGCGGCGGCCGAGGCGGGTGCCTGCGAAGGCAAGCTGATGCTTGCAAAGCGTGCAAAGGAGCTCGGCTACGACGCCGTTCACGACACCGTGCACGAGATGGCAAAGGACGAAGCGCGTCACGGCGCCGGCTTCAAGGGCCTTCTCAAGAGATATTTTAACAAATAATCGAATAAAGGCCCGGGCATTTGCCCGGGCCTTTTGCCCGAAATGCGGCAAGGAGCGCCCGTCTGCAATTTGCAGACGGGCGCTCCTTGTTTTTATCTGATGTAGATAAAGGAGAAGAGAGCGAAATGGGTTGTGTCAAGGAGGGAAGGGCGTGGAATTTTAAGAGGACAAAAAAGGGGATTGACAGAATATGCGGTGCATGTTATACTGAAAAAAGCCGAAAATCGGCAAAGGAAAAAGGAGAAAAAAGATGGAAAACAAAATTCGGGTAGGCGCCGCCTACTATCCGGAAGTGTGGCCGGAGAGCGAGGTGGAAAAGGACATCGCGCGCATGAAGGAAGCGGGGATCAACCTCGTCCGCGTCGGGGAATTTGCATGGGGCAAGATGGAGCCGGAAGAGGGGGTCTTTGACCTCGGATGGCTGGAACGTGCCGTAGATAAACTGACCGCGGCGGGGATCGAGGTCATCATGTGTACGCCGACCTGTACGCCGCCCCGCTGGCTGCTCAACAAGTACCCCGAGACGCGCATTGTCTATGCGGACGGGACGCGCACCGAAGTGTTTTCGCGCTGTCATCCCTGCAAGTCGTCGCCCGTCATGCGGGAGAAGAACCGCATCATCACGCAAAAACTCGGCGAAGTATTCGGAAAGAAGAAGGGCGTCATCGGCTGGCAGATCGACAATGAGATCTTTCCCTATAACGAGGGGTGTTATTGCGAAAACTGCAAGCGGGGATTTCGGGCATACCTCAAAGAGAAGTACAAGACACCCGAAAACCTCAACGAAACATGGAAGACGGCGCGCTGGTCGCTCGAATATCAGTCCTTTGACGACGTCATTCCGCCCGTGCGCAGCCGTTGGGAGCATCCTTCCCTTCAGACGGAGTGGATCCGCTTCCATTGTCGGAATATCGTATCCTATGTGAACGAGCAGGCGGACATCTTACACGCGCTCACCGATGCGCCCGTCGGCACGGACATGATGATGACCAACCTTCTCGGATATTACGAACTCAACGAGAAGCTGGATGTCGTGCAGTACAATCACTACGAGCCTTACACGGGGCTTCCCGCCACGGCGTTTGCCTATGACTTTCTGCGCAATGTTCTTGACAAGCCCTTCTGGGTGACGGAGACGCAGGTGGGGTGGAACGGGAGCATGTTCGCAAATTGCGGCTACCGTCCCGTCGGAAGTTGTTACATCAACACCTGGCTCCCAGTTGCGAAGGGGGCGGAGACGGTGGAGTACTGGCTGTTCCGCGCGCACCCCAACGGCCACGAGCTTGCGCACGGCGCGCTCTATAATACGGCGGGAAGAGCTTACCGTGTCACGGAGGAAGTGACGCGGGCCGCCAAGGAGTTCTCGGCTTGCGCGTCGTTCCTTTGCAACAGCGGGGTCAGGAGCAAGATCGCGCTGCACTATTCCTCGACGGTGTTCAAAGAGGCGGAATATGCGCCCATGCTGCAGGGTTTCAACTATCGGGAGATCCTTGCCGAGCGGTTCCATAAGCCCCTGCGCCGACATAACGTCGACGTCATCGATACGGCGCACGCGCTGGACGGCTATGACGTGCTGATCTCGCCCTTCCTGTTCACGGCGGACGAGAACGACCTTCCCGCACGCGTTGCGGCGTGGGTGAAGGCGGGGGGAACATGGATTGTCGGTCCCATGACCGATATCATGACGGAGTACGCGAGCAAATATACGGAAGGTCCGCACAGTTTCTTGGAAGAGCTGGCGGGCGTGTACGAGACCTATGACCTGCCGATCGGCAACGATGTCTATCGGGCAAAATGGCAGGACGGAAGCGTTTCTGCGCTCGACACCTGTTTTGCGGCGTACGAACTCAAGGGAGCGACCGCGCTCGCCGTCTATGACAACGGGGAGTTCAAGGGAATGCCCGCCGTCACCGAGTATGCAGTCGGAAAGGGCAAGGTCATTGTCCTGGGCGGCGTGCCGACGGAAGAAGCGCTCCTGCGCCTTGTCGGTCTGCCTCCCGTCGCCCGTGCGAGCGAAAATGTTGCGCTTGTCGGACGCAGCGGGAAAGAAAACGGCATCATCGCGCTCGAAACGGAAGGAAAGGCCGGCTCGCTGACGCTGGACGGAACGTACACCGACTTGCTCACGCAGACGACGCTCTCGGGCAGCGTGGAACTCGCGCCCTATTCGGTCTTGGTGCTCAAGAAGTAATTTGTTTGGGAAGGGAATGAAAAAGAAAGGCGGCCGCCCCGCGTCGGAAGACGCGGGGCGGCTGTCGAAAGAGCGTTTTGCGGGATCGCAGACACGAGCCTTTTCTTGTTTGGTACATACGCCGTTTTTGGGCTGTGGGCAAGATTCTGCGGCTTTGGGCTGTGGGCGATATTCTGCGACGGAGGATGGCTCTTATGGTCGGTGTGCCGCCGAGTTCTGTTGCGCCTGTCCGCCGTCCCGAGCCTTCGCGAAGCTGCCGTCTCGCCCTGTCGCGTACGCCCGTTGTTTCGAGTTGCCGCAAAGTTGCCGTTTTGTCTTGTCGTGCGTACGCCTTCCGTACCATGCACGCGGCAACGTGGGGTACAATGCGCCGTAAATCGGCCATCGGCGCTTTCCGCAAGGCGGTTTTCTTTTGAAAAGACGCCGTTGAGGTGTACAAAGCCCCGCGGCATTGCCGCGGGGCTTTGTAAAAAAATATTGGAGAGTAAAAAACGTCTGCGGCTGGGACCGCTTTCGTTTTTCGGCAAATGGCAGGAAGGACGCTCCGGTCCTTCGCTCCCCCAATGGCGGCTCCCTGCCGCCGCGTACGGTTTTCCCCGTCCGTAATTTCATTATATGCGCAGGACGGAAAAAATGCAACCTACTCCTGGAAAATCGCGCTCTATCCGCATGATTCGCACAAGTAGAGTTTGTTTTTCATGCTCTACTCACGGTAGAGACACAAAAAACCCATTGACAATAGCGGCAAAAAAGGGTATAATAGGGCCATGGAAGAGGATGTTCTTGCCGTAACCATCGGAAAAAACATCATGCGGTTAAGACGCATGGCGAATATGACGCAGCTTGAGCTTGCCGAAAAGATCAATTATTCGGACAAGTCGGTTTCCAAATGGGAACAGGGGAACGGGATTCCCGACGTGCGTATTCTCGTACAGCTCGCCGACCTTTTCAATGTCTCGGTGGACGATCTGGTGCGCGAACACCATGAGGCCGCCGTCATGCCCAAAAAGACGCGCCTTTTGCGCCGTATCCTCACCATGGTGCTCTCGGTGGGGCTTTGCTGGCTGGTCGCCGTGGTCTGTTTCGTGTTTATCGGCATCGGTGCGCCTGCCGTTTCGGACAAATGGCTGGCGTTTGTCTATGCCGTCCCCGCGTCTGCCATCGTTACGCTCGTCTTTTCCTGCATCTGGCACTATCGCTGGGCGCGGCTTTTCTCGATCACCGTGCTCGTCTGGACGGTGCTCGCCTGCATTCACCTCACGGCGCTTGCCTGCGGAGTGGATACCGAACGCGTCCCCGTGGAGTATATCTATCTGATCGGCGTGCCGCTCCAGATCCTCGCCGTTCTCTTCTTTTCGCCCTGGAAGCGGCTGCATTTCTCGCCGCGGCAGAGCCGTCCCAAACAATAACTTGCCTGGCGCGTACCTGTTTTGACGGGTACGCGTATGCCATTTTTTGACATTTTCGGAGGAATCATGAAAATTATCCCTTTGCCCGAAGATGCGTCCGCGCGCACGAAAAAGGCGCAGACGCTCAAGGCGATTGCCCGCGGATATAACGGGCTGCTTCTCGGATTTGCCGTTGCGGCCATTGCGTGTCTCGTCGGGGTGCTGGTCGTCGTCATCATGCTGGAGATGGGGAACCCCGCGCCGGAGCGCAAGACGCTGCTCTATCTTTTGACGGGAATTTTTGCGGCGGGCGCCGTATTGTTCGCGCTTGTCTCCCTGCTCTTCGGGAAGGCGGCGCAGGAGGCGACCGCTTCGCACCGCGACTTCCAGGAGCGCTGCTGCGGCGAGGAGTGTTTTTTCGTCGGCGAGGGTACGATCGCCGAATTCGGCGCGGACGCGCTCCTGATCCGTCCCGAGAAAGATCGGAAGAAATCCATCCGCGTGCCGTATGCGGAGATCAGGTTTCATTCGGTCTGCACGCGCAGCAAGCCGCAGGAAAAGGGGACGTGGAGTGTCGTCATCGAGATGCCCGCGCACTACGTCATGAAGAAGGGGGACAGTCCGCGCGCGCTTATCGAGACGGACGGCAAGGAGCGGCTCTATTCCGTGCTCGAGCGGCACGGGCTTACCTTGCTCGGCGAAGTGCCGCCGCGCGGTGAGAAACGCAAAAATGTGCGCTTTCAGGCGCGTGCCAAATTCTTGCTTCCCGATGCGGCAAAGCGCCGCCGTTCGCTCATCTTTGCGGCGATCGGGGCGGCGGTGACGATCGCGGGCGCGCTCGTCGCCGTGTTCTGGCAGGAATTTCTGTTCGTCGGGGTCCTCGTGGGGGTGTTCGGCGTCTTTTTCGCCGTCCGTTCGCTCATCGGATTCCGCAACGCCAAGGGCATGCTCGCGTTCTATGACGAGGGCATCTACTGGCGGGAAAACGGCCGTGCCGAGAGCGATCGCTTTTTTCTGAAATGGTCGGAGCTTGTCGGCATTTCCGTTGAGACGGTCGAGGGAAAATCGTACTTTGCCGCCGAATGTGCCTACGGGAGCTATCATATTCCCGAGGTCGTCGGCGCCTATGAATATCTGAAGGAGTTCCGTCCCGACCTGTGTCGGGAATAAGATAGAGAAGCCGCACTTCGGAGCGGCTCGGCGCGGAGGAAAGCAAATTGCTCTGTCAGAACTGCGGGAAGCGTCCTGCGCAAAAATTCATCCGGAACGTGGACGGGAAGAGCGTCACGGTGGAGCTCTGTCCCGCATGTTATCGTGCGCTCTACACTGAAAAGCCGTGGACGGGGTTTGCGTCGCTCATGGGTGAGGAAACGCAAAACGATGCCGTCTGTCCCGTGTGCGGGACGACGTTCGGCGAATTCCGACGCACGGGCCTGCTCGGTTGTGCGGGGTGTTACAGTGCCTTTCGGGAGCAGCTCTTTCTCACCGTGCGCGGCATTCAGGCGAACCTGCGCCATGCGGGAAAGCGTCCCGAATCGCACACCGAAGAGGACTATGACCGCGTGCGCGCCTATGTGTCGCGGCAGGAGACGCTTCGCGAACAGATCGAGGAGGCGATGCGCCGCCATGATTACGCCGCGGCGCGTCGGCTGCAGCAGGCGCTGCGCGATCTCTCTTCGCGCAAGGAGGAACTGCGATGAGTTCGGTTCCCGAGAGTTTTGAAAGCGTCGCCGTCTCCACGCGGATGCGCCTTGCGCGCAATTTTGCCGATTACCCCTTCCCGTGGCGGCTGTTGAAGGACACGCACGCCGAAGAACAGGCGCAGGAGATCGTCCGTCTCATCACGGCGACGCTCTCCAAGGTCGATCAGTTCACGCTGTATGAGATGAAACACGTCTCCGACGAGCGCACGGCGCTGCTGTTGGAGCGCAACCTCATCTCGCGCGATCTCGTGCGCAACCGTCGCATTTCGGCGGCGCTCATCTCCTCCGACGAGATCATCTCCGTCATGCTCAACGAGGAGGACCATGTCCGCGAGCAGTACTTCATGCGCGGCTTTGACCTCCCGCGCGCGTGGGAGCGCATCACGGGATTGGACGACGCCATTTCCGACAGCGTTCCCTTCGCCTTTGACGAGCAGTTCGGCTATCTCACGGCCTGTCCCACCAACCTCGGAACGGGTCTTCGGGCGTCCGTCATGCTCTTTCTGCCCGCGCTCTCGCGGCAGGGGACGATGGCGCGCGAAATCGTCCCGGAGCTTCTGCGGCTCGGCCTTACGGCGCGCGGCGCATACGGCGAGGGAAGCGGCGCGGAGGGCGATCTCTTTCAGGTCAGCAACGAAGTCACGCTCGGGGTCTCGGAGGAAAAGATCCTCACCATTGTCGGGCAGGCGGTGGGGCTGATCGTCGAAGAGGAACTGCTCGGCCGCGCACGCATGAAGGCGGAGGGCGGACTGCAGCTCCGCGACAAGGTGAGCCGCGCCTACGGCATTCTGACCAACTGCCGCGTCCTGGAAGAGCATGAATTTCTGCGCTATCTGGCGGATGTCAAACTGGGACTGGCGCTCGGGTATTACTCGGATGGGAGCGAGGACGACGCGTGGATGGCACAGCTCGACGAGCTCGCCGCGACGCTGCGTCCCGCGAACATCAATCGGCTGAACGGCGCGCCGCTCGACAAGCAGGGGCAGGACGCCTATCGCGCCGACTATGCGCGCACGGCCATTCGTGCCATGCAGCTGCAGACGGACTGAATAAGGGGATAACGTCATGGACATGTCGCATTTTTCCGACCATCTTCGGCAGGCGGTACAGCTCTCCGAAGAGGCGGCACAGCACTATAAGACGGGCTACATCGGAAGCGAGCACGTCCTGCTCGCCATGCTCTGCGTGACGGACAGTACGGCGAGCCGCCTCCTGACCGAAGCGGGCGTCAAGCTGGACGTCTACCGCAACAAGTTCCGCCACATTCTGCAGCACAATTCGCCGGCTTACGGCTTTACGCCGCGCACCAAGCGCATCTTCGGGCTTGCGCGCGAGCTCTCCATGCAGTCGGACGATCCCTGTCCCATTACGGGAACGGAGCACGTCCTCATGGCGATGTTCACCGAGGACAACTGCATTGCGGTCGTCATTCTGCGCAACATGGGCATCGACCTCAACGCGCTCATTCGCAAGACGAGCGAGTTCATCCGTACCGCGCCCGAGGAAGAGGAGCCGCCGCTTGAAGATGAGGCGCAGTATCGCTCCCGCATGCAGTCGTCGTCCGTGCTGGGGCCCGATCTCCTCGCGTATGGCACCGATCTGACGCAGAAGGCGCGCGAGGGCAAGGTCGACCCCGTCATCGGACGGCGGAAGGAGATCGAAAAGGTCGTTCAGATTCTCTCGCGTCGCACCAAGAACAACCCCGTGCTCATCGGCGAGCCGGGCGTCGGAAAGAGCGCCGTTGTCGAGGGCCTGGCGCAGGCCATCGTCGCGGGGAAAGTCCCCGAACTTCTGCGCGACAAGATCGTGTTCTCGCTCGACCTTGCAGGCCTCGTGGCGGGCGCGCGCTATCGCGGCGACTTCGAGGAACGCCTCAAAAAGGTGATCGAAGAGATCCGCTTCAATCAGAACATCATTCTCTTCATCGACGAAATCCACATGATCGTCGGCGCGGGGTCGTCCTCGGACAGCAACATGGACGCCTCCAATATTCTCAAGCCCATGCTCTCGCGCGGAGAGCTCCAGACGGTGGGCGCGACCACGCTGGAAGAATACCGCAAGTACATCGAAAAGGATGCCGCGCTCGAGCGCCGCTTTACGCCCGTAATGGTCGCAGAGCCCTCCCTGGAGGACACCGTCTCCATTCTGCGCGGGGTAAAGGACAAGTACGAAGCGCATCACAACGTCGTCATCACCGACGAGGCGATCGAAGCGGCGGTGCGGCTCTCTGACCGCTACATCACCGATCGATACCTGCCCGACAAGGCGATCGACCTCATCGACGAGGCGGCGAGCCGTGCGCGTCTGAACGCCTACACGGGACCGGAGGAGTTCCGCGAGTCGGAGGAAAAGCTGGCCCGCCTGCGCTCCGACCGCGACAAGGCGAACAAGTGGAATGACGCCGCGCGCGTCGCGCGTCTCGATCGGGAGATTGCGGCGCTGGCCGCAACGGCGGAAAAACAGCGGGCGGCATGGACGAAACAGCGTCTTGCCACCCATCTTGCCATCGGCGGGGAGGAAGTCGCGGAGATCGTCAGCGGCTGGACGGGAGTCCCCGTCGCCAAGCTCACCGAGGAGGAGAGCGAAAAGCTCATGCACCTGGAGGAGGAGCTGCACCGGCGCATCGTCGGACAGGATGAGGCGGTCTCGGCGGTCGCCAAGGCCATCCGCCGCGCGCGTGCGGGGCTCAAGGACGTCAACAAGCCCATCGGCTCCTTCATCTTTGTCGGCCCGACGGGCGTGGGCAAGACCGACCTTTCCAAGGCACTCGCCGAGAGCATGTTCGGCGACGAAAAGATGCTTGTCCGCCTGGATATGTCCGAGTACATGGAGAAGAACAGCGTCTCCAAGCTCATCGGCGCGCCGCCCGGATATGTCGGCTATGACGAGACGAGCGGCCAGCTCACCGAGCGCATCCGCCGCAATCCCTATTCGGTCGTCCTCTTCGACGAGATCGAGAAGGCGCATCCCGACGTATTCAATCTGCTCCTTCAGATCCTCGACGACGGGCGTCTGACGGACAGCCGCGGGCGTGTGGTCTCCTTCAAGAACACCGTCATCATCCTGACGAGCAACGTCGGTTCGCACGAGGTGAAGGATGCCGCGCCGCTCGGCTTCTCGTCGCCCGCCGCGGGCAAAGAATACGAGTCCATGAAGGACCGCATCGAGTCGGCGCTGCGCAAGCAGTTCAAACCGGAGTTTCTCAACCGTCTCGATGACATCATCATCTTCCATAAGCTCACGCGCGAGGACGCGCTGCGCATCTGCGAGAAGATCGTCGCGTCGCTCGTCAGCCGCCTGAAAGCGCGCGACATCGTGCTGAAAGTCACCCCGCAGGCACTCTCCCTGCTCGTGGACGAGGGTTACAGCGAAGAGTTCGGCGCACGTCCCTTAAAGCGCATCGTGCGGCGGCGGATCGAGGACCGCCTTTCCGAAGAAATCCTCCAGCGGCGCATTTCGGTGGGTGCGACCGTCGTCGTCGACGTGCGGGACGGGGATTTTTCCTTTGAAGAGCAATAAAACGGCGTCCGCCTGCCTTCTTCTCTGTGTCGGAAAAGTCTGCTTTGAAAAATAATCTGTTTTGTAAAATCGGAGCGCAGTCTCCGATTCGGCATAACGAAAAACGGAGCGGCGAACCGCTCCGTTTGCATTATTACTTCTTTTTCTTGACGAGCACCTCATAGGGTTTGATGAGACCCTTTTTGATGAGCGCCTCGTCCGTCTGGTACTTCATGTGGTAGTCCATCGGGATACAGCCCGTTATGGTGATCGCAAATTTTTCCGCGAGGTCGTAGAGCAATTCGCGCGCGTACTTCACCATGCGCTTGCTCGTGATGCGGATTTTCATGGGCGTTTCGGAATATGTCTTGCGGTCGGAGACGTCCTCGTAGCGATATTTGGAATCCTCGTACTTGGAAGGGTCGAGCGCGAGATAGAGCGTGAGCGTCTTTCCGCCCACGTTGAGTTTTGCAATGCGATCGGCGTGATAGCGGAAGTTCTCGCAATGACGGCTGAGCCGTGCCTTGACGCCCGTCAGCTCCGCAAAGGCATTTTTCAGATCGGAATAGAAGTCCTGCATCTTGGCGTCCTGGATCAGACGGGACTTGAAGGAACGGCGGTAGCGCGTGACAAATTCATACCCCGCAGGAATCTGCGTCGGCGAAACGGCCGCGGCGACCTCCGTCATCGCCTCCTCTTCCTCGGGCGCCTCCTCCGCATCGCCTTCAGCCGCAGGCGTATCTGCCGCCGCGGGAGCGGATTCGTCCGAAAGAGGGGCCGGGACAGGGTTTTCTTCCAGCGTCTGCTGATTTTTGCGGAATTCTTCCTCTTCGCGTTCCTGTTCCTCCAGCCAGCGCAGTTCGGCGCGCGCGCAGGGCTGCGGCTCCATGCGCTCGCAGCGCGCACAGAAGGTGAAGGAGCCGCAGAGGTCGTATCCGGCCGCTTCGCTGGCGACCCATTTATCGACATCGAGTTCATGCTGACGCTTGATAAGTTCTTCTTCGGTATACGTTCTCATGAGATGACTCCTTCTTGTTTTTCTCTATTATAGAATATATTTGCTCAAAAAGCAAGTCCCGCTGCCATTTTTTCGCAAGAAAGTCTGAAAAAAGATTGTTATTTTCTGTAACGCGGCATTTTTTTGCAAGAAAAACCCCGCGCGGGCGCGGGATTTGATAAAGGCAAAGCGATTGATCGGCGGAAACGCGCCCGCCGTCCGCGGCCGTGAACGGGAGAGCGCGCGGGGATTCGTGCCGGGACAGGGAGGGCGCGCAAGGATTTATGTTACGGCGCGGCGTCATACCGCCGCGCAGGACAGGGTTTTGCGCGGTCTTCCCCAAATTTCTCCCGCAGTCTCTCCCGCAAACTGGAATGATATTTGCAAGACGTCTGCGGGAACAGATGCTTCAAACCGCTGTGCGGGACAGGGTTTTGGCAAGCCGCTTTCGGTACGGGCGGCGCACAAAAAGCGAGGGCGGCGCGCGGAAGCTGGAAGCGGCGGCACAGAGAGCCAAGAAAGGCGCGGGACGGATTACTCGCTCAGATCCCAATCGATGGGGGCAATGCCGTGCGCGGTGAGGTAGGCGTTTGTCTTGGAAAAGTGTCGGCAGCCGAAAAATCCGTTGTATGCCGAGAGAGGCGAGGGATGGGCGCATTCCAGAACGAGGTGTTTGCTCGTGTCGATGAGCGCTTTTTTGCGGCGGGCATTCCCGCCCCAGAGCAAAAAGACGAGGTGTTCCTTGTTTTTGCTCAAAAGGGAGATGACGGCGTCGGTAAACCAGCTCCAGCCGCAGTTTGCGTGCGAGTTTGCCTGATGCGCGCGCACCGTGAGGGCCGTGTTCATCAGCAGGACGCCCTCTTTTGCCCATTTCGTGAGATCGCCCGACTTCACGACGGGACAGCCCAGGTCGTCGTGCAGTTCCTTCATCATGTTTTCCAGAGAAGGGGGCTTCGGAATGCCGTCATGAACGGAGAAACAGAGGCCGTTTGCCTGTCCTTCGTTGTGGTAGGGGTCCTGCCCCAGAAGCACCGCTTTCACGTTTGCATAGGGCGTATAGCGAAAGCAGTTGAAGATGTCGTACATATCGGGGTAGACGATATGATGACGGTACTCCTCAATGAGAAAGGCACGGATTTTCTGATAGCGCTCGTCCTCGAAGAGCGGGGCAAGCGGCTCTTTCCAATCGCCGAGATCGATCATAAGCGCTCCAGAACCGCAAGATAGGCGGAAAGTTCCTCTTTTGCTCCCGCAAGGTCGTGCTCGAGATAGTTACCGCACTCTTTGCGCGTGCCGCCCGGGATATGGTCGAAGGCGATGGCCTCCGCGATCGCCTCTTTGAGAAGGGGCAGTACCTCTTCATAGGAAAGGTGTACGGTCAGCAGATAGAATCCCGTACGGCAGCCCATCGGCCCGAAATAGACGATGTTCTCCTTCTCTCTGCCGTTGCGCAGGACGGTCGCCAGAAGGTGCTCGATGGTGTGCAGGGCCTTGGGCGTGATGTAGTCGCCCGCGTTGGGCGTCTTGAAACGCAGGTCAAAGGTCGTGATGCCGTTGGCGTCCGTCTGCGCATAGAGCCCTTTTTGCAGCTTGTCGTGATCTTTCTGAAAGGAAGGTATGACTTCCATTGGCTGTCTCCTTATTTTGATATATATCTAAATACATGGACGGGAATTTCCCTGATTTTTTGCAAAAAAGCGGGAAAAATCGGTTAAAATGCGGCTAATTCGGATGATATTTCGATAATGATCGAATTATCCGAGCGCGGGGATGATCTCCTGCAGATAGGCCTTCAGGTTGAGCATGGCGCGGGAGAGGTTGCGCTTGTATTGTTCCGTGGTGCTGCCCGAACCGTACGTATCCGAGATCGCCTTGATCTGGACGCAGGGGACGCCTGCATACTTGCACACCTGGGCAATCGAGGCGCCCTCCATGTCGCGGATATGCGCGCCGAGCGAGCAGAGCAGGGCGTGATCGGCGGGGGAGTCGTTGAAGCGGTCGCCCGAGCCGAGGGCGCGGCGGGGGAGGTCGACGGCGGGGAGATACAGGGGCAGAAAGTTCTCTGTCTCGCCGTCCAGCGTGCCGATGGCGCCGCCGTTGAGTTGGGTGAGGTCAAAATCATATTGGACGGCGCGATTGATGAGGTAGACTTCGGCGAGCTGTGTCTGTTCGTCCAGTCCGCCCGCGACGCCGAAATTGAGGACGACGTCCGCGCCCTTTCCGAGGACGGCGCACGTTCCTGCCGCGGCGTTGACCTTTCCGACGCCGCACACGCAAAGCAGGATGTCCTTTCCGAATGCCGTGCCGCAGTAAACGGGTTTTCCGTAAACGGTGAGGATGTTTTTGATTTCCATCTGCGAGAGGAGGGCTTCCGCCTCCGAATCCATTGCAATGACTGCTCCGATCATGGTTGTCTCCTTTTTTGTTCATTATAACAATTTTTTCGCGGTTTTGCAACGTCATTGTATGATTTTTCCGACGAACGGACATAAAAAGCGCAAGGAGGATGGAATGAACCCGTTTGAATTGAAGCCTCAGAAGGCGGACAGAATTTTTACCGATTGGAAGAAAGTGCTTGTCAAGCCCTACGACAAGCGCACGGTGGATCCCTATACGCGGCTTCGCGTCATTCTGATGTCGGGGACGGAGTTTGAATCGGTGCGCTGTTCGCATGCCATCTCGCGGCAGTGTCCGAACAACGACGTGCGCAGGCGGCTTGCCTATCTCCGCCGCGGAGAACAGCTCCAGCAAAAGCGCGTTGCGTCGCTCAAGCCCGCCGACGAGAGCATTCTCGAACACACCATCGGCTATGAACAGCTTGCCGTCGACCTCACGGCGAACCTCGCCATCACGGAGAAGAACGGCTATGTGAAAAAGCAGCTCAACTTCGCGCTGTTGGAGGACTTCGATCACCTCTACCGCTATGCCGATCTCATGGAGCTGGAAAAGGGCGGCGATCCTGCGCAGCTCGTCGGGGACTACACCGAGATCATGCCGGGGCGTCCCACCGTTGCGGAGTACCGTCATCCCTATGACGACGTGCGGTTCTATATCAACGGGTATCTCAACGACCTCAAGACCAAGCTGAACGTCAACATCATCACGGCGGCAGAACAGCAGACGATGAACTTCTATATGAATGTGGGGAATCTGTATGCGTCGCCGCTCGGCAGACAGCTCTATAACGAGATCGCCATGATCGAAGAACAGCACGTCACGGGATACGGCTGTCTGAAAGACCCCTGCATGACCGATTGGGAACGCCTTCTCATGAACGAGTACACCGAGTGCTATCTGTATTATTCGTGCTACGAGGACGAGACGGACGCCCGCATCAGGAAGATCTGGGAGATGCACTTTGAAGAGGAAGTCGCGCACCTGCACGAGGCGGCAGAGCTTCTGCGCGTGTACGGCGGAAAGGTCTGGCAGCAGGTGCTGCCCGAAGGCGGGGCGTTCCCCGAACTGCTCAAATTCCGTCCGCAGAAGGAATATATCCGCGACGTCTTAAAGAGCGTACGTCTGACGGGCGTGGAGGAAGGATTTGAAGAGGTGAACAGCCTGCCCGATACCTTCCGCTATTTTGCGTACAACGCGCGCATTCACGGAAAGCCCGCGGCGGCAGGGACGCATACGGTCATCGAAAAGGCCATCGAGCACCTCGGCCAGGACTATCGCATTCAGGACAAAGAACATCCCATCCGCGCGCTTTCGGACAGAACGTGCGATAATCTGAACGTGGGCAGAGTGAAAGGGGCGTAAACGCGGCCAAACGTTTTGAGCTGTTACACAGTCATCACGGCAAGAGAAGGAATATGCGGTAATTTTTGCAGAATGAAAAAAGGGGCGGCGTCATATGCGCTGTCCCTTTGGTTTTGTCCTTCAAAGCGTTGCGTTCAGTTGGATCCGTTGGTCCGTTTGTCGGAAAGAGCGGACGGTTCGGACGCGGCATGTGTCGTTTCGGACGCGGCGGTTGCATCTTCGGCGCAGGTTGCCTCGGAACGTGCCGAGGAAGTGCCGTCGGCGAGTGCCGTTTCGGAGCGGACGACATCTTCGGAAGCGGTTGCGGACAAAACGGCTTTCGGCTTTCTCCAATAGACGAACAGCATGCGGAAGATGAGGCGAACCAGCGGGCCTGCGTAGAAGATCTGCCAGCAGAGCGCCATGGGGAAGTTGCAGGCGGTCGTCTGCACCCATACGGCGAAGAAGTCGGCTACGGCGGGCTGTTTGATGATGATGGTCGCGGCGAGGCTCATGAGCGGGCACATGAAGCAGACGGTGATGGCAGAGATGGCAAGCGTGAGCAGGATGGGCGCATGCGAGCGGGGATCGAGGATGCGAAAGGCAAGTTTCTTGGCGAGCGGTCCGACGACGAGGAGCTCGAGGACAAAGGCGATGAGGCCCATGTACCACAGCTCGGAAAACACGGCGACGAAGACGGTATTGTTGACTTCGCCGAAGTCGAGCGCGATGTTGTAGCAGACCATGGCATAGACCATGACCACGACCATGATGAGGGTAAAGACGATTTCCTGGAACAGATTTTTCGGCATAGCAGAAATTCTCCTTTTCCGGCGCGGCGCCGGGATTTTTTCGGCACAAAAAAACAACACGCTGCCGTGTTGTTCGTTATCGCCGCCCGCAGGCGGTGTGCGTTTCCAATCAGATACCCGTATTGTGTCCGTATGTTTTTGTGTCTTTTTTCGTATGGTATTATACAATATTTTTGCAGAAATGGCAACTTTTTTCGGGCAGTTTTTTTCTTCCGCCCCAAAAAAATCGACGGCGGACTGCCCTATTCAAAGCGGCGGAGCCTTTCGGGAGAAGGTCATTTGTGCATGCTCAGATATACCATCAGCACGGCGATGTCGGCGGGAGAGACGCCCGAGATGCGCTCCGCCTGTCCGAGGTTGAGGGGGCGGATGCGGTCAAGTTTCTCGCGCGCTTCCAGCCGCAGGCCTGCGATCTGATGGTAGTCGATGTCGGCGGGAAGGGGACTTTGCTCCATTTTTTTGGCGCGTTCGGCCTCGTCGCGGCTGCGCTTGAGGTATCCCGCATAGCGCACCTGCGTCTCGCAGGAGAGCTTCACGTCGGCGGGGACGTCCGAGAGAATCCCGAATACGTCGCACAGTTCCCAGAGGGAGATCCCGCGCCGCAGAAGATCGGCGTACGTCACGCCCGCCGAAAGCGGCGGCTGGCCGTGTTTCTGCACCAACGTATCGGCGATTTTCTGGTCTGCGCGCGTCTCCAAAAGGGCGGAGACCTCTTCGCGCATTGCCTTGCGCTTAAGATATTTGCGATAGCGCTCCTCGGTGACGAGCCCGCAGGCGCGGCCGATCTCGGTGAGACGTTCGTCGGCGTTGTCCTGGCGGAGCGAAAGACGGTATTCGGCGCGCGAGGTCATCATGCGGTAGGGTTCGTCCGTTCCCTTGGTCACGAGGTCGTCGATGAGCACGCCGATATAGGCGCGGTCGCGCTCCAAGACGAGGGGCGGCATTCCGCGCAGCTTGAGCGAGGCGTTGAGTCCCGCCATGAGCCCCTGCGCCGCGGCCTCTTCGTAGCCGCTCGTGCCGTTGATCTGTCCCGCGGTGTACAGTCCCTGTACTTTTTTGAATTCCAGCGTGGGCAGAACGTCGAGCGTGTCGATGCAGTCGTATTCGATGGCATAGGCATAGCGCACGATCTCGCAGTGCTCCAAGCCTTTGACGGTGCGGTACATCTCCTTTTGCAGGTCGTGGGGAAGGGAGGTGGACATCCCCTGGACATAAACTTCGGTCGTGTCGGCGCCCTCCGGCTCCAGAAAGAGCTGATGGCGCTGTTTGTCGGCAAAGCGCACGACCTTGGTCTCGATGGAGGGGCAGTAGCGCGGCCCCGTCGAGGAGATCGCGCCGTTGTAGAGGGGAGCGCGGTCGAGGTTGTTCAGGATGATCGCGTGTGTGCGTTCATTGGTATAGGTGAGGTAGCAGGGCGTCTGTTCGCTCTGCGGCGGAACGTGCTCGTTCATGAAGGAGAACGGATAGACCTCTTCGCCCGGCTGAACGGCGAGCGCGGAGACGTCCACGGTGCGCCCGTCCAGGCGGGCAGGCGTTCCCGTCTTGAAGCGTCGCACGGAATATCCGAGACGGATAAGGCATTTTGTGAGCATCGTCGCACGGGCAAAGCCGTTGGGGCCGCTCTCGGCGATCACTTCGCCCGTGATGGTGCGCGCGTTGAGGTACACGCCCGTCGCAACGACGACGGCGCGGCAGGAAAAGACCCCGCCGTAGGCGGTGACGACGCCCGTGACGTGTCCGTCCTGCGTGAGAATGTCGGCGGCCTCTCCCTGCACGATGCGCAGGTTCTCGGTGTGTTCGAGAACGCGCTTCATCTCGGTGTGGTATCTGTTTTTGTCCGACTGGACGCGCAGCGACTGCACCGCAGCGCCCTTGCCCTCGTTGAGCATGCGGTACTGCAGCGCGGTCTTGTCGGCGACGAGCCCCATTTCGCCGCCGAGGGCGTCGATCTCGCGCACAAGATGCCCCTTTGCAGTGCCGCCCACGGAGGGGTTGCAGGGCATGAAGCCGATGCTGTCCGGATTGAGTGTGAGCATGACGGTGCGCAGTCCCGTGCGGGCAAGGGCGAGGGCGGCTTCGCACCCCGCATGGCCTGCGCCGATGACGACGGCGTCATATTGTCCTTCGGAAAAAGTGTTCATGGTCGATGAAAAGAAAGCCCCGGAAGGGGGCTTGTGCGGCGGAACGCGCACGCTGTTGTCGCTCCGCCCGATTGGATTATGGTTTGCATTCCGCCCGTTCGGATACACTCTGCTTGCGCGGCCGTTGCCGCATAATCCGCAAGACGCTGCAGGGAAAACGCGGAAACAGGCCTAAATACGGCATACGCGGGCAGAGAATGGCGGAAAGGGGGATGGCGAAGGAGCGTTACTGTTTGAGGACGGCGCTCTTGACGTCGTTGACGTCTTTGGCGATCTTGTCGTTTACGCGCATGAGTTCGGCGATCTTGTCGCGGGCATAGATGACGGTGGAGTGATCGCGGCCGCCCATGATCTGGCCGACGGTGACGAGGGGAAGGGCGAGCATATCGCACATGAGGTAGGTGCAGACCTGACGGGCGCGCACGATCTCCTGGCGTTTGTTTTTCCCGAGGAGATCCTCTTTGGAGGTGTTGAAGTGGGAGCAGGTCGCGCGGATGATGGCGTCGGGAGTAACTTCCTCGGGTTCGTCGGGGCCGATCGCCTCCTGCAGGGCGGTGGCGGCGAGGCTGAGGGAAATGGGTTCCTCGTGCAGTTTGCTGGCGAAGATGACGGTGTTGAGCCGTCCTTCCAGGGTACGCACGTTGTTGTCGGAATTTTTGACGAGGAAGGCGAGGACGTCGTCGGGGACGACGAATTTCTTTTCCAGCGCCTTGCGCTTGAGAATGGCGATCTTCGTCTCGATGTCCGGCGGCTGAATGTCGGCGATGAGGCCGCCTTCAAAGCGCGTGCGCAGGCGCTCTTCCAGCGTTGTCAGCTCTTTGGCGGGGCAGTCGGAGGAAATGACGATCTGCTTGTGCTGGGAGAACAATTCGTTGAAGGCGTGGAAGAAGGCCTCCTGCACGCCGTATTTGCCCGCCCAGAACTGGATATCGTCGATGAGCAACACGTCCACGTTGCGGTAGCGGTTGCGGAAGCGCGTTTCGCTGTCGCGGCCTGCGCCCTTCTTGGTGTACATGCTGTCGACGTATTCGTTGAGGAATTTTTCGCTCGTCGTGTAGATGACTTTGAGCGAAGGCTTTTTTTGCAGGATCTCGTTGGCGATCGCCTGCATGAGGTGGGTCTTGCCGAGGCCCGTGCCGCCGTAGATATAGAGCGGGTTGAAATTTTCGCCGGGGTTCTCGGCGACGGACTTCGCCGCGGCAAAGACGAACTTGTTGGAGCTTCCCACCACGAAGGAATCAAAGGTATAGCGCGGGTCGAGAAGGACGCTCGTCTCCTCCATGGCGTCGGGCGTTTCTCGCACCGCGTATTCTTCGCTGCCCTCGACGTAGATGATGGCGCCCGTCAGGCCGACGTTGGCAGAGACAACCGCTTCGCGCAGCTGATTCATGTGATTTTTGGAGATGGTGCGCGCGGCAAGCTCGCTCTCCGCCTGCAGGACGATCTTCTTGTTGACGATGTCCACGGGGACGAGGGGCTCGATGAAGGTGCTGTAAGAAATGGGATTGACGAGCGCCTTTGCCCGTTCGCGGATGGTGTTCCATAAAATCTCGAATTGTTCTGCCATTTTTTTCCTCCCAAACGCATTGCCTTTTCGGACGGTCTTTGGTATAATAACAAGGAAAGGGTACGCCCTTGGATTCTCCCATTATAGTACAAAATCACGCAAAAAGAAAGCGTTTTCGCGGAAAAAGAAGCATGGTCATCAAAAATTTGACGTTGCACAATTTCAGAAATTACGAGGAGGAGGCCTTTGTCTTTGAGCCCGGGCTGAACATTCTCACGGGGCGGAACGCGCAGGGAAAGACCAACTGCGCGGAGGCAGTCTTCTATCTTTGTACGGGGACGTCGCTCCGCATCCGCCATGACCGTCAGCTCATCCGCCACGGAGAGACGTCCGCGCGCATTGCGGCAACGGCGTCCACGCGGTTCGGCGAGGTGTCGCTTGCCGCCGTCATCTGCGAGAACAAACGCGAGCTCTATGTCAACGGCAACAAGGTGACGCGGGCGGCCGATTTCGTGGGAAACATGAACAGCGTGTTCTTCTCGCCGGGCGAGCTGCGGCTCATCCAGGACGGCCCCGACGAGCGCCGCCGCTTTCTCAATCTCTCCATTTCGCAGACCTCGCGCGAGTACTGCACCGCGCTCGCGCGCTATCAGCGCATTCTCGATCAGCGCAACAACCTTCTGAAAGAGCGCGACGTCTCCCTCGTGCTGGAGACCCTTCCCGTCTGGGACGAACAGCTTGCGGTGTATGCGGCGCGCATCATCCGTCACAGGCGGAGCTATCTCGCGCGGCTTTCGCCGCTCGCCCGCGACGCACACGCCTTTCTCACGGACGGTGCGGAGGAACTTGGCCTCGAAATGGACGGGACGTATCCGGAAAACGAGGACGAGATCGTAAAAAAACTGACGGGACAGTTCGCGGCGGCGCGCGAGCGCGATCTGCGGCTCGGGTTTACGTCGGTGGGGCCGCACCGCGACGACATCAGGATTTCGATCGACGGAGCGGACGCGCGCGGATTTGCCTCGCAGGGGCAGGCGCGCACGGCGGCGCTCTCGCTGAAGCTCGCGGAGACGGAGATCTTCCGCGAATTTTCGGGCGAGGCGCCCGTGCTCATTCTGGACGACGTGATGAGCGAGCTCGACCTGCCGCGCCGCAAAAAGCTTCTGGAGCGGGTGAAGGACATTCAGTGCATTCTCACCTGTACGCACGCCGAGCGCGTCCTGTACGGGGCGGAGTGCTATAAGATCAGGATTCGGGAGGGGAAGATCGTCCGATGAGAGCCGACTTACACATTCATACCTACTATTCGGACGGGGCATATTCCCCGCGCGAGATCGCCGCACGGGCGGCGCGCGCGGGCGTCGACCTGATCTCCATGACCGACCACGACAGTCTGGAAGGGCTGCCCGCCAAGCGCGCGGCGGCGCGCGAAGCGGGGCTTGCGTACGTCTCCGGGTGGGAGGTGTCTTCCTATGCGGGGGATGCGAAGGTGCACGTCCTCGGGTACGGCTGTGCGCCGTGCGAGGCGTACGAGAACTTTCTCGCGGCGCGAAGAGAGGGGGCGATCGTCCGCGCAAAGGACATGATCGAAAAGGCGAACGCGTATTTTTCGCTGCACCTCACGCTGGAGAATGCCGAGCGTTTTCACCTGAAAAAACAGACGCCGCTTCACACCATGCACGTCGTCTCCGCCTATGCGGAACGGCTGGGCGTCGGAAAGGGACAGCTCTATCTTGCGGCGTTCGCGGCGGGCGGCGCCTGTTATTCCTCGCTGATGCGGCCCACTCCGCAGGATGCCGTGGAAATCATCCATGCGACGGGCGGCATTGCGTCGCTTGCGCACCCGGGGCGCATTCCGCTGGAAAGGGACGCGCGCCGTGCGCTCGTGGATGCGCTTGCGGACGGCGGGCTGGACGGCATAGAATGCTTTCATTCCGACCATACTTCCGATGAGGCGGAGGCGTTTGCGGCATATGCGCGCGGGCGGGGATTGTATATCACGGGCGGTTCGGATTTCCATGCCGAGGGCGGAAATCGCGTGATCGGACAGCCTGTCTTTTCCCCTTCCGAGGAACTGCTTGCCGCGCTCCGTCCGGAAGGGAGCAAATGAAGCGGACATTGCATGTGATTCTTGCGCTCCTCCTTGCGGGGAGTGCCTTTTTTTTGGGCGGCTGGGCGGCGCGCATCCGCCGCGGCGTGACGGTGGAAGGCGTCCCCGTGGGCGGAATGACGTATGCGGAAGCGCGGACGAGCGTGCGCGCGCAGCTCGATCGGATCCCCCTGATTGTGCATACGCCGACGGGAGACGTGACGCCGCGCGTGGTGTACGAGGACGACCTCGACAGCATTCTGCGCCATGCGAAGCGGGGCGGGTCATACGCCGTCACGGTGCGGCGGGAATTGCCCGATGCGGAAGAGTTTCTCGCCGACGTATGCGCCGAAAACGTGCTTGCGCCGCAGGATGCGACGCTCACCTTCTCGCGCAGGGGTTTTGAGTATTCCCGTGAACGGGCGGGAAGATACTGCGATTTTGCCGCGTCGCTGTCCGCGCTTCTCACGGCATTGCGGGAGGGCGCGCGCGAGACGTCGCTCGTCACCCGTCTGTGGGCGCCCTCCGTCACCGAGGCCCAGCTCCGCGCGCGCACCCGGCGGCTTTCCTCTTTTTCCACGTCCTTCGACGCGGGCAGAACGGCGCGCGTTCACAATATCTCGCTGGCGTGCGAGCGCATCACGGGGACGGTGCTCGCCCCGGGAGAGGAGTTCTCCTTCAATCGCGCGGTGGGGGAACGTACGCGCGCGAACGGGTTTCTGGATGCGCCCGTCATCGTCGCGGGAGAGTTCGTGGAGGGAACGGGCGGGGGCGTGTGCCAGGCGTCCACCACGCTCATGGGCGCGGCTCTGCGCGCCGGACTGCGCGTCACGGAGAGCCGCCCGCACTCGCTCCTGGTCGGGTATGTCCCGCCCTCCCAGGATGCGATGGTCTCCCGATACAGCGATCTGCGGTTTGTCAATCCCTATGCGGTCCCCGTCTATCTTCTGGGGCGCACGGGAGAGGGCCGCGTGACGTTCGAAGTGTACGGCCTGCCGGACGGAAAGATCTATTCGCCCGAGAGCTGCGTTCTGGAGCGCATTGCCCCGCCGCCCGCCGAGATCGTGGAGGGGGACGAGGAGAAGGTGCTCCGCGCCGAGAAGGCGGGCCTGCGCAGCGAGTGCTATCTCGTGGTGAGAGCCGCGGACGGCCGCGAACTCGGACGCACGCTCTTCCGCCGCGACCGATACGCCTGCGTGCAGGGAAAGCGCCAGATCGTAAGCACCCGTCCGACCTCGCCCGAAAATGCTCCCGCGTAGTTCGGCGCGGCGTTCACGGCCCGCCCGTGCCGCGCATTCCGACGCGGATTCCGTCAAAATTTTGTAAAAAGCGGGTAAAATAAGTTGATTTTTTGTGCGGGTTCTGCTAAAATGAGCAAGTGACTTCGGGCGTTCCTCTGCCGCATGCGGGAATGAACGTCGCGTAAAACAGGAGGTAAGTCAAAATGGGACTCATCGAGCAGATCGAAGCCGAGAACATGAAGGAGAACGTTCCTCAGTTCAATGTGGGCGACACCGTCAAGGTCGGCTATCGTATCATCGAGGGCGGCAAAGAGCGTATCCAGAACTTTGAAGGCGTTGTCATCGCCAAGAAGAACGGCGGGATCCGCGAGACGTTTACGGTGCGCCGCCTTTCCTTCGGTGTGGGTGTGGAGCGTTGCTTCCCCCTGCATTCCCCCAAGGTCGCGTATGTCAACGTCGTACGCGCCGGCAAAGTTCGTCGCGCAAAGCTCTATTATCTGCGCGGGCTTACGGGGAAGGCTGCCAAGATCAAGGACAAGAAGTAAGACTGCGAAAGCAAAGAAAACCGATCCGCTTAAAGTCAAAGGCGGGTCGGCTTTTTCTTTGTCCCTGCGCCGCCGTGCGGAAGGCGTTTTTCTGCGGCAGAGCATGGCGGGAAGGCGCGCGCGGGAGGGCTGCGGGCGGGAAGTGCGGCGAAAAAATTTGTTTTTTTCCGCAAAATACGCCTCAAATCCGTTTACTTTCGGCGCGTTATCGGTTAGAATAGATTTTACAATATAATAGGGAATAAACAGATCAGGAACAAACGACTATGCCAAACTCAAACAATCGGAAAAAAACATCGCTTGCCCTGCGGCTCATCTATGTCATCGCGCTCATCTTTCTGTGCGTGGGACTGTGCGTGCTCGGGTCCTTCCGCGGCACGGGAGAGGCCTATGAGCTCAAGACGCAGGGAAAACAGGACGCGGAGACGCCGAGCGTCGTCTTCCAGCTGGAGAAGAACTGCGAGGAGACGGACGCGGCAGGCGAGAGCGTCACGCGCTATTATCGTCTGAAGCACATCTACATCAACGTCGGCGCCGCATACGGCGAGACGGGGGACGCGGTCACGCTGCGTGCCGAGATCGTCTCCGGGCCCAACTCGTCGGCGACGCAGTCGGGCGGAAGACGGCTGGAGCTCACCTTTTCCAACTTCGCCTCCGACGAGGAGACGGAGGAGACCAAGAGCCTTCCCGACGACGTGTTCTATCGTTGGGTGGAAATGACGCCCACGGCGACGTCGGATACCTATGCAAACGGCTGGTATGTTTCCACCTATTCCTATGTCAAGCTGACGTCGCGTACCTGCAACGTGCTCATCAACGAAGTGGTGTTCGTAGGCGAGAAGCTCGTCTCCAATTCCTCCACGGCGGAGAGCACGGGGGAAGTGGTCGTCATCCCGGCGAGCGTGTACTCGGCGACGCCGCTCGTGGGTGAAAATCCCGAGGGCGCCGCCGCAAAGGCGCAGACGCTTCTCGATCGGCAGTACCTGCCCTCGACGGATGCCAGTCGGTTCAATCGGTTTACCGTAAGCGAGGAGATCTCCATGATGACGATCGCGGAAATGCGCGCGGGCAACACCTATGGAGACGGAAACGTCTACCGCGTCGAGGCCGTCTACGGCGCGCTCGGGGAGGACATCCTCGCGCTCGGGACGCTCATCTTCGGCATGAGCCCCTTCGGACTGCGCTTCTTCCCCATGCTCGCGGCGGCGGGCGCATTGCTCGTCGGATCGCTTCTCGTGCGCAGAATTGCCAAAAATGACCGCGCGGGTCTCGTCTTTGCCGTGCTCTTCGCCCTCGCGAGCGCAACGCTTGCCCTCGGCGGGCTGGGGACGCCGCTCATGCTCGGGGTCTTCTTCTTCCTGCTCTCGCTCGATATGTGCCATCGCTTCTACGCGAACGGCATGAAGCGTGCCGACTTCGCATCTGCGGTGCCGCTGCTCGTCTCGGGACTTGCAGGGGCATTTGCCATCCTCATCCACGGCGCATTCATCATCCCCGTGGCAGGGGTCGCGCTCCTCTTCGGCGCGGGCATCGTGCGCCAGTTGCGCGCCCGCCGCTATCACCTCGACGTCGCGATCGCCGAGGCAGAGGCCGAAGAAGCTGCCCAAAAGACGGAAAAGACGGTCTCCGAGTCCGCGGAAGAGCAGACGGATGCGCCTGCACCCGCGCTTTCGCCCGCGAAGAAGAAGGTCGCCGCCGTGGTCGCGGAATACCGCTCCAAGACGTCGATCGCCGCCGTCACGTTCGGTTGCGCGCTCGTCATCGGCGCCATCGTCTTTGCGCTCCTGTTCGCGCTTCCGCTCTACTATCCTTACATCAAGATGTATTCCGATCCCGCACAGCCCGGCATCAGCATCTTCGGCCTTGCCGCAAAGGCCTTTGCGGGCGGCTTCGTCGGCGTCAATGCGGCGGCGGAAAGCTCCAACGCCTTCAATATTTTCTACCTGCTCATGCGTACGGACGGCGCGGCCTATTCCGCCGTGTTCGGCGCCTTCCTCAATCCCGTCGCCATTCTGGCGGCCGTTTGCGGAATCGCCTTCCTCGTCTATCACATCGTCTGCCTCGCGCGGGCAAAACAGTGGGACAAGGCGGAACGCAATCTCCTGCGCCGCACCATGCTCCCGCTCTTCGGGCTGGTGTTCGCTCTCATCGCGGCCGCCTTTGCTGAGAACGCCGTGCTCTTTGTCCTGCTCGCCTGGATCTTCCTGTTCATGGCGGCGGCGGACGCTGTCTCCGACTTCACCGCAAGAGAGGGCAGCACGGGCAAAACGAGCCGCGTCCTCGCCTGGGTCGGCTTCGGACTGCTCGTCGCGCTGTTCGTGCTCTACTTCGTCTTTGCGACGGGCCTGCCCGTGGCGGCCTCGGTGATCTCGGCCATCTTCGGCTGATCGATCGTGCCGCGCACCCGAAACGGTGCGCGGCTGTCTTGTAAAACGTTTGTTGCGCAAACGGAACGCGTCACGGCGCCTTGATCGCCGCGCAGGGAAGAGGGGAAAATATGATCGCAAAAATCGTGTGCTATGCCCTGCAGGGGCTGGAAGGGGTTCCGGTGGAAGTGGAGACGGACGTCTCCCGCGGGATTCCCGCCTATGAGATGGTCGGACTTCCCGATGCCGCCGTCAAGGAGTCGCGCGAACGCGTGCGCTCTGCCATCAGGAACAGCGGATTTTCCTTTCCGATGGGAAAGATCACGGTCAATCTCGCGCCTGCGGACGTCAAAAAAGAGGGCGCGGCATTCGATCTGGCCGTGGCGGTCAGCCTGCTGAAGGCGAGCGAACAGCTCGTGGGCGCGGCCGTGCAGGGGATTGTCTTCCTGGGCGAACTTGCGCTGGACGGGACGGTGCGTCCCGTCACGGGGCTGCTGCCCGTGCTCATTTCCGCGAAGGCGAACGGGTATACGCGGTTTGTCGTTCCCGCGGGCAATGCAAAAGAGGCCGCGTATCTGGGCGGCGCGCAAATCTATCCCGTTTCCACGCTGGCGGAGACGGTGCGTTTCCTGTTGGGCGCGGAGGCAATATCGCCTCTCGCGCCCGAAACGTTTGTCCCCCGGCGGCATGCGGAACAGAGCGCCGACTTGAAGTATGTCAAGGGACAGCCCGTTGCGCGGCGGGCGCTGGAAGTGGCCGTCGCGGGCGGACACAATCTTCTGCTCATGGGGCCGCCCGGAACGGGCAAGACCATGCTCGCGCGCTGTCTGCCCACCGTCATGCCCGACCTCACCTTTGCGGAGGCGCTGGAGATCACAAAAATCCATTCGGTGGCGGGGACGCTGGGCGAGGAGGGGATCGTCTCCGAACGGCCCTTCCGCACCCCGCATCATACGGCGACGACGGTCGCCATGTGCGGCGGCGGGACGCGTGCCGTGCATCCCGGCGAAATTTCGCTCGCGCACGGCGGCGTGCTCTTTCTGGACGAACTGCCCGAATACAAGCGCTCTGCGCTGGAGGCGCTCCGCCAGCCCCTCGAGGACGGCAAGATCACCGTCGCGCGGGCGGGCGGGACGATCGCCTTTCCCGCGCGGTTCATGCTCTGTGCGAGCATGAATCCCTGTCCCTGCGGAAATTACGGGTCTGCCGACAAGGTATGCACCTGTTCGCCCGCCGAGATCCGCCGCTATCGCCGCAAGATCTCCGGGCCGCTGCTCGATCGGATCGATTTACAGGTGGAAGTGGACAACGTCCCGTACGATGCCCTCGCCGCGGACGGAGAGCAGGAGGACAGTGCGGCGGTGCGCGAACGGGTCAACGTGGCGCGTGCCATTCAGAGCGTGCGCTTTGAGGGGACGTCCGTGCGCACCAATGCGGAGATGGGGGAGCGGGAACTTGCGCAGTTCTGTCGGCTGAGCGCCGAAGGCGAGCGCATTCTCAAAGACGCCTTCGAGCGGATGAAGCTCTCGGCACGGGCGCGGGCGCGCATTCTCAAGGTGGCGCGCACGATCGCCGACCTTGCCGCGTGCGAGGAAATTCTTCCCGCACACGTCTATGAGGCGGTCTCCTATCGGCTGGGGGATAGTCTCGAATGAACGCATCCTATTCGGAACGGGAGCGGCTCCTGCTTCTTCTCGCCGCCTGCGGCGAGCTGGACGAGAGCACGCGCACGGCCCTTTCGCGCATCTGTGCGGAGGGGGTTTCGGACGCAGATCTGGAAAAAATTTGCGCCGCCGTGATAGAAACGGATACAAATGGTGTATATAAAGGTAACCGCGCGGGTCTTTTGCGCCTGGCGGACGAGGTGGTCGCGCGCCTGGAACGGCGGAACTGTTTCGCGGTGACGCTCCTGAGTGCGGACTATCCCGCCGCGCTCGCCGCCATTCCCGACCCGCCGCTCGTCTTGTTCTGCGCGGGCAGAAGGGAACTGCTCGGGGCGCGCAAGTTCTGCATTGTCGGCTCGCGCCTGCTGCCCGCATGGGCGGCCAAGGCGGGGAAAAACATCGCGCAGGAGCTTGGCGCGCGGTTTGTCATCGTCACGGGCATCGCGGAGGGCGGCGATCGCGCCGCCATCGACGGAGCGCTCCCTGCGGCCAACCTCATCAGCGTCCTCCCGTGCGGACTGGACGTCGATTATCCCGCCGCGCACGCGGCGCTCAAGCGCGAGATCGCCGGACGGGGACTCGTCGTCACGGAATACCCGTTCGGGACGCGGGCGCAGAAGTATTCCTTTCACGCGCGCAACCGCATTCTCGCGGGACTCTCGGAGGGCGTTCTCGTGCTCGCCGCAGGGGAGAAGAGCGGAACGCTCATCACGGCAAACGCCGCGCTTTCCTACGGCAGGGACGTATTCGCGCTCCCGCACAATGCAGGGGCGGCGCAGGGCGCGGGCTGTAACGAACTCATCAAACAGGGCGCCTATCTTTGCACCGACGCCGGGGACGTGCTGGAGGCCTACGGAATGCCCCGCACGGCACGGCGGGAACCCGCTCTCACGCCCGCGGAGGAGAAACTCCTCGGCGCGCTGCGTCAGCGCGGAGAAGCGCATGCGGCCGTGCTCGCACAGCTTGCGGGCGTTCCCGTATGGGAGGCACAGGCGACGCTTGCCGCGCTCGAACTGAAAGGGCTCATTGCCCGTTCCGGCGGAAATCAGTACGCCGCGTTGAAATAATGTCAGAAACGGACGCTATGTCCGGGAAGGAGCTGTATGGATCTTATCATCGTTGAATCGCCCAGCAAGGCAAAGACCATTTCGCGCTATCTCAAGGGGAAATATCAGGTAGACGCGTCGGGCGGACACATCCGCGACCTGCCGCAGAAGCAACTCGGCGTCGCGACCGACCGCAACTATGAACCGCGGTATGTCAATTCCCCCGGGAAGGAGGCGATCGTCAAGCGCCTTACCGAAGAGGCGAAGCGGGCGGACAGAGTCTATCTCGCAACCGACCCCGACCGCGAGGGCGAGGCGATCAGCTGGCACCTGCAGACCGTTCTCGGCCTGCCTGCCGACGGAAAGAACCGCATTGAATTTAACGAGATCTCGCCCAAGGCGGTGGAGCACGCGCTGACCTGTCCGCGCACCATCGACTACAACCTCGTGGACGCCCAGCAGGCGCGCCGCGTCCTGGACCGCCTTGTGGGGTACAAGCTCTCGCCGCTTCTGAACGACAAGATCGGCAACGGACTGTCCGCGGGACGCGTGCAGTCGGTGGCGCTCCGACTCGTCGTCGAGCGCGAGCGGGAGATTCAGGCGTTCAAGCCCGAGGAATACTGGACGATTACTGCGGAATTGCAGGACGTCGACAAGAAGTTCTCGCCCTTCCGCGCGGCGCTGGAAAAGTACAAGGGCAAGAAGTGCAAGATCGGCAGCAAGGACGAGGCGGACGCCGTGCTTGCGGCGCTCGGTGCGGGACAGTACCGCGTGGCATCCGTCAAGCGCAGCGTCACCAAGTCGCACGCGCCCGCGCCCTTCACGACCAGTACGCTGCAGCAGGATGCCTCCAACAAGCTCGGCATGACCGCGCCCGAGACCATGCTCATGGCGCAGCACCTCTACGAGGGCATCGACGTCGAGGGCATGGGGCATATCGCGTTCGTCACCTATATCCGTACCGACTCCACCCGCGTCTCTTCGGACGCCCAGGCGGCGGCGCGGCAGTATATCGAGGCCAACTACGGACGGGAATATCTCCCCGAAAAGCCCAACTTCTACGCGTCCAAGAAGGGCGCGCAGGACGCGCACGAGGCGATCCGTCCCATCGATCTTACGCGCACGCCCGAGTCGGTCAAGAAGATGCTCGACCGCAAGCACTACAATGTGTACAAACTCATCTACGAGCGTTTCATCGCCTCGCAGATGAAGGAGGCGCTGTACGACTCCATGCAGGTGGAGATCGCAAACGGCGACTATGACCTGAAGGCGAGCGGCAAGGCGCTGAAATTTGCGGGCTATACCGCCGTCTGGCAGGACAGCAAGCCCGCGGAAGGGGACGAGGACAACGGCAAGGGGCTTCTCCCGCCCGTCGAGGAGGGACATCTTCTGGACTGTCTCGGCCTCAAGCCCGAGCAGAAGTTCACCAAGCCGCCCGTGCGCTATACGGATGCGTCGCTCGTGAAGGCGATGGAGGACAAGGGAATCGGACGCCCTTCGACGTATGCGACCATCATCTCGGTGCTGGGCAAGCGCAAATACGTCGAAAAAGAGGGCAAGTACATGAAGCCCACCGACGTCGCATACCGCATCACGGACATGCTCGTCAAGTACTTCCCCGACGTCATGGACGTCGGATTCACGGCGGACATGGAGACCAAGCTCGACGAGATCGAGGACGGCGGCAAGGACTGGCACGCGGTCATCGCGGACTTCTACCCGCCCTTTGAAAAACAGCTTCGCTTTGCCAAGACGGACGGCGACGAAGTGACGGACGTCAAGTGTTCCAAGTGCGGTTCGCCGATGGTCCGCAAGACGGGCAAATACGGCACCTATCTCGCCTGTTCCAACTATCCCGCCTGCTCCAACATCATCGGCGAAGGGGAGACGGAGGTCTCCACGACGCCCTGCCCCAAGTGCGGCGCGATGATGGTGGTCAAGAGCGGACGGTACGGCAAGTTTCTTGCCTGCCCCAACTATCCGACCTGCAAATCCACCCTTCCCTACGGGGACAAGGTGGCGGAGGGCGTCCTGGAGGGCAAATGCCCCGTCTGCGGCAAGCCGACCAAAAAACTGCGCACGCGTACGGGCAAGTTCTACTACGGCTGTACGGGATACCCTGCCTGCGACTTCAAGTCGTGGGATGAGCCGACGGGCGAGAAATGCCCGCAGTGCGGAAGCGCGCTCGTCAAGACGGCGCGCGGCACCATCCGCTGTTCCAACAAAGAGTGCTCCTACCGCGTGCGTCCGCCCAAGCCCGATAAGCCTGCCGAGCCGGGCAACGCCGCACAGGCATGATCCCCGTCATCGGCGCCGGCCTTGCGGGGAGCGAGGCGGCGTGGTATCTCGCGGAACACGGCGAGCAGGTACGGCTCATCGAGCAAAAGCCCGTACGCCGTTCTTCCGCCCATACAAGCGATTGTTTCTGCGAGCTGGTCTGTTCCAACTCCCTCAAGAGCGACGACGTGTACGGCAACGCATGCGGACTTCTCAAAGAGGAGATGCGCCGTCTCGGGTCGCTGACGATGGAGGCGGCCGCGGCGACGCGGGTGCCGGCGGGCGGTGCGCTTGCCGTCGATCGGGAACGTTTTGCGGCATACGTCACCGAGAAACTGCGTTCGCATCCGAACATTCATGTGGAAGAGAAAGAGGCGACGCAGCTTCCGCAGGCGGGCATCGTCGCGACGGGGCCGCTGACGGACGGCGCGCTGTATGCGGCGATCGAGGCGCGTTTCGGCGGCAACCTGCACTTCTATGATGCGACCGCGCCCGTCGTCACGGCGGAGAGCGTGGACATGGACGCTGCCTTCACCGCCGACCGATACGGCAGAGGGACGGGGGACTATGTCAACTGTCCCATGGACAAGGAGACCTACGAGCAGTTCGTGCGCGAACTGCTCGCCGCCGAGAAGGTGACGCTGCACGCCTTTGAAAAGCGGGAGATCTTCGAGGGCTGCATGCCCGTCGAAGTGATGGCGGCGCGCGGGAAGGATTCGCTGCGCTTCGGCACTTTCAAGCCCGTGGGGCTGGAGGATGAAAACGGCCGTCGGCCGTATGCCGTCCTGCAGCTTCGGCGCGAGAATGCGGAGGGGACGCTCCTCGGCCTCGTCGGCTGTCAGACCAATCTGAAGTTCGGCGAGCAAAAGCGCGTGTTTTCCCTCATTCCCGCCCTGCGCCATGCGGAATTTATGCGCTACGGCGTCATGCACCGCAATACCTTTCTCGATTCGCCGCGCATTCTGCGGGCCGATTTTTCCGTCAAGGACAACGCGTCCCTCTTTTTTGCGGGACAGATGACGGGCGTCGAGGGGTATGTGGAGAGCGCGGCGAGCGGAATGCTGGCGGCGATCAACTGCCTGCGCAGGATGCATTCGCAGGAGAGCATTGTCCCCGAGGACACCTGCGTCATGGGCGCGCTTGCGCGCTATGTCGCGACGGAAAACGCACATTTTCAGCCCATGAATGCCAATTACGGAATTTTACGCGGGCTGGATGTCAAGGATAAACAACAAAAAAAGAAGATGATGGCGGAGCGGGCGCTTGCGGAGATCGACCGCGTGAGCGCGCTGCTGCGCCGTTGAGGAGGAAATATGGAGTTTCACGGAACCACCATTTGCGCCGTCAAGAAGGACGGCGTCACCGCGATCGCGGGCGACGGACAGGTCACGATGGGCGAGTCCGTCATCTTCAAGAACACGGCGGTCAAAGTGCGCCGCATTTACGGCGGAAAAGTCATTCTCGGGTTTGCCGGTTCGGTGACGGACGCGTTTGCGCTCTCGGAGCGCTTTGAAGGAATGCTCAACAAATTTGCGGGCAACCTCATGCGCTCGGCGGTGGAGCTCGCCGAGCTCTGGCGCAGCGACAAGATGGGCAGAAAGCTGGAGGCAATGATGATCACCGCCGACAAGGACACCCTACTCATTCTCTCGGGCACGGGGGAGGTCATCGAACCCGACGAGGGCATCTGCGCCATCGGGTCGGGCGGCAACTACGCCCTTGCGGCGGCGCGCGCGCTCGCACAGAACACCGATTTCTCCGCCGAGGAGATCGCGCGCAAGGCGCTCAAGATCGCCTCCGAGATCTGCGTGTTCACCAACGACCATATCATCTGCGAGACGGTGTGATCCCGCAGGGGCGTTGCGGCGGAACGGCGAACATCCGAACGCCGTCCGCGTAAAAATTCAGGAGGATACAGATGGATCTTTCTCCCAAACAGATCGTAAACGAACTCAATAAACACATCATCGGCCAGGACGAGGCCAAGAAGGCGGTCGCCATTGCGCTGCGCAACCGCTATCGCCGTTCGCAGCTCTCCAAGGAGGTGCGCGACGAGATCACGCCCAAGAACATCATCATGAAGGGCCCGACGGGCGTCGGCAAAACGGAGATCGCCCGTCGGCTTGCGAAGCTCGTCAAGGCGCCCTTCATAAAAGTGGAGGCGACCAAGTACACCGAGGTCGGCTATGTCGGCAAGGACGTCGAGGGCATGGTGCGCGACCTTGTCGAATGCGCCGTCCGGCTCGTCAAGGACGAAAAGACGGCAGAGGTCTCCGTAAAGGCGACCGAGACGGCCGAGAAGAAGATGGTCAAGATCCTCGCGGAGGTCAAAAAGGCCGACCGCGGCGAGACGGCGCGCGAGGTGTTCGAGCAGAATCTTCTCGAATCGCTGCGGAAGGGGACGTTTGACAAGATGGTCATCGAGACGGAGGTGCGCGACGAGCCCAAGAACATGGAGCTTGTTCCGGGCGGCGCGGCGATCAACCTCGGCTCCATCTTCGGCGAGATGCTTCCCCAGAAGAAAAAGAAGCGCAAGCTGACGGTGGGCGAGGCGATGAAGATGTTCATTGCCGAAGAGGCGGACAAGCTCATCGACGACGACGCCGTGACGGACGAAGCCCTGCGCCGTGCCGAAAACGACGGCATCATCTTCATCGACGAGATCGACAAGATCGCCGCGAAGGGGAACACGGGCGGGGCGGACGTCTCGCGCGAGGGCGTCCAGCGCGACATCCTTCCCATCGTCGAAGGCAGTACGGTCATGACCAAGTACGGCGCCGTCAAGACGGACTATATGCTCTTCATCGCCGCGGGCGCCTTCCATGTCGCCCGTGTGGAGGACCTCATTCCCGAATTGCAGGGGCGCTTCCCCGTCTCGGTGGAGCTCACCAGCCTCACCAAGGAGGATTTCGTCAACATCCTCACCAATACCGAGCACTCCATCACGCAGCAGTACGCCATGCTGCTCGCGGTGGACAACGTCGACCTCAAGTTTACCCCTGACGCCATCGAGGCGATCGCCGAAATTTCCGAAGAGATCAACCTGACGAGCGAGGACATCGGCGCGCGCAGACTGCACACGGTCATGGAATTTTTGCTCGAGGACATCTCCTTCAATGCGGGCGGCGGCAACTATCCCGTCGTCACGGTGGAGATCGATCGCAAGTACGTCGAGGAGCACCTCGCGAAGATCACCAAGGACAGAGACCTCAAAAAATACGTTTTGTGAGACCGATGAAGCGCAGCTGCGCCGCACCCGTGCAGACCGTGCCGCCCCTTTTGAGCGGCGGTCGGAGCGGGCGGGACGCAACTGTATCCCGCGCAAAGCAGAATAATACAGGAAAGGACAACACACATGATTCAGATTCCGAAGGGTTGTAAAGACGTCCTGCCGTCGCAGGCGTATCAGTGGCAGTATCTTGAGGCAAAGGCGCGCGAAATCGCGGGAGCGTATGCGTTCAAAGAGATCCGTACGCCCGTTTTCGAGCACACCGAGCTCTTCTCGCGCGGCGTGGGCGACACGACGGACATCGTCAACAAGGAGATGTACACCTTTCTCGACAAGGGCGGCAGATCGGTGACCCTGCGTCCCGAGGGGACGGCGGGCGTCGCGCGCGCCTTTCTCGAGCACGGCCTGGCGGGGAGCGCGCTTCCCTTCAAGGCGTACTACATCATTTCGGCGTTCCGCTATGAGCGGCCGCAGGCGGGCAGACTGCGCGAGTTTCACCAGTTCGGGTGCGAACTCTACGGCGCGGCGGGTGCCGCGGCAGATGCCGAGGTCATCTCACTCGCCGATGCCTTTTTGAAGAGCCTCGGGCTCAAAAAGGTGGAACTCCGCATCAATTCCATCGGCTGCAAGCACTGCCGTGCGCGCTATCATCAGGCGCTGAAAGAATATTTTGCTCCCCACATCGGAGAAATGTGCGAGGACTGCCGTGCGCGGTTCGAGAAAAATCCCATGCGCATTCTCGACTGCAAGGTGGAGGGCTGTAAGAAGATCGCCCAGGGCGCGCCGCGGATGCTCGATTACCTCTGCGACGACTGCCGTGCGCACTTCGAGCAGGTCAAATCCCTTCTGACGGAGGCGGGCATCGCGTACACGGTGGATGCGTCCATCGTGCGCGGACTGGACTACTACAGCCGTACCGTGTTCGAGTTTGTCTCGGATGCGGCGGGGGCGCAGGGGACGGTGCTCGGGGGCGGCCGATACGATACGCTCCTCGAGCAGATGGACGGAAAGCCCGTCCCTGCCGTCGGCTTTGCCGCGGGCATGGAGCGTCTGCTCCTCGTCATGGAGGCGGAGAATTGCATGCCGCCTGCGGACACGGGTGCCATGTGTTATCTTGCGGGAATGGATGCGCCCTCCCGCGAGAAGGCGTTCCTTCTGGCGCAGAAACTGCGCGGGGAGGGCATTTCCTGCGAGACCGACCTCATGGATCGTTCCGTCAAGGCGCAATTCAAGTATGCGGACAAGACGGGAGCGCGCTTCGTGGCGGTGCTGGGCGAGCGGGAACTTGCGGAGGGTGCCGCAGAGGTCAAAGACCTGCGCACTTCCGCATCCGAACGAGTGAATTTCGGCGAACTTGCCGACTATATTAAAAGGAGAATCTGATATGTCGAAAAATGTCATGGAGATCTCGGGCGCACAGCTCGAAGAACTCATCAAAAAGGGGCCCGTCGTGTGCGATTTCTGGGCAAGCTGGTGCGGCCCGTGCCGTATGCTCGCGCCCGTGCTGGACGGCATTGCCGGTGAACTGGCGGGAAGGGCGACCTTCGTCAAGGTGGACGTGGACGCCAACGGCGAGACGGCGCAAAAGTACGGGATCATGTCCATTCCCAACGTCATCGTCTTCAAGGACGGCGTTCCTGTGGGAAACAACCTGGGCTATGTCCCCGCGCCGACGCTCAAGGCATTTCTGGAAAAGTACATCTAAGACAGCTCAACAAAACGAGAGGGCGGTGCCGCAGCGGCACCGCCTTTTTCCCCCTTTACAAACGCGGCGGCATGTGATACAATGAAAAAAATGCACGAAAGGGGGAAGCGCATGGCGCCTGCCGACGGCGAAAAAATTGAATGGCTGCTGCGGGCGCTCAGGCACGGAAACGCCGATGCGCTGGACGGCATCTATGCGCTTCTGGGCGGGCGAATGCTTGCCCTCGCGCGCGGCATCGTGTGCAACCGCGCGGATGCCGAGGACGTCGTGAGCGAGAGTTTCTTAAAGCTCGCGCGCGGCATCGGCGGGTATCGCCCCGGGACGAACGGGTGTGCGTTTGTCATGCGCATCGTGCGCAACACCGCCTATGACCTCCTGCGCAGACGGAAGGTGCGCGCGGAAGAGGACATCGACGCGTTCTTCCACCTGACGGACGAGCGCTATCGCCCCGAACGCATGGAGGGCGCTCTCGTTCTGGAAGAGGCCGTCGCCCGTCTTGCGCCTTTGGAACGCAGAATGATCTACTACCGCTATTATCTCGATTTCACCCTGCGCGAGATCGCCAAAGAGACGGGCATGAGCAAGTCTGCGGTACAGCGGCTCGTCGTGTCTGCCGAAGAAAACCTCCGCCGCCTTCTGAATGCGGGACAAGACAAAGAATAAGGCCCTCTGTTCGTCATGGGGCAAGCGGAGGAGGAAATTCTCTCTTTGCCGCGGGACAAAACGGGGAGGAAAAACGTTGGAACAATGAAGGACATGAAAAAGGACGAAAAAATCGAACGGGAGTTCCGCAAATACTTTGACGGAAACGAAGCGCCGCCCTGTGATCTGACGCAGGCGAAGCGCGCGCTCGCCGCGACCGAACGACGGGCAGTGCGGGGGAGGATCGTGAAGATCGTCTCCTCGTTTGCGTGCGTGCTTTTGGTCGCCGCCGTGGCGGTCGGGCTGCTTCTTCCGCGGTTTATGCAGGACGTCCCGCAAAGTCCTTCGCAGGAGGCGCCGTCCGACGAAGGGGAGGCCGTCTTCTATTCGCTTGCCTCGGCGCAGGCGCAGCCCGCGACCTATGCAGCGTTGGAGGGTGAGTACGGGCAGTTTTTGAGCGGCTTCTCCCGTTTTGACGCCGCCAGGAACGCCTCGGCGCGCTATACGCTCTATGAACAGAACGGAGAAGACGTCCTGCTCTCGGTGCACGTCGAATACGTCCGCGGACTCACCCGCTGGCGTGCGGACGTCTCCTTTGATCTGACGGAAGGCGCCATGCTCCCCGAGGAGTTTATTCCCTTCGGAGAGCTGTCGGCGGAGGGCTCCGTCAACGGATATGTCTATCGGTATGACGATCGGTCGTGGAACGGAGAGCCCGTCACGGATGTCTGCCTGACGCTTTCCGCAGGGGAGTGCTATCTCACCGTCATGGGACAACAGCGGGAGGAGGCGCTCGGCGTCTTCTTGGCGCTGCTCACGGAGCAGGCCTGAAATTTTTACGGAAAAATTTTCCGATTTGCGGGACAGGACGGCCGTTCGGCGCGTTGTAAGAGTGAACGGGGGAGAAAATCGCCCCGAACGGGAGGGAAAACAATGAAAAAACGGTTGATCGGACTCGGATGTCTTGCGATGACGGCGGCGTTGCTGAGCGGATGCGGCGTTGCCCCGAACAGCGGGGGCATGGGGTATTACCCCATGGAAGACGGGATCTTTGAGAGCGACGACGAAAACTATGTGTATGACGAAGTGATCGAACAGGGATTCGTCGATACGGCGCAGACGCCTTCTTCTTATTTTTCGCTGGATCGGAATACGGCGGGGTATTCGCTCGTCCGTGCGCAGGTGCGGGAGGGTCTACAGATCGCCCCCGACTCAGTGCGTCTCGAGGAACTCGTCAATTACTTTGACTACGCCTATCCCGCACCCAAGGCGGGGGAGGCGGTGGGCATTTCGGCGTACGTCTCGGACTGCCCGTGGAATGATGCGCATTCGCTCCTGACGTTGGGCCTCAGGACGGAAGAGGCCGTTCGCACGGGAAGTGCCAACTACGTCCTGCTGATCGACGTCTCGGGCTCCATGGGTTCGACCGTGTGGGGGACGGAGGGGCAGAGCTGTCTCGACCTCGTCAAGTACGGCGCGAACAAGCTCGTCGATACGTTGGGCGAGGGAGACAGGCTGTCCATTGTGACGTACGCAAGCGGCGTAAGCACCGTTCTGGAGAGCACGGAGGCGACGGCGGAGAATAAGCCCGCCATCCGCAACGCGATCGATCGGCTCAACGCCTACGGCTCGACCAACGGCTCGGGCGGACTGGACCGCGCCTACGAACAGGCGGAGGCCTTCCGCACGGAAGACGGAAACAACCGCGTCATCCTGCTCTCGGACGGCGACTTCAACGTCGGCATATCCGATCAGGATGAGCTCACCGAGTTCATTCAGGAAAAGGCAAAGAGCGGCATCGCACTCTCCGTGGCGGCCGTCGGCATGGGCAACATGCGCGACGACTTCATGCAGACGCTCGCCCTCAACGGAAACGGCAACTATGCCTACATCGATACGCCGCTCGAGGCGGAAAAGGTGTTCACCAAAGAGGTGGCAGGCACGCTCTATACCGTCGCGCACGATGCGAAGGCGGGCATCACCTTCGATGCGGACACGGTGTCCTCCTATCGTCTGCTGGGCTACGACATGAAGACCATGTCCGAGGATGACTTCAACAACGCCGATACGGACGCGGGTGAGATCGGCAGCAATCTCTGCGTGACCGCCATGTACGAGATCGTGCGCACCGACGCGGACACGGATGCCCCGCTTGCCGAGGTTGCGGTGCGCTATCGCAACACCGCGGGCGAGGACGACGAGGTCACGCTCACCGTCACGGGCGAGGAACAGGCAACGCAGGACACTGCTTTCGCCGCGTGCGTGGCGGAATTCGCCCTCGTGCTGCGCCAATCGCAGTATCGCGGCAACGCCTCTCTCGGTGCCGTCCTCGTGCGGCTGGAAGACCTCAGGGATCTCCTTCTGGCCGACGCCTACAAGGCGGAGTTTGCCGAGCTCGTCGCCATCGCCCTGCAGAGCGGCTTCTACGATTACGGGCCGGCGGAGCTTCCCGAAACGGGACCCGATGCGTCCGATGGGACGCCCGATGACGCGCAGGGGTCCGAACAGACGTCCGATGAGTCCGATGGGGCGCAGGGGAACGTCGGCGTCCGAGCGGAACGCGGCGCATGGATACAAGAACTTCTCGCGTTCGTATTCTGATCGGACGGGAGGGGAAAGACAGCCGCCCGCCGTCATTTGACGGCGGGCGGCAGAATTTCGGAAAAGTATTGCCGTGTCCTTGCTATTTCCGAAAAATCCTGTTATAATAAAGCGTAATCTGAAAAAAGGACGGTAAAAATATGATCGATCTTACCACGATCCGTAAGACAGACCCCCAGGTCTGCAAGGCGATGGAGCAGGAACTTGCCCGCCAGCGCGGAAACCTCGAACTCATCGCCAGCGAGAACATTGTCTCGCCTGCAGTCATGGCGGCAATGGGCAGCCATCTCACCAACAAATATGCGGAAGGATATCCCGGAAAGCGCTATTACGGCGGCTGCCAGTATGTGGACATCGTGGAGGATCTTGCGCGCGACCGCCTGAAAGAGCTGTTCGGCTGTGACCATGCGAACGTGCAGCCGCACTCGGGCGCGCAGGCGAATTTTGCCGTCTATTTTGCCATGCTCAAACCGGGCGATACCGTGATGGGCATGAACCTCTCGCACGGCGGACACCTTACCCACGGTTCGCCCGTCAATTTTTCGGGGATCTTCTTCAAGATCGTTCCCTACGGCGTCTCCGAGGAAACGGAGACCATCGACTACGATCTCATGGAAAAGACGGCGCTGGAGTGCAAGCCGAAGATGATCGTGGCGGGCGCGAGCGCCTATCCGCGCATTATTGACTTTGCGCGCATCCGCGCCATCTGCGACAAGGTGGGGGCGCTGATGATGGTGGACATCGCGCACATCGCGGGCCTTGTGGCGGCGGGATTGCACCCCAGCCCCGTGCCGTATGCCGACTTCGTCACGACCACGACGCACAAGACGCTGCGCGGGCCGCGCGGGGGCGTCATCATGTGCAAGGAGCAGTATGCAAAGGCGATCGACAAGGCGGTGTTCCCCGGGACGCAGGGCGGCCCGCTGATGCACGTCATCGCGGCAAAGGCGGTTGCCTTCAAAGAGGCGCTTTCGCCCGCGTTCAAGCTCTATCAGCAGCAGATCGTGCGCAACGCCGCGGCGATGGCGGATCGCTTCATGCAGAACGGCGTGCGGCTCGTCTCGGGCGGCACGGACAACCATCTCATGCTGCTCGATTTGCGAAAGGATGACATGACGGGCAAAGATCTGGAGGCCCTTCTGGATCGTGCGCACATCACGGTCAACAAGAACACCATTCCCTTCGAGACGACCTCGCCCTTCGTGACGAGCGGCGTGCGCATCGGAACGCCCGCCATCACGTCGCGCGGGATGAAGGAGGCGGAGGCGGCGTACATTGCCGACCTCGTCACCGAAGTCATTCAGGGACGCGAAGACGCCGTTGCGGACGTCTCCGAGAAGGTCGCCGCACTGTGCGACCGCTTCCCCATCTATCGGAACGACATCCTTTGAGGACGCTCCGCCCTCTTTTCGTGGCGAATGACGAACAGTTCTTCGCCGTGTGCAAAAAGGCAGGACAGCGCCTGCCTTTTCGGAAAAAAGAAACAGAAAACGCCGCCCGCCGTCATCTGACGGCGGGCGGCGCAATTTATTCGGGTTGCTCGAAACGCATACGCAGGGAAAAGCGGAATGTCGATCGGGAAATTTTCGGCGCCGGTGCAGAGA